>JBEVKW010000092.1:0-10870 GCA_040509495.1 Chitinophagaceae bacterium | reverse complement strand
AAAAACAAACTATCGTTCCCCACAGATGAGGCGGTCATGAAGTCTGTGTACCTCGCTTTACGAGAGGCTACAAAAAAATTGACCATGCCCATCCATAACTGGGGCCTGGTCCTAGGTCAGTTTTTAACTATTTTTGAAACAAGAGTCAGATTGTAAACAAAACAACCCCGATTAAAAGTTTACAAACTTAATGAGATAGTCCCATTCGACAAATGAATTCCCCTGTTAATCCTGCTCCTCTTGCTCTTCCAACTGTTCCTCCAATGGCAACTCATCTCCTTTTCCCAGTTTCACCCTCGGATTATCGCCGGTGCCTGTGATATTCATCGGGATACCGATTATGCCGAATGGCGGCAGCCCCAGCCGGACTTTCAGCTTTAACTTTCCGTCCAAACTCGTCTGCCCCTGCATCCGGAGCCTGAAACCGGCAACTTTGATCTTCGTTTTCTCCAGCGTAACAACATTATGCTGGATCTTCGTTTTGAAATCGATCTTGCTGAGATCAGGATCTTTCAATCCATCTTTACCGGTTGACTTACCCATTGCTGAGAATAACCGGAATCCCTTCATTCTTACCTTCTTTATCGACAATACACCTTCACCTTTCAGGGAAGGCATGATGGGGTACATCTCCTTGTCAAGTTTTCCTTCCAAACTATAATCAAGTGAGATCACTCCTTCCGCTTTACCTGCAGCGGGGGCCAGTTCGCGGAATAACTCTACCTCATTGTACATCCTTTTAACATCAAAGTCTTTCGCGGTAATATGATACGTAAAGAACGCTTTCTCCGGTGTGAGGCTCTTGTAAGAAGCGTCCATTGAAGTAGTCGCGCCGGCCATTGTAAAGCCTGTCTGCTGCATTGTCAATTCGCCATTTTGTAACCGGACGTTACCTTTCACATCCGAAAGACGGAGCTTATTGTAATCCACGGATTTTACATCTGCCGTCAATTGCAGATCCAGGTCTGGCGGAAGAAGGATCACTCCGCCCGTGTTTTGCGCTGTTGCGGGTGCCGAAGTTTCCGCCGGTAAATTGAACGCCATCCATTCATCCATTGATATCCCGTCAGAACGCAGATTAAATTTTCCCTGCAAAGCGCCATGGCCAGCCATGTACCGGAACAGGTTTGATAAAGCTCCGTTCAATGAGATGACCGAGCTTCCATACCGGGCACTGAACTGTTCAAACTTCATCTGATCCTGCTGAAAACGGAACCATCCTTTATCGATAAAAAATGGTAGCGGATATATTTCCGTTGCCACAACAAGGTTATTCACTTTTAACGTTCCACTGTTATGCAGTTTAGCAAACCTTTTTGCTACCGCATCTGCCTCACTGCCTTTCAGGGAGAGATCGGTCACAATAGTGCCGGTCACGTTCAAACCATCCTGCGCAAACACTTTATAGATCCGGCCAAGATCGACCTCTCCTTTCGATAAAATATCATATTGTATATCTTCAAGATTCCGTACGTCAGCCTTTATCATGAACGGCTTCCCTTCAAACTCAAATGATATCGGCTGTATATCCACGGCAAGATCCCTGAAAGTTCCCTGCTTGTTTGCAATCACTGCATCAACCTGGATATTTTCAATGGCAGCAGGATAATATTTCGTTCTTACCGATGCTCCCTGCAGCTTAAAGACCGCTTCAGTTTTCGGGAAGATCTTTTTCGCTGCGATGTATTGCCCAACCGACCTGAGATCAATCAACAGCTTTCCGTTCAACTCCATGCTGTCAAGCGGATAGAACTGTCCAATGTCGGGAAGATTAAAAGACGCTTTCAGCGCAGCATCAACAGGGAAGTCAGCAGCATTTCCGATTTTTAAGAACCCGTTGATAAAATTGTTCATCATTTTCACGTCTATATTTTCTATTGAGACATTTGTATGATGATAATCGTTATCCGGACAGGCCACGTTCATATTAAACGCCAACTTTTCCACGGCCTTGGGCAGAGGTGTATAATGAACATACCCGTTTTCCAATGACGCGTTCAACGTGAACGCGGGAATGCTTGTGATGATAATATCTTTGCGTCGCTTTGCAGGATCTTGCCCCGTTGTATACTGACCGTTTGCTGTGAAGTTCAGTGCCAGTCTTCCTTTCAGATCGTAATCTGCGAGACCAATCGCCTGGTCGAGAGCGGCCAGATCCAGAGAACTGTTTGCTTTCGCTTTTATCTGCGGCGAGCTGAGACCTTTCAGCTCAAGCGTTGTACTGAAATAATCTTTACCAATATTAAAAAAAGCCGAATCCAATTTCAAAACCTGCTTTTCAATATCAAATCCGGGAAGCTTGTAATCCATATCCAGGAAAAGATTGTTCAGGGCTGCGGGCGCTTTCTCGTAAGCGATCGATCCTTTCTGCACTTGCAAATCGAGGGAGAAATCAGGCATTGTACCTGTTGCAGCAAGATATTTTCCGGCAAGGGCTGCTTTAAAATCTGTTCTTCCTTTGATGGTTGTTTTTTCAAGCCATCCCTGGTATTGTGGAGGTAAAGCAGTCATCACATCATCCAGATCAGCAGCAGCTGTACTTATTTGAAAATTCATATCGTAGCCACCTTCCACGAAGTCAAAGCTGCCTTTAAAATCCATTGGCAGGCGGTTTATATGAAGCGTATTCTTTGGAAAGCGCAGTGCGAGAGAGTTTGTGTTGATACTTGTCAGTAGATCGGCATCGATCTTCTTCTGCATAATGTACGGATAGCGATCGTAATAGAGATCGAATTTCTTAACCGTTAAATGGCTCTTAAGATCGAAAATAGCTTTACTCAGATCACCCCGGCCAGTGTAATCCAATCCTTGCGCATTGATCAGAATGGCAGAAGAAAGGTCGTCATACCGAAGATCTGTTTTTTCGATCACTATCTTTTCGATCTTCAGTGCAGCAGTGGTATCACCTGCCGAATTGGTACTTGTATCCGAGGAAGGTGAAGACTGGTATACATTATAATTTGCTTCACCTTTCTCATTCACCTTGACATGAATATTGCCTTCAGTGATAAAAAACTGGTCTACCTCGATATCACCTTTTATCAGGGAAAATATATTAATGCCGAAAGCCACTTCATTTGCAGCCAGCAGTGTGTCCGTTTGAAAAGGCGCAGATCCTTTCAAAGAAAAATCCTGCAGCGTCATGGTTAGTGCGGGAAAGTGATTGAAGAAGGTAAGCCTGGCTTTTGAAAAATTCACTTCACCGTTGATAGAACGGTTCACCAGTTGCTTCACTTTATCCGAGATCGTATTCGGCAAAATATAAGGAAGCAAAAAAAGAAGGGCGATCAGAGAAACAATAGAGATCCCGGTAATCTTTACCGTTTTAAGAAGAATCTTTTTAAGAGTTCGCTTCATAAACCTGCAATAGCTCTATTGTTTAGTAGAGCGTCGTGCGGTTTCATAGGACTTGATCTCAGATGCAAAGCTTCGTTTTAACCGGGCCGGGTTCCAGTTCATTTGTCATAGCAAGTAAATTGGACGATTTATCATGACAGGCCAATAAATCGCATTCTTCAAGAGAGTATTTCCAATTGCTGCAATTGCTTTTCGAGATCGGCCGGGCTGGTAAAATGGATCGATTGAATGCCCATTTCTTCAGCCGCTTTTATGTTCCGAAGATTATCATCGATAAAGAGTGCATTTTCAGGCTTCACATCATAGCGGTCGAGCAGGCGCTGATAAAACGCTGGAAACGGCTTGCGGGTCATTTCTTCACCGCTAACCACTCTGCCGTCGAACCAGTGCAGGAATCCATAGCGGGTGAGGGCAATGTCAAACAGGCCGGCATGCCAGTTGGTCAATGCGTATATTTTGTACTTGCCCGATTGCTTTAACGTTCTCAGGAGTTCTACCGTTTCTGGGATCGGTGCTTTGAGCATGTCTGACCAACGACCATAATAATCACGGATCTGCGACTCCCATTCGGGGAATTTCGCCACCAGTTCCTGCGTTGCTTCCACGTAAGAGCGGCCCGCATCCTGTTCTTCATTCCAATCGCTGGTACAGATCTGTTCGAAAAAGAATTTCCTTTTCTCTGGCGTTTCAAAATATGTATCGTGAAAAACGTAGTTCGGACTCCAGTCAACCAGCACGCCTCCTAAATCAAAAATTATTGTATTGATCTGACTCATTATTTACTATATCGGAATTTTAGCATGATCATGATTATCGCCATGGAGAATACTGCCGCATTTGTCAGAATGATCACCCAGTCGCTTTTCAGTATACCATAGATGATCCATAGTATATTATTACTGGCAGCAATGATGAACATGGAGAGGGAGATATCTTTGGCAGACTTTTCTTTCCAGGTTTTAATAACCTGCGGAAGAAAAGTGAATGCTGTAATGGCTCCTGCAACAGAGCCTAATACGTCTACAAACATGGCGGTTCTATTGGTGAAATGACCGGCAAACGTACATAAAAATCCGGAGGTTTTACACTACCAGTTGGTAGTAAAGAAAAAGGCGCCGGCGGTAATGAATGACGGATCAACCCTTTCATTCTTTACAACCGGCGCCGGGATATCACTCAATCGTTTGTTTTATGGAAGTTCTTATCGTTTTTCCAGCAACCACCAGTTTCTTTTGCGTGGTTTTACTTTATAGTTCGTGGTGATGTAGTGACGGATGTGTGCCATTGCTTCATCCATATCGTCAGTGATCAGAACCAGGTTCATATCTTCCCTGGAAATGGTCCCTTTCTCTGCCATGTCTTCGATGGTTTCGATCAGTTCACGATAATACTCTTTGCCAAAAAGCACGATCGGAAATTGCGTAACGGTTTTCGTTTGAACAAGCGTCAAGGTTTCGAAGAACTCGTCCATCGTACCAAAACCACCGGGCATGATGATAAATGCATACGAGTATTTTATGAGCAAAACCTTTCGTACAAAAAAATGTTCGAACGTAACAGATTTATGCAAATAGGGATTTTCTTTTTGCTCAAATGGCAGTTGGATATTGCAGCCGACAGAAGCTCCACCACTTTCATAAGCGCCCCGGTTTGCAGCTTCCATTATTCCGGGGCCGCCACCTGTCATAGTGGTAAATCCCAGCGCTGCGATCCGTTTGCCGAATTCACGCGCCTCCTGGTAATATGGATGATCTTCGTTAAAACGTGCAGACCCGAATACGGTAATGCACGGGCCTACAAAGTGAAGATTACGAAATCCTTTGATAAACTGTTTGAATACACGGTATGCAAATCCGAGTTCATAACCCCGGCTTTTGGGGCCATCCAGGAATATATGCTCTTTGGAAGGAATGATCCGATCTGTTTCACTCATAATTACGATATTGAAAAGGGTTAAAAATAAAACATTTCAAACCAAATGACGGATTTTGACGGGACTAAAAATATCCGGTACTTTGACAGTCGTAAAACAAAAAGCTATGCGTATTATCAGTTATAATGTGAATGGTATCCGTTCGGCCATAAACAAGGGTTTTATTGAATGGCTTAAAACCGATCCTGCAGATATCATCTGTATCCAGGAGACAAAAGCAGTGAAAGATAATGTGAACTATAAGTTATTCAATGAGCTTCAGTATGAAGATTACTGGTTCAGCGCACAAAAAAAAGGATACAGCGGCGTTGCTGTTTTTTCGAAGATCAAACCTGATCATGTTGAATATGGTACGGGGCACAAAATGAGCGATGATGAAGGACGTGTGATCCAACTTGACTTTGGTGATATACGGTTGATCAATGCTTATTTCCCTTCCGGAACCAGTGGTGATGAAAGACAGGATTTTAAGTACGTATGGCTGAACGAATTCAATGCATACCTGGAAACGTTAAAGAAAAAATATCCCAAACTGATCGTTTGCGGGGATTATAATATCGCACATAAAGAGATCGATATTCATGATCCTAAAGGCAATAAGAAGTCATCAGGTTTTTTACCGGAAGAGCGGGAATGGATGACGAAATTCTTAGACAATGGATGGATTGATACTTTCAGGGAATTCCATCCGGAGCCACACCGTTATAGCTGGTGGAGCCAGCGTTTTCCTTCTGTACGGTTGAATAACAAGGGCTGGCGTATTGACTATATCAATGTTACTTCCCCTTTAAAAAATAATCTTGTTTCAGCAGACATTTATCCAGATGTGAAACATTCAGATCATTGTCCGGTTTACCTGGAGCTTAAGCCGTAGATCTGCACAATAAAGCATGATATATACAAGGGCGCGGATGCTTTCGCGCTCTTTTTTTGTTCACTCATTTTGCTGCCTTATCATTCTTGCCGAACTTCGTCGCTTCTAATTAAAATCGCAACAATGGATCAAAAGGCTCAATCCGGGATCATTTATAATGTAACCACCAAAGTGGCACATGCAATAGCAGAAAAGTGGTTGCAATGGATGAATGAAGAGTTCATCCAGCGTATGATCGATACAGGTTGTTTTACCGGTGCTACCATACTGCGGCTGATCGAAGTGGATGAAACGGAGGGACCAACTTATGCTGTACAATATAATTCACCCACAACGGAAGACTATAATCTCTTCATACAAAAACATTCAGAAAGAATGAGCAGGATCGCAAATGGTAAATGGGGTAATAATATTATTTCGTTCCGGTCAGTATTGCAGGTTGTGGATCGTTTGTGAAAAAGGAGAAAACTTAATTTTGACAGTTGAAAAACAGTTGTATATTCCGCCGCAAGCCTTTACCCGCCTGCATTTCAACGGTCGATAGCTGAAACCCGCTACAGTAAAGGATTTCAGCTCATTAACGAAAAAACACTCGTAAAATCACTCTTCCGTTTATTCGCTAAAATCCTTGCTCCTCGTGGCTTGTGGCCGATTTACCATTTCATCAAAAAGACTTAAATATTTTTTGCTGCTATCGAAAAGCGTATAATTTTGCTGTCGTTACTAAATACAAAAAAACAGATTATGAACAAAGCTGAACTGATCGCGAAGATTGCTGAAGATGCCGGCATTACTAAGACTCAAGCGAACGATACATTGGATTCTTTTGTAGATGCAGTTACCAAAACCTTGAAAAAGGGTGGTAAAGTGACCCTGGTAGGCTTCGGTACATTTTCTACATCTGAGAGAAAAGCGCGTAATGGCCGTAACCCTCAGACAGGTGCGGTGATCAAAATCAAAAAACGCACTGTCGCTAAATTCAAAGCCGGTAAAGAACTTGCCGCTAAATTGTAACCTTACCTTCAATCTATTAAAAGCTCCTGTGCTTTCACCAGTACCGGGGCTTTTTTATTAACTTCGCATTTAATCTGAATATTTAAAAACCTTTATTATGGGCAGAGGAGATAAAAAAACTGCAAAGGGCAAACGTTTCAAGGGTTCATTCGGCAAAAGCCGTCCCGCAAAAAAAGCGTCATTCGCTAAGAAAGCAGCAGCAAAAAAGAAAGCTTAAGGAATATACCTAAGTCATTAATTTATTGATACGAAGAGGAAATGTGCTGAACATTTTTTCTTCGTATTTTTTTATAGGTAAATGAATACAAATGGCCGCGACGGTGCCAGAATAGAGATGTACGGCTGTGACCGATTTCAGGCCTGAAAGCATCCTTCAGGGAATAAATGGCCTGTGGCACGCAGTCTGTAGGCCGCGGTAAACCCTCTCAAGGCGCCAGCCGCTCCGCTTTCCAGGTGCCATTTTCCTGGAGCGAGTATTCAAACCGATCGTGAAGGCGTGAGGGTCGGCCCTGCCAGAATTCGATCAGCACGGGACTCAGGATATACCCGCCCCAGTGAGCGGGACGTTCAACCTGGCGGACTTCTTTTTCCATCCGTGCATATTTCTCCTCCAGCCATTGCCGGCTTTCTATGATGCTGCTTTGTGGAGATACCGTTGCGCCGATCTGGCTGCCCAATGGCCGGGAATGAAAGTATTCATCGCTTTCTGCGGCAGATACCTTCCTGATGATGCCGGTGATCCTCACCTGGCGCTCCAATTCTTTCCAGAAGAATACGAGACAAGCCTTAGGATTTTCGGCCAGTTGCTTGCCTTTATAACTGTTATAATTGGTAAAGAAAACAAATCCGTCTTCCGAAAATCCTTTCAGCAATACGATCCGCGCTGACGGAATTCCATCTGATGAAGCAGTAGCAAGCGTCATCGCATTTACTTCCCCGATCTCTGAGTCTACCGCTTCCTGCCACCATTTGGCAAACTGACGGATAGCGTTAGGGTCAATATCATTTTCGGAAAGTGACTGACGGGAATAGTTTGTGCGGATGCCAGCGATATCGGGTTGCATAGATGTCGGTTTCCGCAAATTTACAACCTTTACGCGGCACGAAACATGACTGATCTCAGCCAAATGGCGGTGGCTGATGAGAAGGCTGTTGCTTTTGCATAAGCTGATCTCTTTCTTCCGCCACCACATTCAACATACTTTCCAGTTCCCCGATCCGCTTTAATTGCCCTTCCAGCCTTTTATTGGCGTCAGAAACAGACTGAAGGTCATGATTGATCTCTTCGAGGAAAGACACCTTCTTCTGCAATTGCTGGCGTTGAAGGTTCGACTCTCTCAGCTTGTCCTCCACCAGGTTCAGTTCCTGCTGAAGAGTAAGATTTTCGGCAGTCAGTGCCTGGCTTTTTTGCCTGTATCGTTCAACATCGCCGGATAAGGTAAGGTTTGATTCTTTCAGATCTTCGTAATCCAGGCTTTGCAAACGGGAAGAAGTGAGCTGCGCTTCAAGCCTTGTGATCTTTTCCTGGAGCGTATTGAATTCGGTATATGCATGATCCAGCATAGACCCCATTTCTTTCGCCAGTGTTTCTTTTTGACGGATAGAATGAAGTTCAGCTTCTTTATTATCCAGGAGTTGGCGGAGTTCATGTAACTGACCGGAAAGTGCCTCATTCGTCCGTGTCATTTCCTGCTGCATCTCCTCTTTTTCTTTTATTACATCGATATTTCCGAGCAGGTCATTGATCTGCTGGTTATGTTGTAACAGGGATTGCTTCGCTTCGATAAGGCGGGTAAGATAATCATCATTCCGTACAAGCTCTTCTCCTGCCTGGCTTCTTGCACCGGCCAGCTCTGCCTGAAGCTGGGTTATCTGTTTTCTTAGCTCTTCGATCAGGTGCAGGGCACTTTGCTGTTCGTGGCTGGCTTCGCGCGACATCGAAAGAAGTTGTGAACGCAGATGTTCGTTCTGCTCATTCAACGCGTGAATAGCAGATTGATCAGCGTTATCGGTATTGCCCGAATTATTTTCCTGCGCTACCGCCAGGCGATCCTGCAATTCATCTGTCTTTTCCTGCAAACCGGCGATCTCTTCATCCTTCTGTACGAGCTTTTGCTGATGAAGCTGTTGAACAGATGCGAGCTGTTCGTGCAATTCGTCGATCTCTTCTTTCAACGCCTCTGTAATGGTATCGTCACCAGCAGACTCTTTGCCCGGAGAGGCTTTTAGCGCCCGGTGCGCTTTGTTCAATTCATCGAGCTCAACAGCAAACCTGTCGGCATTCTCTTCGGAAATATTCACGCGATTCATCAGGGTCGTGATCTCACGGTCCTTCAACTCCATATCGTTGAAATATTTCAGTTTCCATTCATTGCGGGCAATGTCCGGCTTGTTGGTATCTTTGGGTATCCGCAGATTCTTGCGGCTGGTAATAAAGAAGTGAATGGTCAGGCCGAGGATGATCGCACCAACCAGGAGCACAATAAGTTCTACAAGTGATAAAGTGAAAGAAGCCATAACAGTACTAGGTAAAAATAGAATTAAGGTTCGTGAACAAAAAACAGTAGTTTATCGGATATGGCCTTTTAATTTTCACAAGTAGGAAGCACAAGATAACGGGTATATTTAATTTATAAAAGACTTCTTTTCGAAATGGTAAATTTCCGATATGCGTTAGCGTGGACCCTGCTGCTGTTTATGGGTGGGAATGCCGCGGGACAGAGCAAATACTGGTATAAAAGTTTTAGTGGAATGATTGATAAATACCCTTTTACACTTCATCTTCACCGGATAGAGCACGGGTATTCGGGTTATTACTATTATTCTAAAGCGCAGCAACCCATTTATCTTTCAGGAGACGATACCACGGCAGGCGGCGGCAAGATCCGGCTGCTGGCTTTTGTGCCAGGCACAGAATCTGATAATGAAACTTTTACCCTGGAATTGAAGGGCGATTCACTAACAGGTGGTTGGATAAAAGATCATACGGGTAACCAGACTTTTGCGGTAAGGGCGGGACTGCAAACGACGGCAATTCCTTCTTTCGACTATGTATTTACGTCGGGAAGCGAAAAGTTGCGGCCGAAGATCAGTACCTCTCCCCAGGCGAGCTATGATGCTGCAACGGTATGGCCAAAGGGTAATGCTGCTGCGCTGATACGGTTGAAAAAGGTGATACAGGATCTGATGTATGTGAAGGGAACAGGCGACATAGGGCCGCTGTTGCTCGCTCAGAAAAAGAGATTTTTGGCCGACTATATTTCAACAAATAAAAATGTGCCCGACAGTGAACTGGTGGAGTTTACTTCAGGCTATACGGAAGATCAGTCGACACGCACATCGGTAATGTATCATTCCTCCACCATTCTCACCCTGGCAACCATGAGTTATGCTTACACTGGAGGAGCGCATGGCAATTATGGCACTCACTATGCGTCTGTAAACCCGGCTACGGGGAAGACTTATCTATTAGCCGATGTATTGTCTCCCGCCGGTCGGAAAGTACTGAATAAGCTGCTAGACAAAAATTTCAGGAAAGATCGGGGGTTGGGTGCCACCGGATCGCTAAAGGAAGCTGGACTTTTTGATGACACGATCACTGCAAATGAAAATTTTTTCCTCACCGGTGCCGGAATTGGCTTCAATTATGTACCATACGAAATCGGACCATATGCTATGGGTGAGGTAATTGT
>JBEVKW010000091.1:0-20061 GCA_040509495.1 Chitinophagaceae bacterium | reverse complement strand
AATAGCACCGCAAAAAAAGGCCAGGCGGAAAACAACGGATCAGCAACATACAGCACATTAAAAGAAAAACGGGCTGAGGAGAATGGCTCAAACCATCCCGTACCATATGCATTGAAGCTGTCAATGAATATATGTACAAACATATTTATCCCAAACAAAAGTAGCCATCGGTTCGGGCTCATCATCCGGTTTGAAAATATCCGGGCACTTAACCGCGCAAGTAAAAACGAGACGGCGACTACAAAAAGAATAGAATGCGTAATGCCACGATGGGCCACAATATCTTTTGTATCACTCAGGAAAAATGCTGCAACGAAATCAATATCCGGAATGCTTTGCGCAATAGCACCGATCAGCATCGCTTTTTTGCCCAGCTGCTTACCTGCCACTGCTTCACCGATGCAGGCACCGAGAACGATATGAGTTAAGGAATCCAATACCTTTTAAATTAATACGTACAAAAGGCTTACCAGTTAGACATCATTCGTCACGCTATCATTATTTTTGTGTCCGGGAACAAATTGATGTCAGCTGTAAAAATAATTCTGATGGACGCATTGACAAAAAAACATCTCGTTAATCTGCATAACACGGATGCCAATTCAAGATATGAGTCTTTTCAATATCTGATAAAAGAAACCCAGGAAAGGGTGGATTGGGCTTATGAAGTATGGAATGATCTGTTAAAAATGCTGAAAGACGGCGATAATCATCAGCGATCCATTGCCGCGCAACTTCTCAGTAATCTTGCCAAGAGTGATCCTGAGGGGCGAATGAAAACGGATCTCGATCAACTGATGGAAGCGACAAAGGACGAAAAGTTTGTTACCGCCAGACACACGTTGCAGTCCCTTTGGAAACCAGCATTGGTTTCTCCGGAAATGCGCGACCTGGTGTTGACAAAACTTTCTGAACGGTTCCGGCTGAGTCAAAATGAGAAAAATCATACACTCATCCGTTTTGATATAACAGAAGTTTTACGGAAGATATATAACAGCCAGAGAAATGAGGAGGTCAGGAAACTATCCATGGAGCTGATCGGATCCGAACCGGATCTCAAATATCAAAAGAAGTACATGTCGGTATGGACCGGCTTGATCCGGGCAGAGAAAAAAGCTGCAGCCAGAAAAGAAGGAGAATAAACTATATCTCCTTCAGCTCATGCTTTGCTCCATATTTGCGTAAGAAGTCTTTCTTGGAATCATGATAGGAAGCAACCACTCCTATTTTATACATGCTATAAATGTAGATCCATGCGAGGTCGATCTGGTAAGGCAAAAAGCCTGCTCTTGCACTGCCGGGATACAGGTGGTGATTATTATGCCATTCGCCGGCGAATAAGCCTGGCCTTGTCTGGTTGATGGAAAGATTACTTCTGTCAAAATCGATCCCGTCCACATGCATTTCTTTTCCTTTACCGTGACCTGTATAATTAAAGGCCCTTACGCCTACGAACCAGATCATGGCTGCTGAAAATAACGCGCAGGCGAGAGCATGTCCGCCGATCAGGAAAAACACTGTATACCAGAATGCCCAGTTCAGGATCCACAAACCGATCGTATATCCGGGAGTGGCAACGGAGCCCCATTTCTGGTACTGCGTGAAAGTATTGATCTGTACACCTGTATGTTTAAGGAATTTCGCAACGCGGTTATAATCTGCTTCATTCAGGTCCTTCGATATACTTTGGTGGTTGACATCAGAAAGCATGCAATACATAAATCCGCCCTGTGGGTTGTAGGGATCACCGGGCTGGTCTGATTTTGCATGGTGAACATGGTGGGATACCACATAGATCTCTTCCGGAAATGTTTTGATCACCAGGTTCTGCGTCATTAAGCGCCAGATCGGGTGACGGAACTGATAGGATTTATGCGTACAGAAGCGATGGAACCAGATAGTACCATGCGTTCCCATAATGATCATTGTATACAACACGATTGCACCTACAAGCCACCAGGAAAAATAAAACCAAAAGAAGAAAACGAGGAATGGCAACATACAGGCGGCCATCGCCCAGCTGATAAGGGAGATCCAGTTTTTCCTGCTCTTGAAAATGTTGATCCTGGAAAAAGCTTCGGACCAAAGCTGACGGGTGGAGGGAACAATAAGTTCTCCTTTTTCGTCGCTCCATCCGTAGGACGGCTCTTGCAAAATGTTGTCTATAAATGCCATGTTCTAAAAACGGGGTTATTGATAATAAATTGCCCCGCCAGATCAACTGACGGGGCTAAAATCTTTATAAAAAAAGATCAGATCTTAGTGACATTAATCGCTGAAGGACCGCGATCTCCCATCTCTACTTCGAAGCTCACTTTGTCACCCTCATTCAACGGTTCTTTCAGGTTGTTGATATGTACAAAGATCCGCTGACCGGTTTCTTTCGCCATGATAAAACCAAAACCTTTCGACAAGTTAAAAAAGGAAACGGTGCCCGTCAGTATCGGATCGTCCACATGCAAACGCTTTGGAACACCAATCTCGATATCTTCCGTATTGAACACTTTTGCTTTGCTTGGATCCGGAGGCGTAGAAGAAATATTGCCATTTTCATCCACATAGGCCATCATGTCTTCAAGGCTTTTTCCTTTTTTGGCCCCGGCTTTACGCTCTTCTTTCTTCTCCTGCTTCTCCATTCTTTGCTTCTGCTTCTTCTTTTCCTTTTCTTTTTTGTTGAATGATTCTTTTGATTTCGCCATAGTTTACTTTATGTTTCCGATTATTGTTATATAAGATGGTTTTAAAATCTATTGTCAAACTGTTTATTTGGTACCGGTTGCTTCCAGTTTCGTGAATTCTGCCCCGTTGAAGATCCTGGCAAGATCGGTATTCCCTGAAGAACTAAACTCATCGAGTTTAGTTTCGCTGACGATCCTCCAAAGGTTTTTACGACTTAGTTCGCCGTAATCAGGTTCTTCGATGAACAGGCCGAGGAACGGCCTTCTTGTCTTGAAATTGATACGGACAGGCGTATTTTTCTTCGTTTTTGTTTTAAGAAACTTTTCAATATCCTCGTTGTTCATATTCCTGTGTTTAATACTGAGTCAATCTTTTCACCATTTTCAGAAGAAATTTTTATCCAGTTAAAAACGGACAACTCGCTTCTCAGGTCAATCGGAAGATCTTGCGAGATCTTTTTTTCAAGCACCTGGCAGTATTCTTTCGAAAATTTATTGTTCAGCGTGACATAATAATTGATGATGTATAGGACATGATGACCATTGAAACGGTCAAATGCCCGACGGCTTGGTGTTCTGTCAACAGTATCAGGCATTTTTTCACCTTCCCATTGATAGAATTCGCCGATCATATCTTCTTTCTGATACTGCATCTGTTATGTTTGATGATAAATGAAGAGATAATATTCGTAGAAACCACTGTTTCAACTTCTACTATTCAATATCATCATTACCATTTGCTATTCGACCTTGGCGCTTTTTCTCTCGCCTGCGTAACAGAAATAGATCTGCCTTCCAGGTCTTTGCCGTTTAATTTGTCCATTGCTGCCTTTGATTCTTCTTCAGAATCCATTTCCACGAAACCAAAGCCCCTGCTTCTGCCCGTTTCTCTGTCGGTAACTATTTTTGCTGAAGAAACTGCTCCAAATTGTTCAAATAAGGCTTTCAGGTCATCTCCGGTAACGTGGTACCCGAGATTTGATACATACATGTTCATACACTACTATTTTGTTTTGATAAATAGTGATAAAGGACGCCAGCAAGGAGCAAAGAGGAAATTACGATTAATTACTTGATTCTAAGAGTAAAAAATTAAACTGATCCGGACTGATTGTTGAAGTAGCTTAAATCACTTTCAATGAAGGTAGTCTTTTTAATGCCGTCTCCGGCATTTATTTGGCCAGCCACGGATCACCTTCTCGTAAAAGACAGGCCCTTAGCTGTTTAAGAAATCATAATTCTTTCAACCCGGATACAATAGCTGGTTCATAATGTGTATCAACGCTGCTTATCAAGGTTTACTGTTATCTTTTTTCCCTTATACATCACTTTCTTACCCGATGGTTTGAAATCCATTCCTGCAGGGTTTCCCGGTTGGATCAGCTGGACATATACCGAGCGTTGTTGTAACATTCCATCAAACCGGCCTTTGCGGTCACTGATCGTCAGTGTGCGACCCGCATCATCATAGGTAAAATTGATCCGGGAAAAAGCACCTTTTTCATAGTTATAATTAAGTCCTTCATCTTCATACAACTCAAATGAGCCGTTACTTCCGGCATAAATGTATACGATCAGCGGATCTGCCGCACGTTGTGCTGTGTATTCAAGTTCAGGCCCGGTGGGGATGATCGATCCCGCCTTTACATACACCGGCATTCTCTCATACGAAGCTGCTGCATTGATCGTCTGCCCTCCCGTATAATGCGCCCCTGTGTAGAGATCATACCAGTCAGCACCGGCCGGCAGATAAAGTTTGCGCTGTGTTTGCTGATAAGCATATACCGGATTTATGAGGAACGATGGACCGAACATGAATTGATCACCGATATTTTTTACCGCCGGGTCTTTTGCAAAATCCATAACCAGTCCGCGCATGAGCGTGGCATCATTGTGATAAGCATTGCCGGCAAGCGTATAGATATAGGGCATCAGCCGGTAGCGAAGCCGGTTATAATACAACATGCTTGCATACGCGGGATGCCCCTCGGGCGCGATATTGTAGATCTCGCGGAAAGGGAACTGGCCATGAGAGCGGAACAAGGGTACAAACGCACCAAACTGATACCAACGGGTCATCAGTTCACGCCACTCTGCCAGATCCTTATCGTTTGGCTTTTCGAATCTTGGCTCCACAGAAAAACCGCCAATATCCATGGTCCAGTAAGGAAGTCCTGACATAGAAAAATTAAGCCCGGCACTGATCTGTGATTTCATATCCTCCCACCGGGATGCGATATCGCCACTCCAGATGGTAGCAGCATATCTTTGCGATCCGGCGAATCCTGAACGGGTAAGGAGGAAAACTCTTTTGTTTGGATCAACGCCCCGTTGCCCTTCATAAATGCCTTTTGCATTCTGAAGCGGATACATGTTGAGGGCTTCAGCGGCAGTGCCAAATGCATTGGGTGTCATCTGTTCTTTTCGCTTTTGCGGGGAAACATTGGAAAGGATATCCGGCTCGCTGGCGTCCATCCACCATGCATCGACGCCTCTTACATAGAGTTTGTAATGGATCAGCTCCCAGAAGCCCTTTCGCGCCTGTTCATTGAAGGCATCATAAAAGGTGGAAGTGTAGCCCTGCGCGATCCAGTCACGCTGGCGATCCGCAATATTTCGTTTATACAACCATCCATTGGAATCGAATTTTTTATAGGCTTCAATTCCTTCGTAAAACTTCGGCCATACAGAGATCATTAGTTGAACTTTGTGCTCTTTATGTAACTGATCGATCATAAGAGTGGGGTTTGGAAAACGGGTGCTGTCAAAATCCTGGCTGCCCCAATCATCCTGTTTCCAGTAGCTCCAGTCGAGCACAATATTATCCAACGGGATCTTTCTTTTTCTGAATGCTGCAGCGGCCTGAAGTATCTCCTCCTGCGTTTTGTAACGTTCACGGCTTTGCCAGAAACCCATCGCCCATTTTGGGACGATCTGCGCTTTGCCGGTCAATTCGCGATAACCGCTGATCACGTCATCCATGTTGTTGCCGGCAATTACATAATAGTCGATCTGGCGACCGGCTTCCGAATCGAAGCTGAACGTGTTTTCCCAACCGGTATCTGCAGGTGGAAGCCAATTGGCAGTGAGGTACGATTCACCGCCATCCGGGATCCATTCGATCTTTATGTTTTGCTTTTTGTCTTTTTCCATTGAAAGATTTATGACACCTGCTCCGGGATTCCAGGCCTGTCTCCACTTATCCAGCAAAAGCTTACCATCGATCCATACTTTGAGGTAGCCTGCATAAGTAAAACGAAGCTTATGCTGACCCGTACGCGGACTCGCGATTGCACCTTCCCAACTAACACTCCCTTTCTGGATCGCAAATTCAGCCGGTAATTTTGTTTTTGTATCGCCGAGATAGGCATAGTCGATGACCGATTCCGCTTTTTCAAATGCAATTTCCTGCGGCTTGTTTCTATCATTGCGGTAAATGGCCGTCAGCCATCCGGGATTATTTTTCTTATCGAACAACTGCAGAGACGACAAAGGAAGAAAAGATCTTATATCTCCGGCTTTGGAATATGAACCATTATCCCATAACACGCCATAGTTCTTTGATGACAGCATAAAGGGCACAGCAACTTCTGTGTTATTCTGAAATAAAGTAACCTGCTGATCCCTGTAATTGAATGCATCTTCCTGGTGTTGACCCAGGCCATAGATCGCATCATCTGCTGCAAGTTCGAAGGACTGCCGGAGGCGGTACAGGGATTGACCTTCCCAAATTACCGGCGTGATGTTTCTGCCCGCTTCTTTCCGCTCTCCGAATAACCGGTTTCCGGCCGCATCTTCGAACGAAATTAAACCGGAAAAAAGATCGGCCCGTGCTGTGATGCTGCTGGTTTTGATTGTAATGAAACTGTCAGTTACTGACGTAGTGAATTTCGCCGCAGGAAGATCCAGTACAACGACCAGTTTGTTACCGGCAACAATATCCTTCGGAGAAGCCATTACTCTCAGGATCCGGTCTGTGATCACCTGGACTTTGACCGTTCTGACATCTGCTGAGAACCGATGATCCGGGAAGATCAGCACACCGTCTGCCACTACCTGGAAGCGTGGATCGGCCGGAGTAGCATTACCCGTATAGAAAAAAAGGAGACTTACAAGAAGGGAAAAAAAGTGATATGATAATGCTTTCATTGCTGCAATCGTTTTAAGGAAAATACAGGATGGAAATTAGAACATTTTCGGGGAGAAGGGGTCGGGAGATAATTTATACAAAGAATCTGCTATTATAATATTACAAATAAGAGTATTCCATTATTCATCATTAAGAGGATATAATTTTTTTATTAGAAATTCATAAGAGAAATGGTACTTGCGGCATACTAATTGCTAATATTGCATCTCTTCGGATACGCTTCCGGTGTATCACAAAACCATAACCGTCTTTGTCTTTTGGGAAGGATATCAATAGCATATCAACTCTGAGAATTTTTATTGCGTTTTATATTTTTCTTTAAATTTAAATGTCCTGCCCAAAAGGCAGATGGTTAAACAATGTCTATGAAAAACAAACTAAAAGGAGTGTATCTCCTGTTATCTTCCATTGTCATTGCAGTTTTACATTTACCATTTGCGTTCGGTAAGAACGTTTTTGGTTCCAGAACGTTTTCAGCATTTGCTACTGCCCCTGCCGATTCTTCGGGAACAGGCTTGCCAGTGATGTCTGTTTACGACAGTCTTCACCTGGAAACAATCGGCTTGAGCCGTCAGGCATTCGAATATGCACAGAAAGGGTGGAATAAACTGTTCCGCGAAGGAAAAGTAAGCAATGACTCTATCCTGGCGATCGCTGATTTCAGTCAGCCAAGCAGCCAGAAACGTTTGTACATCCTCGACCTGAAGGAATACAAAGTGCTTTTTAATACATTGGTGGCACATGGCCGTAATTCAGGAAAAGAGATCGCAACATCTTTTTCCAACAGTTCTTCTTCTTACAAAAGCAGCCCGGGTTTCTATGTTACCGGTGAAACATACAATGGCAAACACGGCTATTCCTTAAAACTGAATGGTGTTGAAAAAGGGATCAATGATAATGCTTACAGCCGTGCGATCGTGGTGCATGGCGCCAATTATGTAGATGAGTCGTATGTTACCAACCAGGGATATATTGGCCGCAGCCAGGGATGCCCGGCAGTACCGGAAAGAGAAGCACAACCTATCATCAATACGATCAAGAACAATACCTGCTTTTTTATCTATGAACCAGGGCAGAGTTACCTGAGCAGAACGGCAATGCTGAATTGACCGGTAGCTGATGATCGAATCTTAAATCAGAAAAAAGAGCAATAAAAAGAAGCCTTCCGGAACCGGAGGGCTTCTTTTTTAGGCGGCATTGGCCGGACGCAGCACATGGGCTTTGGCCATCGATGTGATCGCCCAGATATGCCCATTTTTTCCATACTCGTTGATAACCACACACTAATCTTTATCTTTGGATATTAATTCTTTTCTATGCTAAAGATCGGAGTGTATGGCGTGGGTCATCTGGGTAAGTTTCATCTGAATAACTGGAAGGAAATTCCTGATGTGGAGATCGTTGGGTTTTATGACCCGCATGACGATACCGCGAAGGAGGTGTCTGAAAAATACCAGTTGGTTCGTTTTCTTGATCCGGACGCCCTGATGGATGCCTGTGATGCCATCGATGTGGTTACTCCGACCAATCATCATTTTCAGTGGTGTGAGAAGGCGATCAGGAAAGGAAAGCATGTTTTCGTAGAAAAGCCTTTGGCGCATACGATGGAAGAAGCCCGTCAGTTGGTTGCGCTTGCCAAAGAATCAGGCAGTAAGGTTCAGGTAGGCCATGTGGAAAGATTCAACCCCGCTTTCCTTGCACTGAAAGATGCTACGCTCAGCCCGATGTTCATCGAAGTGCATCGCCTTGCACAATTCAATCCCCGCGGTACTGAAGTAAGCGTGATCCTCGATCTGATGATCCATGATATCGATATCGTATTAAGCATTGTGAAAAGCGATGTAAAAAGTATTTCGGCCAGTGGCGTGGGTGTGATGACAGAAACCCCGGATATCGCTAACGTACGCATAGAATTCCATAATGGATGTGTAGCCAATCTTACCAGCAGCCGCATCTCCATGAAAAAGATGAGAAAGATGCGTTTGTTCCAGAAGGATGCTTATATCGGTATTGATTTTCTCAATAAGAAAACGGAGATCATCAAACTGAAAGAAGCGCAGGATTCAAATGTATTTGCCTTTGATATTGAAACGCCTTCCGGAGTAAAAACCATCGCAGTAGCAAATCCGGCAGTACCGGAGGTGAACGCGATCAAACGCGAACTGGAAGAGTTCAAAGCAGCGATCCTGAACAATACAAAGCCGATCGTATCTGAAATAGATGGCTTCATGGCCATGGATGTAGCACACAAGATCCTTGGGAAGATAGGCAACAACATCATTACCCGCTGATATCAATGAGTACCGGCAAACAAATATCCATCGCCTGGTATGTTGTATTGGATTACCTGATGGCTGCCCTCGCCTGGGCTGTTTGTTATTTCGTCCGCAGATCATTGCTGGATGATCCTTCTGCAGACAGCCAATTCCCGGTGTTAGATAATCATTTCATTGCCGGTGTGCTCCTTATCCCGCTGGGATGGCTCGCTTTATTTACCGTTGCCGGTTCTTATCATTCGCTTTATCCCAAGTCGAGGTTGAACGAGTTCAGCTCTACGCTTTTCTGTTGTATTGTTGGCACGACCCTGCTATTCTTCCTCTTTGTGATGGACGACGTACAAACCGCTTCTGCAGTCGCTTACTATAACAGGGCCTTGCCCGCGTTGTTCTTTACTCATTTCTTTCTGATCTTCTTTGGCCGTTGGCTGATCCTCCGGAAAGTGAAAAGACAATTGCTTAGCGGAGAGGTGTTTTTTAATACCCTTATCGTTGGCAGCAGCAACAATGCATCTCTCATCTATCATAAAACGCAAAAGCATCTGCAGAACGGGGGTTATCGGTACGCTGGGTTTATTCCAACACGGAGCGGCGAGCAGCTCCCCGAAAGTCCGCAAATTCCAACACTCGGAGACCTGGCCGATCTTGAACGGGTGATCGATAAGAACGACATCAAGCTGATTGTTCTGGCTCTGGATAAAACACACAGCGATCCGCTCGAGGAGCTATTGGTCAGGCTCAGTGAAAAAGATGTCCGGATCAAGATCCAGCCCGACATGATGGATATTCTTTCAGGTTCCGTGAAGACGAATAACGTGATGGGGCCTGTATTGATCGACCTGAATACCGGCCTGATGCCGCTGTGGCAGGAGCATGTTAAACGGCTGATCGATGTGATCGCTTCTATCACCGGCCTCATCTTTCTTTCACCGCTGATGATCCTGGCCATGATCCGTGTGATCTTATCTTCAAAAGGACCGGTTTTCTATTCGCAGGAACGAATCGGATACAAAGGACGTCCTTTCAAAATGTACAAGTTCAGGTCCATGATCGTGGAGGCAGAAGCCGCGGGACCCGCTTTATCGTCGGATAATGATCCGAGGATCACCGGCTGGGGAAAGGTCATGCGCAAATGGCGGATCGATGAGCTTCCGCAACTGTGGAATATTCTCAAAGGCGATATGAGCCTCGTCGGGCCACGTCCGGAACGGCGCTATTTTATTGACCAGATCATCCGGCAGCATCCCTATTATAAATATCTTCTGAAAGTGAAACCCGGACTTACCAGCTGGGGAATGCTGCAGTTCGGGTATGCGGAAAATGTGGACCAGATGATCGAACGCAGCAAATTTGACCTGTTGTATATTGAGAACATCTCGCTGGCGCTGGACTTTAAGATCATGATACATACCGTCAGGATCATCTTTAAGGGGAAAGGCAAGTAAAAATGCGGATGAACACGAATGGCTGCGAATGTTCGCTTATTTTTGAAAAAAACGAATCCGGTGAAAAAAAACATCCTTTCCCTGGCTATTGCTCAGCTGTTTTATTTTGCAGCCATTTCACAGTACTGGCAACAGGAAGTAAATTATTCCATTAACGTTGCCCTTGATGACAAAGCCCATACATTAAAAGGAGATCTCCAACTGGAGTACATCAATAACTCGCCCGATACACTCCGCTTTATCTGGTTTCATTTATGGCCCAACGCTTATAAGAATGAGAATACAGCTTATGCCAAACAGATCCTGAAAGAAGCTGACGGCCGCAAAAGATGGGACGCGATGAAAGAAAAGGGGTTCATTGATCAGCTCGATTTTAGTGTGAACGGACAAAAAGCAACTACAGAACCTGATCCGGAGAATATTGATATCATCAAAGTAATTTTACCTAAAGAACTTTTACCAAAGCAGCAGGTAAGTATCACGACTCCGTTCTCCGTTAAGATCCCCACCTATTCGTCCCGCTCCGGTCATCTCGATCAATCCTACATCATTTGCCAGTGGTACCCAAAGCCGGCAGTATATGACAGCAAAGGCTGGCATCCGATCCCCTATCTCGACCATGGTGAGTTCTATAGCGAATTCGGAAGCTTTAACGTGAACATTACCGTACCATCATCCTATGTCGTCGGGGCAACGGGTACAATGCAGAACGAAGAAGAGCTTAAAACATATAAATCCCTCGGAGAAGCCAATAACAAAGCGGGGGCAAAACTGACCAGGTACAGCACGAAAGAAAAAAAGGAGAAAACACTTTCTTTCAAAGGAGAAAATATCCATGATTTTGCCTGGTTCGCTGATAAAGATTTTATCATCCGGTATGATACGGCAGCGCTTTCCAGCGGAAAGATCGTTGACGTATTCACCTACAGCTATCAACAGGGAAACAAGAACTGGGATAAGAGCATAGGCTATGTGGAAGATGCCGTACGTCGTTACTCCGGTTGGATCGGCGAGTATCCTTACCCGGTGGTTCAGGCGGTAGAAGGACCTAAAAATGTGGCTTCCGGAGGAATGGAATACCCAATGATCACGTTGATCACCAGTCCCGAGGCAGATGGAGAAGGCCTCGACGGTGTGATCACCCATGAAGTTGGACACAACTGGTTCTACGGTATTCTCGGCAGTAATGAGCGCGATCACGCATGGATGGACGAAGGCCTCAATTCCTATTATCAGTTTCGCTACGAAGCAGAGAAATACAGAAGCAGCAGTATCTTCGGAAGTGCCATTCCTGAAGAAGTAAAGAAAAAGAGCGTGGCAGAATTTCAGGATGCTATCTATGGCGCGATGACTCAGATCCCTATGGATGGTGCGATCGAAACTCCATCCGCTGACTTTCCTGATAAAGACAAATACGCCGCAGTGATCTACCTGAAAACCGCTATCTGGATGTTTATTGTCGAAAGCTCTATCGGACGTGACAAGGTAGATGAAGCTATCAAAAAGTATTATTCAGAATGGAAGTTCAGACATCCCTATCCTGAAGATCTTAAAGCTGCGTTTGAAAAAGTGTTGAATAAAAACGTAGACAACCTGTTCATATTACTTAATAGAAAAGAAGGGTTCTAAATCTTTACCGCTAATTCATTTTACATGCTGCCTGTCCGGTTTATCATTTCCACTATTGCATTGTGCTTCTCTGCAGGTGTCCATGCACAGTCCTACTGGCAGCAGGAAGTGAACTATTCAATTGATGTGTCACTGAACGATAAGCAACATTCATTGGAGGGGTTCGAAAGAATGGAATACATCAACCATTCACCGGATACACTTCGGTTCATATGGATGCATCTTTGGCCAAACGCTTATAAGAATGACAGGACAGCTTTTACCGACCAGCAATTGCAAAATGGCAATACCGCATTTTACTTTTCAGACCCGGAAGATAAAGGCTATATCAATAAACTGAATTTTAAGGTGGATGATGTGACGGCAGAAACAGTCGATCATCCGAATTATATTGACATCGTCCAGCTGATGCTGCCTTCCCCCCTATTACCCGGCAGGAAGATCATGATCACCACACCCTTTCATGTCCAGTTGCCTTATAATTTTTCCCGGGGAGGGCATATAGGCGAAAGTTATCAGGCAACACAATGGTACCCCAAGCCGGCTGTTTATGACCGTAAAGGCTGGCACCCGATGCCCTACCTGGACCAGGGAGAATTTTATAGCGAATTTGGAAGCTTTGACGTTCGCATAACAGTTCCCGGTAACTACGTTGTTGCCGCAACGGGGGAGCTACAGGATGATGCAGAGAGAAACTGGCTTCGCACGCGGTCTTCATTTGACTGGAAGCCTGAGAAGAAGAAGATCAGGACAAAAGCGGGCTCCTATAAAACCGTTTACCAGGAATTTCCTTCTTCTGCAGCAACCACCAAAACAATTACTTTCAAAGAAAGCCGCATACATGATTTTGCGTGGTTCGCCGATAAGCGGTTCATAGTTGATATGGATACCTGCCGCCTTCCTTCAGGGAAACTGGTAGACGTGGCTGCTTACTATCTCCCGGAAGAAAAACATCAATGGCAACACAGCCTGAGATATGCAAAAGATGCCGTACGGAACAGGAGCAGCTGGATCGGAGAATATCCTTACAAAAATATCACGGTCGTGCAGGGACCGAAAGGATATGGAGCAGGCATGGAATATCCAACGATCACCCTGATCCCTCCTGCTGAAAATGAAATCGCGCTTGATAAAGTGATCGAACATGAAATTGGACATAATTGGTTTTACGGCATCCTTGCCTCCAATGAAAGGCAATATCCCTGGATGGATGAAGGCCTGAATTCCTATTATGAAAACCGGCACAGTCAACTGAAATATCCATCCGGAGATGCAAAATTCGGGAGAACATCTTACCACTCAAAGGATATGGCAATGCTCCTGGTGAATAGTGTTATCGCCATAAAAAAGGATCAGCCAGTCAATACACCTTCTGACAGTCTATCTGAACTTAATTATGGACTGATCGCCTATTTAAAAACGGCGGAATGGTTGTCATACCTGGAAAAAAAGTATGGCCGCGATCGGTTAGATAAAGCCATTCAGGCTTACTACGAACAATGGAAGTTCAAACATCCGCAGCCGGAAGATCTGCAGGAAAGCATCTCAACAAGTATGGGAGTTGCACCGGACAGTTTATTTTCCTATCTCGGTAAGACCGGTCCATTACCCGGTTCTGAACCCGGTGGTACACGCTTTGTATTGGCCGGAACAAGATCGATCGCAACCTATATCTCCTCGCCCGTATCTAATCTTATCAGTATAGGGCCGGCGATCGGAATGAATAAGTATGATAACTTTGCGCCCGGCCTGTTCATTACCAATTATAAGCTCCCAGCCTCGCCTCTTCAATTCTTCATTGCGCCCATGTACAGCACTGGCACAAAAAAACTGGCGGGTACAGGTCTTCTTCATTATTCCTTTCACCCGGAAAATAGCATCTTCAGAAAGATAAGGCTTGGTGTAAGTGCTGCTGCATTTGGCATAAATGAATTTAAAGATACCGCTACTACAACTTCCCTTTCTTTCCATAAAGTGGTTCCATCTGTACGATTCGTCTTAAAGGAAAAAAATCCGAGAAGCACAATGAACCGTTACATACAGTTTAAAACCTTTATGATCTCGGAAGATGCGCTGCGGTTCTATAACGATACGACCATTGTCGGTACAGATACCTCTATTGCCAGCAGGTATCGTGTTATAACCAACAACAGAACGCTTAACCAGTTAATGCTGGTATGGGAAAACAACAGGGCATTGTATCCCTACCGCGGCGAATTGAAGATCGAACAGGGAACAGATTTTGTGCGCGCAGGATTTACCGGAAACTATTTCTTTAACTATGCGAAAGGTGGAGGACTGGATCTTCGCGTGTTCGCAGGAAAATTTTTCTATACTGATACAAAAACGTTTTCCAGACAGATTCAGACGGACCGTTATCATCTTAATATGACCGGAGCAAACGGAAGGGAAGACTATACTTACAGCGATTATTTTGCCGGCCGCAACGAGTTCCAGGGAACCGCAAGTCAGCAGATCATGGTCAGAGATGGAGCATTCAAAGTAAGGACTGATCTTCTTGCAGATAAAGTTGGTAAAACGGATAACTGGCTTGCCGCGATCAATCTCAGCTCAAGTATTCCTTCGTCGATCAATCCGCTCAGCTTATTGCCTGTTAAAATCCCCTTGAAGATCTTCCTCGATATCGGAACGTATGCAGATGCATGGAAAAGAAATTCCAATGAAGACCGCTTCCTTTACGATGCAGGTCTGCAGATCCCCTTACTGAATGAGACAGTGAATATATATATCCCTCTCCTGTATAGTTCCGTGTATAAGGATTATATCAATTCAACAATTCCAGAGAAAAAATTCTGGAAGAAGATTTCCTTCTCTATTGATATTTCCCATTTCAGTCTGCGCAGGATCAATCGTAACTTAGCACTCGAATGAGCAGGCATTACCCGATAAAGTATTATTCCAATAAAGACATCGATCAGCATAAATGGGACCGATGTATTGCCGGTGCGGAAAATGGTGTGATCTATGGCTACTCCTATTATTTGAACCAGATGGCGGTTCATTGGGACGGCCTTGTATTTGGCGATTATGAAGCTGTAATGCCGCTTACCTGGAATAAGAAATACGGAATCGCCTACCTGTATCAACCATTTCTTTCTGCCCAACTGGGCATATTTGGTAATGAGCTGAACAGTGATATTCTAAGATCTTTTTTCGATGCAGTGCCGTCAAGATTCCGCCATTGGGATATTTACCTTAATCACCGGAATTTATTCCCGGTAGAGGATTATCCCTTATACATCCGTAAGAATTTCGTGCTGCCATTGAATCGATCCTATGAACAGATCTACAATTCTTACCGGGAGAACACACAACGGAATATCAAAAAAGCGAAGCAGTTTGGCTGCAAAGCGGTAAAGGATATTGAAGCAGAGCGTGTGATTGAGCTGGCGATTGCACAAATGCGTCAATACACCAAAGAATCCACAGACAATATCGAACGTTTCAAAAGGCTGTACGATCAGTTGTATCAACGAAAGCAGGCGGTTTGCTATGGTATTATTTCTGCCAAGGAAATACTGATCGCCTCCTGTATTTTTTTCTTTTCACACAACCGGGCCTATTATATTCTTGTCGGCAATCACCCTGACGGCCGAACGCTTGGAGCATCACATGCATTGATCGACACCTTTATACAGGATCACGCAGGAAAAAATCTTTTGCTTGATTTCGAAGGCTCAGATATAAGGAACCTTGCTTTTTTTTATAGCAGCTTCGGAGCCGTGGAGGAAAATTATTCTGCCTTAAGATTGAACAGGCTGCCATTCTACCTGAGATGGGCCAAGAATGGATGAATACGGAGAACGTCGTTAAACGAAAGGCCGCTGGTATTGGGTTATAGATCAATATTACGCACATTAAAAAAGCCGCACGTAAGGCGGCTTTCAAATTATTCTTCAGCTGGAAATAATGATGGAATGCCCGATCAGCTTCCTTCGGAACCATCAGCAACTATGCACCCTCTTCGAGTAATTGCTGTGCGACGAGCATATCCACAGGCCGTGTAATTTTAATATTGCGTTCCTCCCCTTCTACTAAGGAGATCTTTAAGCCGAAGGCTTCAACCACGGTTGCCTCATCAGTGAATTTATCTTTATAGTCGATCTGAAAGGCCGGTATCAGGATCTTGCTGTGAAACACCTGCGGCGTTTGAACCAGCATGATCGTGTTTCTGTCGACCGCTTCGTTTCCATCTTCGATCAGCACCCGTATGCTGTCTTTGCTGGGTACAACCGGAACAGCGCTTCCCGTTTCGGTAGCCATGGCATAACAACGGCGGATGAGGTCAGCAGAGATCAGGCAGCGGACTCCATCATGTACAAACACCACGGAGTCGTCTTCTACAAGGCTAAGGCCGTTTTTTACTGATTGGAAACGCGAATCGCCACCGGCCGTGATCCTGATGCGATCTTTATCAAAGTAAGCATCGATGATCTCCTGTCCCATATCTGTATATTCGACAGGTAAAACAAGGATCACCTGGAGATCAATATAAGTTTCAAGGAAAGTCTTTATGGAATAATACAGAACGGGCTTGTCTTTGAGAAGCATAAACTGCTTTGGCACACTTCCACCCATCCTTGTGCCGGATCCACCAGCCACGATTATTGCATATTTTTTCATAACGCGAATGTAGCACGAATATCATCCTCCTGCTGTAAAATTTACCTGAGAAAGGAGGTTTACCAGAAGCCTTTCTGCACGCTTTCTGCACGTCTAGCCAGAGCAGGATGAGATCAGCGGATGTAGTAGAGAAACGGTTTAAACGCGACCAGTTCGCCTTTCTTATCTTTTCCGAGAACACAGTTCAGCGACAGTACATTGCGGCTTTTCATTCCCTGCAGGAGCTTAAGATCCTCTTCTGAAAATGCATCTCCATCGACCGTTCGTTGTTCTCCTTCACAATCTTCTCCGCAGTCAATTATATACGTGAACCGGATGATCTTTATACCTGCTTCTTCAGACTTCAGCTTTTTGATCTTCATCACATCTTCCGGTGACAACATTCCTTTTGCAGTAATTCCGTCAAAGGAAGCGGTGTACCTCGGAGCGATATTGCAGGAATCCTCTGCAGCTTGTGCAAAAGACAGCCTGGTGCAGCAGATCAGTAAACACAATAAGATGATACTTTTCATGACTTGTAGATATTCACTTCGTTTAGCCCTTCGCTGTTCCATATTCCGCGGTACATTCCCGCACTGTTAAACACCAATGCTGCATTTCCTTTTGGATCTACCCCGATCATTCCTCCTTCGCCTTCCATTTTCACCAGTTTGTCTGATACAACTTTATCCATTGCCGCTTGTAAAGACAGGCCCTGGTATTCCATCAGGCAGCTCACGTCATAGGCAGCGACTGCGCGGATAAATATCTCACCATGCCCGGTACAACTGATCGCGCAGGTATTGTTATTGGCGTAAGTGCCGGCACCTATTATGGGACTGTCACCAACTCGGCCCCACTGTTTGTTGGTCATACCTCCTGTACTCGTTGCCGCAGCGATATTTCCAAACTGATCGCAGGCAGCAGCGCCAACCGTTCCGAATTTTTTATCATTCACCTGAACGTTATGATCGAGCGCCGCGCTTGCTGTACCCCGAACCTGCATCCACTGATCGTACCGGAGCTGTGAAAAGAAATATTCATCGGGCTCCGTAGGAATACCGTTTGATTCGGCAAATGCATTCGCTCCATCTCCGGTCAGCATCACATGGCCACTATTCACCATTACCATGTGAGCGAGTTCAACCGGGTTCCGGACATTCCTCACACCGCTTACGGCACCGGCCATAAGATTACTTCCATCCATGATGGAAGCATCCATTTCCTGGCTGCCATCGCTCGCGAAGACAGATCCGCGGCCTGCGTTAAAGAGAATATTATTTTCTAGGGAAATAACAGCAGCTTTTACTGCATCGATGGCCGTTCCTCCCTTTTCTAATAAGAGATAGCCGGCGCTGAGTGCCTCTTCAAGGCCCTGACGGTATGCTTTCTCCATCTCAGCTGTCATATTCTCCCGCAGGATCGTTCCTGCCCCACCATGTATTACCAGCGTCTGTTTATTCACCTGTGTTGTATTTAACTATTAATCCTGAACAGATCTTTTGTTGGAGGAGATCGCGATATAATAAAGCGGCACTCCCAACAATACAATGATCAGACCGGGCCAGGTAAACTGAGGTTTATAGATGATCAGCAACAAACAGAATGCCGATCCCATTAAAATATAAAGCAATGGCAGAAATGGATACCCGAATGCTTTGTACGGGCGTTCCGCATCAGGACGTTTCTTACGAAGAATAAATATCCCGATGATGGTAAGTATGTAGAATAATACTACTACGAATGAGATCATATCGAGGAGCTGGCCATATTTACCGCTTAGACACCAGGCAGATGCAACCAGGCACTGGATCCATAGTGCAAACTGCGGAACAGATTGCTGATTCAGTGTTCCAACTTTTTTGAAGAATAAGCCATCCTTTGCCATGGTATAATAAACACGTGCACCGGCAAGTATCAACCCATTATTACAACCGAAGGTTGAAACCATGATCAGGACAGCGATCAGTATGGTTCCAAAAGAAGGGAAGATCCTGTTGGCAGCGGCAACGGCTACCCGATCATCCTGCGGCAATGCAAGTTCATTCAAAGGAAGAGCGTTCAGATACATAAGGTTCGCACATACGTAGATCACCGTAACGATCAATGTACCAAGAAAGAGGCTTAGCCCGATATTACGTTTCGGGTTCTTCATCTCTCCGGCGATAAATGTTACGTTATTCCAGGCATCACTACTGAAGATTGATCCTACCATTGAGGATGCGATCGCACCCATCAAAGCAGCGCCGGCAATTCCTTCCCATGCGCCGGGAATAAAGCCGCCATCAGCGCCCTGTGTGAGCGTGCGTGCGGTAAAACCGGTTTCCCAATTCTCCGTCCAGAAACTTTGCTTAACCAGCACAAATCCAAACACGATCAACCCAAATAAAGCCAGCAACTTTGCCGAGGTAAAGACTGTTTGGATGAACTTTCCTTCTTTCACACCACGTGAATTGATGTATGTAAGCAAGATGACAATAGCAATGGCGACCAGCTGACCAGAATAAATATTAAGCCCTGCAACATTAAAAAGTAAATATTCATTCCCTAATTCCGGCACCATATAGGCAAGGAATTTCGAGAATGCCACACCTACTGCGGCGATGGTTGCCGTTTGTATCACTGCGAAAAAGCTCCAGCCATACAAAAAGGCCATCAGGGGATTATATGCTTCTTTTAGATAAACGTATTGACCGCCCGCCTTCGGGAACATCCCACTCAGCTCTCCATAGCTTAGTGCTGCGGTAAGCGTCATAAAGCCAGTGAGCAGCCACACCACGATCAGCCAGCCAGCGCTGCCCGTATTACGTGTTATGTCAGCACTCACAATAAAAATACCGGACCCGATCATAGAACCGGCTACGATCATCGTACCGTCGAATAATCCCAATGTTGGTTTGAAGGAAGATTGTTCCTGACTCATGCAGTTTGTGATTTGGACTAAAGCTAAGTGAAAAAAGGGAAAAAAAAGAGAGAAAGGGAAACAGGGAAAGTCATGCTTTTTTGATGAACTTTTCCTGCTTCCCTTTCTCTCTCAATATCCTGAATGAAGTGATCAGTGCTTTATGTTGAACTGTATCTTACTTCTTTCCTTTTTTATAGCTTTCGTTGAGACCTTTGATCACATCCTGCGTAACATCATATGCCGTGTCTTTGTAGTAAAATACCCCCGGATCATTTGCTACGATGTATGCATACGCGCGGTCTTTGTTATATTCTGCAATGAATTTTTCTATCTCTTTTTTGAGAGAGAGATTCTG
>JBEVKW010000090.1:0-27728 GCA_040509495.1 Chitinophagaceae bacterium | reverse complement strand
GCCCGCCCGGCAAAAAAGCCCGCCGGGCTCCCGGCCCGAAAATGCCATCTGCATATATCCCCACTATAAATGCTGTTTCTTTTCAAATTCCTTCCTCACAGCATACTACATTGCGTCATGGCAAGGTTTTTTGTAATTTGATCCCTGATGAAACGTTGTTTAACACTCCGGATAATATTAACTCTTCAACTGGCAGTACTCCTTATCATTGCCCGTGCTCAATCATTGTCTCCGGAACAGACATATGCCGCCAATTCTCCTGGAGTAGGAATGGTACAAACAGTTTTCTCCGGCACCGTGTACGTTAACAAAGTCGGGATGAATGAAACCCGGTTCAGACAATTGGTTGACTCCGTAAAGAAACTCGACACAAGCGGCACAATGCTTTCTGCTGAAGAAAAGCTCGATATCGTTGTGAAAGCACTTTACAATAGTCCATTCCGTTATTTCTCGCGCACTTCAGCGTATTACCAGCAACAACACCGGATCAATTCCTCCGGGACCGGTTTTTTTATAACTGGGGATGGGTATTTCGTAACGAATTGCCATATTATCGACCGCGACAATGCTTATATCCGTCGTCAATTTATTCTTTCCACGTTCAAGGATGTCACAGATGCTAATCTGAGATCGTTGGAACAATCGTGGGAGATGACACTGAATGAAGAACAGCGAGGTCTGCTTAACAATGCATACAGCGTGATCTACTCCCAGGTATCGTCTATGATCATCTTCGATCTTAAGAAAGAGATCTATGTACACATCCGTGTAAATGGCCGACCGGATGATTTTGCAACGAGGAGACTTCCGGCAAAGGTGATCGTAAAAGGAAAAGCGATGCCTGGAAAAGATGTTGCAGTGCTGAAGGTCGACAGCGTTTTGCAAATGCCTACCCTGCCTGTAAGTGAAGATCCCATGGCGAGGATCGGAAGCCAGGTTTTGGTGATGGGATATCCTGAGCCGGTAACGTCCAATACTTTTCTGGCTAAGGAAACCGGGATAGAGCCTACACTGACAACTGGTGTTATCAGCGCCATGAAACGCTCAATTGGCGGCTGGCCCGTGATCCAGATGGATGCAGTAATCGCACATGGTAGTAGCGGAAGTCCGGTATGTGACAGCAGGGGAGAAGTGATCGGATTGGCTACGTTCGGAAGCCTGGAACAAAACACCGGCAGCCTGGCTGCAGGCTTTAATTTCGCCATCCCGGTCTCTGTCGTAAAAGAATTTCTTGATTCGGCCAAAGTGAAGCCCGAAATGAGCCGCGCGTCCCAAACCTATAACGAGGCACTTGCCTTTTATTTCAAAGGATATTATTTCAAAGCGCGCCAGTTCTTCGAATCAGCGTCTGAACTCAATGAGTCTTATCCGCTATTGGCTTATTACATTACGGATAGCGAAACGAGGGTGAAAGCGGGCCAGGACAAAGAAAGCTTTTCGCAGCAACTAGTGTTTCGCGTTATTGCATTTGTGATCATACTCGGTGGACTCTATGTTTTCTATCACTGGCAGCAACTCAAGCGTAAAAGACTTCATCAACCGTGAGCAGAAGATTTTAAAAAGCCTGAATGTCGTACTCATTCAGGCTTTCATCGTGCTGCCCGCAGGTATATCCGGGCCCGAAAACAACTTTCCGAAGTGTTGAAACTTTTTATACACCCGATATCAAATCAATGAATGTTGTTTCTCTTTACGCGATCCGCTGCAAAGAAGTTAACCGCCTGTACACACCTTCTTCGATCTGTATCAGTTCGTCATGATGTCCTCTTTCGATGATGCAGCCATCCTGCATGATAATGATCTCGTCTGCTTCTTTGATCGTGCTGAGGCGGTGTGCGATTACTAAGGTTGTCCGTCCGCGCATCAGGTTATTCAGTGCTTCCTGCACTGATTTTTCAGATTCCGTATCCAGGGCCGATGTGGCTTCGTCCAATATAAGGATAGAAGGGTTTTTGAAAACGGCGCGGGCAATGCTTAACCGCTGACGCTGTCCGCCGGAAAGACGGATCCCGCGGTCACCGATATTAGTTTGATATCCATGCTCTGTATTCATGATAAACTCATGTGCATTGGCGATTTTAGCAGCCCTGATCACTTCTTCTTCTGTAGCATCAGGACGCCCGAGCGCAATGTTATTAAAAATGGAATCATTGAACAGGATGATCTCCTGGGTCACAAAGCTCATGTGGCTGCGCAAAGATTCCATCTTGTAATCTCTTACATTAACACCATCGACCAATACTTCTCCTGATGTTGCTTCATAAAAACGGGGAATAAGATCTGCAATGGTCGACTTACCGACTCCGGACGGGCCAACCAGTGCAATCGTTCTTCCTTTCTTAATAACAAGATCTATATTGTTCAATACACCCTTTTCACCATATTGGAATGAGACATTCTTCAGCTCGATCTGATCATCAAAACTCTTTAGTTCGATCGCATCAGGCTTGTCTTCTATCTCTATAGGTTTGTCCAGTATCTCCAGGATCCTTTCACCCGAAGCCTGTCCAAGCTGAACATTGGAAAGTGCGGTAACAAGTGCTTTGACCGGCCTGATGACCTGTGAGAACAATGCAATAAATGCGATAAATGCACCGGCTTGTAAACCTCCATCTCCGCTTAATACAAGCCCTCCGCCATAAACCAATATACCTGCAACCACCATGACTCCTGCTGCTTCAGAGAATGCCGGGGCCAGTTCGCGTTTGTTGAAGCTGGCCAGGCTGGCCTGGCGATAGAAGTCGTTTTCCCTGCTGAATCGTTTCAAAATAAAATCCGTAGCATTAAAAGCACGGATCACGCGCATTCCCAGCAGCGTTTCATCAATGATCGTCAGCAAACGTCCCATCGATGCCTGAACATCCTTCGCTTCTTTTTTCAGTTTTTTTGTAATGGTGGCAATTGTGATGGCGGATACCGGAATAATGATCAGCGTGAATATGGTCAGCTTTGCTGAGATGAGAAACAGCGCCACAAAAAATGCAATGATCATGTAAGGTTCTTTGAACAGCACTTCAAGAGAACTGGCGGCAGCACCTTCCACTCCATATACATCGCTGTTCAACCTCGATATAAGATCACCCTTATGCTCTTTTGTGAAGTAACCAAGCTGAAGCCTGTTGATCTTTTCAAACAGCGCTTCCCTTAACCTTTTTACAAGCAGTGTTCTCGTGTTGATCATTGAACGTTGAGCAAGGTAACGGAACAGGTTCGTGAGAATAACGGTTATGACGATCATTCCCGCCATAAAGTACAACGCGTAAACAGGTTTGGTCTGCTTAAAATTGTAAATGAGATGATAGAAGTAGTTCTTAAAGAAACTGGCTGAAAAAGCAAATTCAGGTGCTACTGCATATTTCGTATTATCCGCCGCACTCGCGGGATCAAAAAGGAAATTCAACAGTGGGATCAATAACGTAAACTGGAATACACTGAAAAATGAGGCTACCAGCGTTAAAACAAAAAATGGTAAAACGAATTTATGATACGGTTTGATATAACTCAGCAGACGCCGGTAAACTTTCATTTCTCTGATAAATTAATAAAGTGATCTATAAACATTTAAATAGGCTTTCGCCGCTTTGCTCCAGCAAAATTGTTCGCTGCGTTGACGTATGATGGGAGCCATTTGTCCATTACGGTATTGCTCCATACCCTGGCGAAACACTTTTTGTACATGACCGGCATTAAAATCACTGAAGTAGAAGGCCACAGAACTGCCGATCTCAGGAAGCGCCGTCATGTTCGAAAGAAAAACCGGTTTACCGGCAGACATGGCCTCCGTTACCGGTAAGCCAAAGCCTTCCGCGATAGACGGTAATGCAAACGCATAACAATTTTGATAGTACCACGATTTCTCCGGCTCTGAAATATTCCCTAACACCCGAAGATTATCTTCTACTCGCAGATCACGTGCAGACTGTTGAACAAAATCTAGATAATTCGGATCATCCAGCCTTCCCGCAATTAACAGTTCGAGTTCACTATTCTGCTGTAATAACGGTAATAATACATGAAAGTTTTTCTTTGGACACATTACGCCTAAAGAAAAAACAAAGGGACGCTCAGGTCTGTAGGAATGACTGTATAGCTCAGGACTTTTTAAAGAATTAGTTCCGTTATATATTACGTATACAGGCTTTGTTCCTGTATCGCAATAGGTAAGCACATCCTGCCTGCAAAAATCGGAAATACAAACAATTGCATCTGCACGGTCTATATTACTTTGAAGGTGACGAAGGTATTTTGCTTTCTTCGATTCATCCTTTTTTTCATATATAAAGTTTAGATCGTGAATGGTAAGCACCACTTTTATGCGCTTATTTCTTTGAGGGACATATGCAGAACTCTGATAGGTACAATGAAATATATCAAAGCCTTTTAACGGAGGCATATAGAATTTCTGTAACGAATGCTGTTTGATGTATTGTGTGGCATTTCCAAACTTGCCATGTATCTGTGCGGGTGCGAAGAAGTTGATCTGCTCCCGCTTAGGATCTGAATGCGTTTGAAGATGATGCCCCAGATTAAGGCTGTAGTGATACAGTCCTGTATTATAATACTTCATCCTTTCACAATCGAACACGATCCGTTGCAACATAAAATAAATTGTTGATGAACAAATTAAGCGGAGTTCGGTCGGGAAGTGCTATAAACGAATTCTCCTTGCAAAATCCATACCGTTAATGAAGCAGCGTCATGAAGAAGCAAATCACAGGGTATGGATTTGTGCGGATGACAACGCTGCTACATGTGTCGTTGCACTGATTCAAAAAAATATTTCAAATGTGCTATTATGTGTTTGAAATGATTAGATCGATCGTTGAAATCTGCTAAAGAAAATAAAAAAAACCTTTGTTAAAACGAAAGTGGCTTGAATTATGATGAGCTTTGCTGCCTTTCCAGTGAAAAGCGATTTTTATGAATGAGGTAATACTTGATTGTGACCTGATGCGTCACCCGAATTCTGGTTTATATTATTATTGTCTGAATCTTGGAAATCATTTACAGGCAAATTTATCTGATGGTAATCAAATAAAAGTACGGCACTATGTTCCGAGGTCTGTTGCCGGTGCTTTTCAATATAATCATCACAACATTGTTGAGCGGCGATTGCATAAATATTACCGGCCATTTCTGAACCAGTGCAGGGTCTGGCATGCGCCCTTTCAATCAGGAAGGATCCTTCCTGATAAAAGGAAGTATCCCAACATAAAGATTTTGCTGACCATACACGATCTCAATCCTTTACATGAAGGAAAGTCGTTACGAGAACAGACGAAAAGCCTTGCACATACACAGAGCCTGATTGATAAGAGCGATGCGATCGTTTGCATATCGGAATTTGCCAAGTCTGATGTTCTTAAGCATTGTGATGTGGGAAACAAACCTGTTTATGTGATCCACAATGGCACGCATAAAGTACTTGAGTCAAGCGTTCCGATGGGCTCTTTCCGGCCAAGCAGGCCGTTTATGTTCGGCATGGGTTACGTGAACAGGAAGAAGAATTATCACGTATTACTGTCACTGGTGAAAGATGCAGAGATGGATCTTGTGATTGCGGGCCGTCTGGATGAAGGGGACTATGTTGAATCCATCCGCCGGGAAGCTCTGGCAATGGGTATTGATGACAGAGTGCATTTGCCCGGACTGATCTCTGAAGCAGAAAAGGGATGGTACCTGAGAAACTGTGCTGCATTTGTGCATCCATCGCTTGCAGAAGGTTTCGGCCTTCCGGTTGTTGAAGCAATGCAATTTGGAAAGCCATTGTTTCTATCGAACAGAACTTCGCTTCCCGAGATCGGCGGTGATCTGGCTTTCTACTTCAGCTCATTCGAAAAAGAAAATATGCGCAAAACCTTTCATGAAGGCATGCAACGTTTTCAGCGCGAGAATATGTCAGGAGCATTGATCAATCGCAGTAAGATCTTCGACTGGCAAAAGAATACGAGAAAATATATTGAAGTCTATCAAACACTGTTATAATTATGTGGAACGAATCTGTTCAAACTATAGAAGAACGCGAATGGAATACCTCGCTGACATTTGACGCCGGACGGCGCCGGTCAGAATTATGCAAAGCGAAAGACTGGCAGCTTGAATGGTATAACCGATGGAGCGCCGAGATCTGCGAGACGCCGCGTTTTCACCGCAAACAATGGGAATACACCTACATACTCCAGGCATTATGGGAAAGAGGCTGCATCGCCAGGGGGCGAAAAGGACTGGTGTTTGCTGTCGGATCGGAACCGCTGCCGTCTTTAATGGCTAAATATGGTTGTGATATTACCGCCACCGATATATTTCCCGAAGCAGGTGCAGAAATGGGTTGGACGAATGGAGACCAGCTTTGCTTCGGCCTCGAATCGCTGAACAAACGCAACATTGTTGACGATGCAACATTGCGCAAACATGTACGCTACCAGCCCGTGGATATGAATCATATTCCTTCATCATTGAAAGACTATGACTTCACCTGGTCAAGCTGTTCATTTGAACATCTCGGCGGTATAGAAGAAGGCCTTAACTTTCTGAAGAATCAATTGAACACATTGAAACCAGGAGGCTGGGCCGTTCACACCACTGAATTCAATATTTCCTCCAACGAGAAAACCCTCGATACTGGTAATACAGTGATCTTTCGCATGCGCGACCTTGAAAAACTGGCTGAAGAACTCCGGGCCGAAGGGCATTTTGTAGAAGAACTGGACTATTCGCTTGGCGGCCTTCCAGAGGATTTCATGGTAGATACGTTCCCTTACAAACAGGATGTGCACGTGAAGCTGCAACTCAATGAATATGTAGTTACTTCAATCGGACTTATTATCCGAAAGAAAAAGGAGCGCAAGATATTCGGCTTATTTTGAGAGAGACCCCGGACGACGGGCCGCAATTTGCGGGCGATCGTCTTTATAATAAGAAGACCTTCCAATTGGAAGGTCTTCTTATTATAAAGCGTTAAGGAAGGACATCATTCTTTATGAACTGCTGGGGATCATGATCAATCCTTGAGATCTAGTTTGATCTGCAATTCATCAAACTGTTTCTGATCGATCGTTGCAGGTGCATCGATCATTACATCGCGGCCGCTATTGTTTTTTGGGAATGCAATGAAGTCACGGATGCTTTCGCTTCCCCCGAGGATCGAACAAAGGCGATCGAAGCCAAATGCAATACCACCGTGCGGAGGCGCACCGTATTCAAACGCCCCGAGGAGGAAGCCGAACTTGTGTTGTTGTTCCTCTTTGTCCATGCCCAGTGCTTCAAACATCTTTTCCTGTAATTCTCTCTGGAAGATCCGGATGGAACCGCCGCCGATCTCATTTCCGTTCAACACCATGTCGTACGCATTCGCTTTGATGTTCGCGTATGGATGTTTAAGGTATTCCGCCGCATTACTGATGGCGGGATTATTGGAGATCATTGTATCGATATCAGAAGGCTTTGGAGACGTGAATGGATGGTGACGCGCTACCCAGCGATTACCGTCTTCGTCATACTCAAACAATGGAAAGTCGAGTACCCAAAGCAGCTTATATTCATTGTCTTTGCGAAGGCCAAGACGTTTACCCATTTCAAGCCGAAGTTCACTGATCGCTTTCCGCGTTCTTTCTTCATTGCCTGCCAGGATGAGCACAAGGTCACCTTTCTGCGCGCCTGCGGCATCTGCAATTGCTTTCAGTTTTTCTTCCGAATAGAATTTGTCGACGCTGCTCTTATATGTGCCGTCCGTATTTGCTTTAATGAAAACAAGTCCTTTCATACCGATCTGGGGACGTTTAACCCATTCGGTCAATTCATCTGTTTGCTTGCGGCTGTATTCACTGCAGCCTGGCACGGCGATGGCCAGCACCGTTTCTGCTTCGTCGAATACTTTGAAATCTGCGCCGTTGACCAGTGCTGCCTGGTCTTCTTTATTTACGTATACTGAAGAAGGTTTCTTGATATTCAGCAAACTCATGCCAAAGCGGATATCCGGCTTATCGTTACCGTATTGCCACATAGCATCTTCCCAGGTCATCCGTTGTACGTTCTCAGTGTAGTCGATATTTTTTACTTCTTTAAAGATCGATTTTACCATGCCTTCAAACATGGAAAGGATGTCTTCCTGTTCAACGAAACACATTTCACAGTCGATCTGTGTGAACTCCGGCTGTCGGTCAGCGCGCAGATCTTCATCGCGGAAACATTTCACGATCTGGTAATAGCGGTCATACCCGCTTACCATCAGCAATTGCTTGAAGGTTTGTGGAGACTGTGGCAGGGCATAGAACTGGCCGGGATTCATCCTGGAGGGAACAACGAAATCGCGGGCTCCTTCCGGCGTGCTTTTGATAAGAAACGGCGTTTCGATATCCATGAAACCATTCGAATGCAGATAGTTACGTGCTGCACGGTTAACGGAATAACGCAATTCCAGGTTCTTTTTTACCGCATTTCTTCTCAGGTCGAGGAAGCGGTATTTCATGCGGAGGTCATCGCCGCCGTCAGTTTCGTCCTGGATGGTGAATGGCGGCACCGCCGATTTATTCAATATTTTAAAAGACGTAATGATGATTTCGATATCCCCTGTCGGAAGCTGCGGATTTTTATTGGTTCGTTCCTGCACAGTACCAGTTGCCTGTAACACGAATTCCCGTCCTAAAGGATTTTCTTCCAATTGTTTATTCAAATCTTCCCCGAACAGCAGCTGGGTGATGCCATATCTGTCCCGCAGGTCCACAAACGTAATAGCTCCAAATTTCCGTACTGTTTGCACCCAACCGGCGAGGGTCACTTGTTTGGATGCATCGCTCAATCTTAATTCACCACAGGTGTTTGATCTATACATATATAAAGGTGTATCGCTTAGTTAATAAAACTGGGCGCAAAGATAGGAAAGTCCGCGAATCGTTGACCGTTGTCCGTTCATCGCTGACCGGTTCGTCCGTCTGTCAAAAGCCCGGTCAACGGTCACACATAAGACAGATTCTAATCGCCAGCATGCAATCTTCCTCCCTTCAACATCGTTATCCCTCTGCCGGACGCGTACCGGCTTGTTGCGCGAGCCACTATGGCGACCGCATCGTAGATTTACGGTCGTGAAATAACTGCTGAATGCTTGCATTTGACACGTTCGTGGACTACATTTACGAATTAACCCGTACGCTATTATGTCATCATTCCTGCGAAAGCTGAATAAGTTATTTGCGCGTGTTCCCACCACCACTTCGGCAGTTGCTCCTGCTGAAGAACTGGAGGTTGATGATGCTACATTTCATGATTATTCATTTCTTATCGGTAGCGTATTCTCTTACTTCAATGATCTTCCTGCTGAATCAAAAAGAAAATTCGTAACAAGGGTCTATCAGTTCAAAAATCAAAAGCGGTTTCATTTTATTGGCCTGGAAAAAAATGATGATACGGCGATCCTTGTGAGCTCTTCTGCTGTTCAGGTCACCTTTGGTTTGAAAAATTATCAGCTTTCTTATTTCAAAGACATCTATATTCTTGCTGATGCTTATCACATGGATAATGACAATGAACTGTATATAGGACACGTGGCTCCCGATGGGATCTATCTTTCCTGGAAACATTTTCTCTACGGTTATTCGTACAAGGAAAAACATGATAATATCAACGTGGCGGTTCATGAAATGGCACACGCCCTGTTACACAATAACTTCTTTGCGCAGTATGGGGCAGACATGCACTTCAGGTTGAACTATGAAAAATTTTCGACCAGCACCGGTCAGATCCTTGCAGACGTGATCACAAAAAAAAGAAGTTATCTCCGCAGTTATGCATTCAGCAATATGCACGAATTCTGGGCTGTAAGTGTGGAAGCCTTCTTTGAAAACCCTAAAGGTTTAAAAGAGAATATTCCTGACCTGTATGAGGCGTTGTGCAGAGTGCTCAACCAGGATCCCGGTACAAGCGCGAAGCTGCTGGACGTAAAAGCTGCGTGAGATGGATGTATAGTTTTGACAAACGATTTGCGTAGGTTCCCGCAGATCACGCAGATTTATCAGCCTTGTAAAGAAATAGTTTGACAGATAGGAAGCGGCTTATGTCCGCCCGCGCAGATACGCAGATATCTGTCTGCTATACGGAACTAATCGGCGCATCTTCGACTTGATCAATGTTCATCTTCGCGAACTTACGCAATTCAGTTACTGGTTACGCTCAATAACCTATTTCCTGCTCAACACTTTCTCAAATCTCTTCACATCAGCATCTTTTGCAATCGGCAGATCATACAATAAATGATCCGTTAACTGCCTCGCAAAATAAGGGCCCAGCGAACAACCTTTTGTTCCCATGCCATTCAGTATACCAATGGATGGGAATAATGGATGCGTGCCAACAAAAGGTCTTCTTTCCAATGTAGCTGGTCTTAATGCCGACCGGTGTTCCATGATCTTGAAAGGGATCTTTAACCAGTTCTTCATTGCGTTCTCAGTACTGTCGCGGAAAGCCTGTGTAGGCAACGCATCATCAAAGTTCCATACATAGCTGGCGCCGATCCAGAACAGATCTTTTTCTGCGAGCGGAACAAGTAGTAAAGATTTCTTGTAGATATTATGATCCGGCAATCCAGGGATCTCAGCGATCAGTGCTTCGCCTTTATTTGGAGCAAAGGGTAGTTGTTTGAAATAGGGATTATCAAAGCTGGCAGCACCATCACAGAAAATGATCCTGGATGCAGTGATGTCTTTATAGTGGATCTTATCTGGTTCTACGCGGAGTTGGGAAATGTCAAACTGTTCTTCGCGGAGAAAGTTTGCTTTAGATAGTAACGACCTCCAGGCGGGAATGATCTTATCAAGATGTGCAGTGTAAACCGGTCTGATCTCACCGCAGCCGAATTCAAAATGGAAGAAGTTGTTGAAATGATTTTGTTCAGGATAGGCATGAACGTATTGATCGCCCGTTGCAATCTTTTCCAGAAAACCTTCCCGCATAAAAGGGTTGGGAAAGAAGTCGATGATATTCTTTTGAGAAATAGCCTGCACCGAAAGGTCTGCCCCGAGTTCAGTATAGGCTTTCCAGGCATAAGGTAAAACCTCGTCGACCATCCAGACGGTAACAAGACGCCTCCCTGTTACAGGGTTGATAATTCCTGCGGCAACACGGGAAGGACTGTCTGGTTTTGCATCATCCATTACGATGACGGATTTACCTTCTTTCTGAAGATAGTAAGACAGGAAGCTGCCGCAAACGCCCTGGCCAATGATGAGAAAATCGGTGTTCATATGCCGCAAAAATACAGCGATCAGCTCTTCTTCACGTAATATTCGCGGTTGGCATATAATCTCTTTCCTTTTATACGGATCTCTGTTGGCCGGGTGTCCTGGAATGGTTCATATAAAGTGATCTTATGGATATTATCGCCCAGAGCGCCCGGGATCGAACCCGGATAAGTGAAGGGGCGGTAACCATCCAGGTAAAAGATCAGGGTGTCATTGCGGTGAAAATCCTGCGCAAAGAAATAAAGTGAATTGCCGAAATGTGGTTTCAACTGAGATTTAGCGATGCGTATGGCCCTGATCTTGACCTGCTCACCAAAGCGGTTCCAGAAATTTATTGATGAGATAGTGGTAAAGCGACTGATCGAATCATCCGCCATTGGTGTGCTGAAAGATTCCCTGTCGGACGAAGGCACCAGTACCAGCCGGCCCTTCTCGATTGACCATTTGCCGCCGGCGAAATATAACAGGGTTCTGTTCATGTTAGTATGGCCGATCTCGACGGCTTTGTCGCCCGGGTAGATCCATTCAAAACTACTGTCGGTCTTTAAAATAAGCTGTGCATCTCCGCCCGGTGTATGATATATGCCGCTTACCTGCTTTCCCGTTCCGCAGGAAACAAGCAGAGAAATAGTCGCGGCAAATATTAAACGAAACAACATAAATAAAAATAAGCCAAACGTACAAAACGATTGGCTTATTGAATACCCTAAAAAGGGATAATTTACAAAAGCAAGTGCCTGATAGTAAGGTTTAAATGGATTAAGGTTTCACAGATATCCGGAATCCTGCCTTGCGGCAATGTAAATACACGAAAGGCGAAAATCTACTGTGATCCATAAATTCCTTTTTTCTACTGCACCGTGATCCTGACCCCTTCGCTATGTGAACTGAATTCAGGCGCATACATCGACTGGATCGTGGTGACACCGTTACTGAAATTACCGGAATGTGTCACGAACAGTGAATATTCAAAAACATATGTGCCTTTGCGCAGGTTGTCAAAAAAGAAATTCGTGGCGGCATCTTTGGTGCTTTCGTAGTAACCGAGGCCATCCTGCCATTTATAACTGCTCAATACATTTACTGGTTCCAGGGACGAAGCGCGCATGTCTTTCATATGTACGTATTCCATATCACGGTCAACACGCAATTCGATCCGTACATTGACCTTGTCGCCGATCTTCAGTTTTGCGCCGTCATTCACCGGTGTTAATACCGGCCCGCGGTCAGAGTTTGTCTCAACAAATAATTTCTTTTGAAGCTTCAGGGGCGTTTCTGCAGAGGTGATCTTATCAAGATTCTCAAAGTACTGCCAGTATGCGCCACCCCAGGATGGAGCTGAACTGGTCGTTGCTCCCGATACTTTTACCGTGATGTTTCCCATTGATGATTTGATATCTTTCTGTGGGATCGTCTTGCTGAAATAGCCTGTACCAGCTTCCAGCTTGTTATCTGCAGAACTGATTTTTGTGCTGCCGAGTGTAATATCCACTACAGGGGATTCATTCACCCAGTTTGTTCCCTGCAACAGCAATGCATAGCATGCTTCTGCTGTTGCCTTGGTTGATTCCCATTTATTGGTCTGTTTATTTTTTAGCAGCCAGGTACGAAGATCATCTACGGCTTTCGTGTCTTTGGTGATCTCGCTGAATGCTTCGATCAGCAGTGCCTGTCTTTCGATAGGAGACTCATACCACCACCAGCCGCGGCATGTATCTTTCCAGTACATACCCAGCTCTTCATTATTGATGGAAGTTTCTTTCAGTGATTTAAGGATCGCAAGCGGCGTAGCCTTATCATCCAGGCGATGCAATGCGAGCGCCAGCATACCCTGCATGTATTTATTCTGATTGGTCCAGCTAAGTGGCAAGCGGCTTCTGAAATAGTTGTAAGCGGTTTGCGAAGCCGTTGCTACTTTATATTCAGGGAAGAAGCTGCGCATATAGAAATACTGGATCGAGCTGTAACCCGGTACATATGTTTTCAGGTCAGTTTTATACTTCAGTAGGTTATCATACTCTTCTTTCATCTTCAGGTCGAGATAAGGAATGGCTTTCTGCAGGATCTGCTTCAGCTTCGCATCCTGCGCAACCGAGATTCCTTTCAGTTTGCGGAGATGACCGATACCGGTTACGATGTATTGCGTCATGTAGCGATCATCAGGACCGCCGCTGAACCACACAAAGCCGCCATTACTGCTTTGTAGCTGCTTCAGTTTTTCATATGCGCTGTTCAGCTCGCTGCTCATACGCATCATATCAAACAGGAGAGCGATGTTTTTCTTTTGCTGTGCTTCTGTTTTTGCTTCCAGCACCCATGGTGTTTCTTCCAGTAGAATGGATTTCAGTTCCTGGTTCTTTTGCAGGTTGCTCAGCAAAGCAGCGGTATCTGCATTTTTCCATTGCTCAAATACCTGCTTCAGTTTTGGAGCGGCATTCGCGATGGAAGTAGCAAGAGAGTTTGCATAATAACGGTTCCAGGTCTGCTCGGCACAATCATATGGATATTCCATCAGGTAGGGCAGTGCCTGTACAGCATACCAGGCTGGGTTCGACGTGTATTCTATCGTTAAAGAATGCTGTTGCAAAGTATTACTATTGCCGGATTGTTTGAGTTTGTCAAACGAAAAACTCTTTGTTCCATTCCCGCGCATTGGCAGGCTCATTGTTTCCGTTACCAGCATGCGGTTAGTTAATACAGGCAGCATGTTCTCTTCACCATCGCTGAAGCCTTCGGCTTTGGCGACCACTCTCCAGGTGAGAGCCTCGGTATATGATGCAGGAATATTCAGCGGGAAGAATAACACCGTGCTTTGGCCGGCAGCTACTTTAAATGGTTTGCTTTTTTCTGTAAGATTGAAAAGGATATCTACAGGCTGATTGGTGGCTGCGTTGAACAGTTGCAGTTCTGCATTGCCATTCAATTCCTTTTCGGAAAGGTTCACCACTTTTGCATTGAACACCAGTTTATCGCCTTCACGCAGGAAACGTGGTGCGTTTGGCTGCACCATCAGTTCTTTCTGTGTGATGATCTCTTTCTGGCTATAGCCGAAAGCCAGATCTTTTGTATGTGCAAGCGCCTGGAACTTCCACTTCGTTAATGCTTCCGGCATGGTGAAGGAGAATTCGATGGCGCCTGATTCGTCAGTTTTCAGATCGGGGAAGAAGAAGGCGGTCTCATTGAAGTTCTTGCGGGGTTGGATGTCACCTGCGGCATCATTTTTTTTGACGACTTCGCCGTGGACGAACATTTCACTCGTTTGTTCAATGATTTGAGCTTTGCCGCTGTCTGCCATCACGCCAGACTCCTTCTCTGCCAGTGCTGCAGGAGCTGCGGGAGCTGCAATTTCCTGATCAGCCACCATCCTGGATGTTGTGAAATTCATGGATCTCTGTTTTCCCCCTCTGACGAGCCCATACCCAACGACTACCTCATCGCCGAATGAGTTAAAGATGAGCCGGTCATAGTCCTTGATCAGTGCTACATAGGCATTTTCAACAACAGGTTTCTGCTGTGATTCAACCTTGATGAAAGTATTTCCATCCCATTGCGTCCAACGGCCAGAAAATGTTGGCCATATATACGGCGTGTTCCATGTTTCTGACGCAAACTGATCGAGTGATGCATCATACATCCCCGCCAGCATTTCTGCTGCGACTTTCTCGTTCTTCATTCCGGCGATCTTTACGCGCCATTGTTCCTGGCTGCCTGGCAAAGTCTTGTCGCGATAAGTGGCGTACTCTATTTTCAATTCTTTATTGGTCCACGGAACCATGATGTTCTTATAATCGACAAATACCTGGTTATGTTTTACAAACGCCCAGCTAACGCCATAGCCTCCACGATCCGCTTCCGTAGTTTCAAACGTGATCTTCTTTTTCTCGTCTCCAAGTTTCAGGAATGAATATTTCAGGTCATCAGTTCCCTGGTAAGAAGATGATTTGTTGATCTGCTGGATGACAAACAGGTTATCTGCTGAGCTGCTCAATTCTATGTTGGCTTGTTTACCTGGCTCAACAGGCGATGGTTGTGTTGATGCGAAGTAAACAGGTTGTTCCGGCCTTGATGCCTTTTCATTGTAAAGCGTGATATATTTCACATCTTTCACCTCCTTGCCGTCTTTGTCTTTCGCGGTGACCTCGATCATATAAGCGCCAGCCTGAGAGATCATGCCGTCAAGACTGAACAGTTGTTCTGCTTTTGTAGAGTCTTGTTTTTGCAAAACCTGCTCGCCTTTTTCCCAACTTGCCGGATCATTCTCCTCATCATAAAGATCATTCGGGAAAAATTTCAGGTATTCTTCTTTGGTGAATACGAATTGATCGGGCCTGTCCCACAGTCTATTCCTGATCAGTCGTTTTTCTTCTTTCAACCGCGAGATCTTGACCGTTACGAGTGCCGGTTCAAATTCTCCATTATTGTTGGTTGTCCGGATCGTGATCTTGTTCAGGCTGTCTGCCGGCATACGCTCAGGAACATCCACCTTAAGCAATAATGATTTGTAGCTTACTGATACATTCTTCTGGCCACTTCTTGTTTCCCCATTGATATCCGTGATATCTGCATATACAACATAGTCAAACGCCGGATCCAGTTTTGGATCCACTTTCAGATCAGGGATGGCGGCAAACTTCACCTTGAATTTACCTTCGGCATCAGACGTTGTTTCACCATGTGTGATCTCCATCGGCTCGGATGGCGGATACCACCAGCGCTTGAATAACCAGGGATAGAGATACCTTACCTGTCTCACTACACGGTATTTCACTTGTGCGCCATCGATATTATTTCCCGCGTAGGCTTTTGCAATACCCGTTACTTCGATAGAGTCATTTATGCGATAGGTTCCTTTCAGCGGCTCGTATTCTACAAAGTATTTTGGACGTTTGTATTCTTCCACACGGAACCTGTCATACGTTTTTTCTGCGATCAGTGAGAATGAACCGGTAAGGCCACCGGAAGGTAGCTGGAATTTTCCGGAGAAAGATCCGTATTCATTTGTTTTTACTTTTACAGAATCAACTTTTTCGCCATTGGCATTTTGAAGATAAACTGTAGTGGAATAGCCGGATAATATATCGGATTGTTTTTTGTCTGCGTTCCTTGAAATAACAATTCCTTTGAAAAAGATCGTTTGACCGGGTCTGTAAATGCCGCGGTCTTTAAACAGGAAAATGGTTGTCTCATTTTTATTTTCCGTATTCCGCGCGTTCGAATAATAATAATCAGATTTGTACTGGTCGATAAAAAGGTAATCGTCTTTGGTCTTTACTTCAAGAGCATACGTAAAATTGCTGTTTCTTCGGTTTTCGGCTGTAACCTGTTTGCGTGCGATGCGGAAGAATCCATTTTCATCTGTATTGTAAACAGCGCCTTTCGATTTAGTGTATTTGTAAGTATTGTAGTCATAATTCTGCTCCCAAACCTGCACACTGGCATTGCGTAAAGGCTGCCCGTTATCACGGTTCAATACAAAATAATCCATGTTATAGTTGATGTAACTGATGGAGGAGACAAAGAAGCTTCTGGCAACAATGACGGCTGATTTGTTTTTAAAACCTTCGTCAGAAGACGCGACCAGGTAGTACTCTCCAGAGGGCAGTGCATCAACTTTGACTTCTGCATTATGCTGCTGAAGGTCTTTCGTATCAGGAAGAGCCTGCTTCCAGCTTCGAATAGATGGTGCTGCAAGTATTGCTTTCCAGTAGTTTTCTTCGTAAGATCTTTCAGCGGCGGCTTTCAATGCTGCTGTTTGTTTGATCAGGCGAAAATGAATGTTGGTAAGATTGCGGTATTCGATCAGTGAACGGAGAGGTTTACCCGGGAGGTTTACCTGTTCGATATGAAATTGGAGGGAAGGCCGGTTGAGTTCATTCAGCAGGTTTATAGCATTTATTTTCCCTTCGGAGGAGTCTTTCTGTGCTACCAGTTTCTGCAGTATCTCTTTTGCTTTTATTTTCTGAAAACGGTTCGTGGAGTCTGCAAAAGGTTTATACGTATTCCCCTGGTCATTGTAATAGACGGCGACGAGATACCATGCTTGTGAGGCAGCCGGCATTTGTTCGTATTGATGAGCGATGTGGTTAATACCGTTAAAATAATAAAGCTCTTTCTCAGGGTGTGTTGATTTCGATCTGACGAACTGGTATCGTTGGAGGTCAGCATCGATCAGCGCGTCGTGTTTTTTATCGTTCAGATGAAACGCGATCAGATCCTGGTAGATCAGCAATGCTTTATGCTGAAGTGAAAGAGTATCGTTTGTTTCAAATTTGCGATGAATGAAATCTGCTGCCGGATCAAAGGCAGAAGCCTGGCTGATCTCAAATGCATAAGCCGGCTTGTTCACATCGCGTTCGTCATTTTCGAAGTATGAAAGTGCCTGGAACGCGAGAAGGTCATACAGGGTAGGGCGGAGATGACGCATATTTCCTTTCATGATGATCGCATTGTAACGATCGAGGCTGGTTTGCTGCAGTGCCTTCTTATCTATGAGTGAACGAAGGTAAAGCTCTCCTGTTTTTTTATGAAAGTCTTCAGCCGTCCAGGTGGCAATATCATCTTTTTTGAAGTTTTCTGTTTGCGTTCTGTTGTAGAACTGCCAGCGGTTTTGCTGGTAGTAAGACCAATACTTCGTAGCGAGCAGGCTATTGAGTAAGGCCTTTGTGGTACCTGATGTTCCGGGAATCTCTTTCTCGATCTCGGAAATGGAGAGGACCGTATTATTCTCACGGGTTTGTTCCTGCAGGCTTGTTATGTAGATGAGCGACTTGATGACCTGTGCTTCCTGCTTTTCTTTTTTAGCCAGCTCATATATCTTCTTTACTTCTGCAAGGGCAGAGGCCGGCAGGTTTTTATTAACAAAACCTTCCACTTTTTTCCAGGCTGGATCATAATTCTTAACGGGTGTCTGACTATTTGAGTTCATGGCAATCAGGCTGAATAAGGCGGCGAATAAGGTTAATAAACTGGGTCGCTTCATGGTTAGAGATGAATTTGGGTACAAGTTAGAGAATCTTGTGCAGGGATGTGATGCAGGTTACCGGCGCTTTGCATAAATCTTTTGGATCGGGTGGCGTAAGGAGCAACGCAAAGGACGCCAGGGAATCGCAGAGCGCGCAAAGAAAATACAGTTACGAAGGATTGATTCCATTGCGTCCTTTGCGATTCCCTGGCGTCCTCTGCGTTGCTCCTACGCCACTCGAATAGAAAAAGGATCGCTAAGACACGCCGTTTTTTGTAAGGTTTAATCGAGTTCAAAATGTTTGTTTTCATTAACAGAAGTCATTAACAAATCTGCCCGGCATTTATGCATAAACAATGCCATTAACATTAAATAACAATCTGCTGAAACTATTGCTGGCATTGTATTTCATAAGTTGTCAAATCGGCTTAACTTTTTCTTGCAGCGTTTTAAGATCCGGTGGCATATGCTTTGGAATATTTTATCCGAATTCGATTTTGAATTCAACCAGTAAATGAAAGTATATGAAAACAATTTTTACACTCCTCGCTTCTTTGTTCATCAGCATCGGCGTATTTGCTGCAAAGAGTAACACCATCCTTACCGTAAGATCCGTTGATCAGTCAAAGATCGTCATGGTGCTTGACGGTAAGCGTTTCGAGCCTAATGACAACGGCATCATGTTGCAGGGACTTGATCGCGGTTCTCACAGCATTAAGGTGTATCGTGAAAGAAACAATGGCGTATTCAATGTTCTTGGAAGAAAGTATGAACTGGTATACAACACCGATATTACGTTAAAGAACAACACACACCTGACCGTATCGATCGAGCGTAATGGCCGTATCAGTATGTCTGAGATGAAGATCAAAAAAGGATATATGCAGGATGACCGTTCATATGATTTTGATCGTGATGGAAAATGGGGTGACTATGATCGTCATGAAGCTTATACAAGAGGAATGAGTGACCGTGATTTCGACAATGTCCTGAATCAAATTGATAAAGAATGGCTGGAGAGCAATAAGCTGAAATCTGCGATCAATGTTGTTCGTAACAATTCGATCAGTGCGGCACAGGTGAAAGAATTGCTGCTGATGTTCAGCTTTGAAAACAATAAACTGGAATTGGCCAGGCAGGCGTATGCATCAACTGTAGATAAAAGAAACTATGATGTGGTGTATGGCGTATTCAGTTTTGACAGAACGAAAAGTGAACTCGAGCGGTATATCCGGAATTACAGATAGGTAGATCGTTGTCCGTTGACCGTTTGTCCGGATTTCAGACTTCGCACTTTGATAAGTATTAAAAATGACGATGCCCTCTACATTTTAGAGGGCATCGTTATTTTAGTATTATCAAAACGCGAAATCCGGACAACGGACAACGGTCAACGAATTACTTCTTGAGTACTTCCGCCATTTTCTTACCAATATCAGCGGGGCTGCTTACTACGTGAATACCGCACTCTTCCATGATCTTCATTTTTGCAGCGGCAGTATCGTCTGCACCGCCAACGATCGCGCCAGCGTGACCCATCCGGCGGCCGGGAGGGGCAGTTTGACCAGCAATAAAGCCTACAACAGGTTTTTTATTGCCATTCTCTTTGATCCAGTTTGCTGCTTCTGCTTCCATGCCGCCACCGATCTCACCGATCATTACGATCGCGTCAGTTTCAGGATCAGCCATCAGGAGAGCAACAGCATCTTTGGTTGGAGTACCAATGATCGGATCACCACCGATACCGATCGCAGTAGAAATACCGAGGCCAGCTTTCGCTACCTGGTCAGCTGCTTCATACGTCAGCGTACCAGATTTTGAGACGATACCAATGCGGCCCTGTTTGAATACAAAGCCTGGCATGATACCAACTTTACACTCGCCGGCAGTAATAACGCCAGGACAGTTAGGACCGATCAGGCGGGTATTCTTACCCTGCAGGTAATTTTTCACTTTCACCATGTCCTGCACCGGGATACCTTCAGTAATACAAACTACCAGCTCAACACCTGCTTCTGCCGCTTCCATGATCGCGTCAGCCGCAAACGCCGGCGGAACGAAAATGATGCTAACATTAGCGCCGGTCGTTTTCACACAATCAGCTACCGTATTGAAAACAGGTCTGTCAAGATGGCTTGATCCACCTTTACCAGGCGTCACACCACCCACTACCTGCGTACCATATTCGATCATTTGTGTTGCGTGGAAAGTACCTTCGGTTCCGGTAAAACCCTGAACAAGGATTTTGGAATTTTTATTTACAAGGACACTCATGAAAATTAAATTTTTCGGTGTAAAAAAGTTTGGCAAAAGTAAAGTCAAAAGTCAAAAGTAAAAATTAAAAAAAAGAGCAGGGGGAGAAAGTCAAAAGTCAAAAGCAAAAAGCAAAAAATGACCCTCGGAATAATGCCAAAAGCCGCCATGGCGGCGGCTTTTCACCTTTTTACGTTTGACTTTTTAATTTTTACTTAATCATATCATCCATATTCCGATCCTCCGGGATCTTCCCCGATTCTTCGAGCATCCGCATTTCTTTGGCATCGCGGAGGAAGTCTGAGGCGAAAATGAACTCGTTCAGGCGCTTATTTTTGCTGAAGATGATTTCTTTGTTACTTCCTTCCCACTCCTTATTCCCCTGGTACATATAAAGGATGTAATTACCGATCTCCATTACACTGTTCATATCGTGGGTATTGATCACCGTGGTGATATTGTACTCGGCCGTCACCTCCTGGATCAGCTTATCAATGATCAGCGAGGTTTGCGGGTCAAGTCCGGAGTTTGGCTCGTCACAGAACAGGTATTTGGGATTTAACACGATGGCGCGGGCGAGGGCAACACGCTTTTTCATACCGCCACTGAGCTCAGAAGGGAATTTTTTGTTCGCATCCACCAGCTTTACCCGTTCCAGCACTTCGTTTACCCGTTTGAGCTTTTCTGCGTGCGAATCTTTTGTGAACATATCAAGCGGAAACTTTACATTCTGCTCAACTGTCTGGCTGTCAAACAGTGCCGACCCCTGGAAAAGCATCCCGATCTCCTTGCGGATATCTTTTCTGTCTTCCTCCGTCATTGTTACAAAGTCTTTACCATCATACAGGATCTGCCCGCTGTCTGGCTGGAAAAGTCCAACAAGGCATTTCATCAACACGGTTTTTCCGCTTCCGCTTGAGCCAATGATCAGGTTGCACTGCCCGGCTTTCATCGTTGCAGTCACATCCTGGATCACCGTTTTATCGGCAAAACTTTTCCTGAGATTTTTTATTTCAATCATGAGCGAAGCGTTTAAAGGTTTCTATGTTTAAAAATTTAAAAGTTTCGATATTTTAAAGCTTGAACGTTCAATCAGTTCATAGGAGTTAATATCTTAAACCTCCGCCGGAACTTGTGAAACTTTTAAATAATAAAACTTTTAAACCTTTAAACCAATATGTCAGATCCCTACAGCAACAGTGCTGACAGGATGTAATCGGCAAATAACAGCAGGATGCAGCTTACTACTACGGCCTTGGTACTGGCTTTACCGATCTCCAGTGCGCCACCTTCCACATAATAACCATAGAATGCAGGCACGCTGGCTATGATGAAAGCAAAAGTGTAAGATTTTGCAAGCGCGAAAAATACGTTGTAGGGCATAAAACTCTGTCGCAGGCCTTTATCGAACGTATCCGTGTTCAGGATCCCGGTCATACTGCCGGCCAGGCGTCCGCCCCATATACCCAGCACCATGGCCAGCATTACGAGGAAGGGGATCATCAGCAAGCCTGCCAGGATCTTGGGTGCAACCAGGTACGATTTCGTATTGATGCCCATGATCTCCAGCGCATCGATCTGTTCGCTGACGCGCATATTGCCCAGTTCACTCGCGATCTTACTGCCCACCACACCGGCAAGCACGATACAGGTCAGCGTCGGTGCAAATTCAAGGATCACCGTATCACGAACGATCTGCGCAATGGTCGATGGAGGGATGATCGGACTCACCAGCTGGTAAGCCGTTTGCAAAGTCGATACAGCGCCAATAAAGATCGAAATGATACATACAATTCCTAACGACCCGATACCAATATCCGAACACTGGCGCATGAACTCTTTCCAGTACATTTTGCCATTTTCCGGCCGCTGAAACATTCCTTTCAGCATGATGAGGTAGCGGCCAAGGTCTTTGATGATAGACAAGAGGGAAAAGTTTTAAAGTTTAATAGGTAAAAAGTTTAAATGTTTTAAGGTTTAAGTGCTTAAAAGTTTCCGATGTCAGGATCATTCCGCTTCCCTCGCAAAGGCCTTTGCGGAAAATGTCAAACCCGTGAGCTCCGGGAACTTTTAAACACATAAACTATTAAACTTTTAAATCCAGCTTACAGATCCTTACTCACCTTCTTAAACTTCTTCCACCACCCCGATCTCGCTACCAGTTCTTCTGTGGAAGATGTTTTGCATTTGATCTGTGCGTCCACCACGGCGATCAGCGCCATGTTGACAATGCTGTGAACCGAGCTACCTAACTGCAATACATGTACCGGTTTTTTCAGGCCTAATAATACCGGGCCAATGGCATCAGCAGCGCCCAATTCCTTCAGGATATTGTAGGTAACGTTGCCAGATGCGAGGTTGGGGAATACCAATGTGTTCACATCCTGCCCCACCAGTTCAGAGAATGGGTAGTTTTCTTTCAGCAGGTCTTTGTTGAAAGCCATATTCGCCTGGATCTCGCCATCCACGATCAGCGAAGGCATTTTGCCCTTCACGATCTTCCGTGCTTCCGATACCAGTCTGGCCTCCGGCGAATTACTGCTGCCAAAGTTGGAATAACTAAGCATCGCAATGCGTGGGATCATATTAAAATGCCTCACTTCTTTTGCGACCAACAGCGTGATCTCCGCCAGTTCTTCGGCAGTTGGATTGAAATTGACCGTTGTATCGGCCAGGAAGAGAGGGCCTTTCTTGGTGAGCATGAGGTACATGCCGGCAATTTTGTTCACTCCTTCTTCTGTACCGATGATCTGCAGTGCGGGGCGGATCGTGTCAGGATAGTTTTTGGTAAGTCCGGAGATCATGGCGTCTGCATCACCGCATTCCACCATCATACAACCGAAATAGTTCCTGTCACGCATGATCTTCTTCGCTTCATGAACGTTGAAGCCCCTGCGGTTTCTTTTACTGAAGAATATTTCAGCGTACTGAACTCTTTTCTCTTTTGTGCTTTCGCTGCGCGGATCAAGGATCGGCAAGCCTTCGATATCGATCTTATTCTGTTCTGCAATAGCGCGGATCTTGTCCTCATTACCCAGCAGGATCGGGTATCCGATGCCTTCATCAAATACGATCTGTGCAGCTTTAAGGATCTTGAGATTATCCGCTTCCGCGAATACGATACGTTTGGGTTCGGTACGTGCCTTATTACCGACCACACGCATCACCTGGTTGCCCTGCCCCAGGCGTGTTTCCAGGTCGGCCACATAGGCATCCCAGTCATGGATCGGGTATTGCGCCACACCGCTTTCGATCGCAGCTTTTGCAACGGCAGGTGATACCGTTGAAAGAAGGCGCGGATCGAGTGGTTTGGGAATGATGTAATTGGGGCCGAAGGCGATGTTCTTTTCATTATATGCCAGGTTCACGATATCCGGAACCGGTGTTTTGGCCATTTCCGCCAGTGCACGGACCGCAGCCAGTTTCATCTCTTCATTGATACCTGTTGCGCGTACGTCGAGCGCTCCACGGAAGATGTAAGGGAAGCCAAGAACATTATTGACCTGGTTAGGATAATCGCTGCGACCGGTTGCCATAATAATATCTTTCCTGGCAGCAGTGGCGTCTTCCCAGCTGATCTCAGGGTCTGGGTTGGCCATCGCGAAGACGATCGGGTTCTTCGCCATCGCTTTCACCATGGAAGAAGTGACCGTGTTACCAGCGCTGAGGCCGATGAACACGTCTGCATCTTTCATGGCATCATCAAGCGTCATACCAGGCGCTCCGTTAGCGAACTGACGCTTCAGATCGTCCATGTCTTCGCGGTCTTTATGCAGCGCACCTTTCCGGTCGAACATGATAAAATTTTCAGGTTTCGCACCGAGGCCTACGTACAACTGCACGCAAGCCATTGCCGCGGCACCTGCTCCATTCACCACGTATCTTACCATGTCGATTTTTTTCTTCTGGATCTCCAGCGCATTCAGGAGGGCTGCTGCGCTGATGATCGCTGTACCGTGCTGATCATCGTGCATCACAGGGATGCTGAGCTGTTTTTTCAACTCCTGTTCGATATAAAAGCATTCCGGTGCCTTGATATCTTCCAGGTTGATCCCGCCAAAAGTCGGCTGCAGCGCTTTTACGATCTGTACGAATTTCTCCGGGTCTTTCTCATCTATTTCTATATCGAATACATCAATGTCAGCAAAGATCTTGAAGAGAACGCCCTTTCCTTCCATTACCGGCTTTCCTGCCTCCGGGCCGATATCGCCAAGGCCCAGCACTGCAGTACCATTGCTGATCACAGCAACCAGGTTGCCTTTCGCCGTGTATTTGTAAACATTTTCTTTGTTGGCAGCAATCTCTTTACAGGGTTCTGCTACTCCGGGAGAGTAGGCAAGTGACAGGTCTCGTTGGGTTTTCGTTTCTTTTGTGGGGACTACTTCTATTTTTCCTGGCCTTCCTTTCGCATGATACTCGAGGGCCTGTTGTTTTCGTAAGTCTTTTTGCATAGTTTATTGTTATAAAGCCGCACCTGTTCTGTATCCCGGCTGTACATGTGGATCAATTACAGATTGTTCCGGGACAGGAAACGGGTTGCAAGGTACAAAATTAAAATCCGAATGTTTTTTTTGGATAGGGGAGTGGTTTTGGCAGCCCTGAAGAGTACTGCAGAGGGCGGAATGGAACCGCCAGGTTCGAAATGGCTGATATAGGTAAAATCGATTTCGTTGCGGCCTTCGCGGTTTCCATGACGCTCTCTGCGTTACTCCTGCACCAGGTTGGGGAGGAAACTGCCGGGCATTGAACTACATTCTGCCTTACCATTTCATCATATCAACCGCCGATCTCCACCGGCCATATAAATCCGCTTCTACAATTCATTTCTTTTCAGGAATTTCATTTGAATAACCAACTTATGAGTACGGGCACAATTGTCAAAACATCCAATCTGAATTATTCTTTCAGGAATGGCGTCAAAACGCTGGATGATATAAACCTCGAAGTACCTGCAGGTAGCATATATGGTTTTCTTGGGCCGAATGGCGCAGGTAAAACCACCACCCTAAGGTTACTGCTTGGGTTGTTGAAAAATCAGCAGGGAGAGTTGGAGGTGTTCGGGCAGGCGTTCGGTTCGCACCGGATCGAAATACTTAAACGGCTGGGTTCGCTTATTGAGCAGCCGTCATTATACCTGCACCTTACCGCCAGGGAAAACCTGGAGATCTACCGGTTGGTATATAATGTATCAAAAGCAAGGGTTGATGAGGTGCTGAAACTGGTCGGGCTGGAATCGACCGGTAAAAAGCGGGCGAAGCAGTTTTCCCTCGGTATGCGTCAGCGTTTGTCCATTGCCATCGCATTGTTACATCAGCCGGAGTTGTTGATTTTGGATGAACCGACGAATGGTCTTGATCCAAATGGTATTATTGAGATGAGGGAGCTGATCAGGAAGCTGAACCGGGAGCATGGTACAACGGTCATCGTGTCGAGTCATATCCTGGTTGAAATAGAAAAGATGGCTACGCATGTAGGAATTATCCATAAAGGGCGAATGCTTTTCCAGGGGCCTTTGCAGGAGTTGCAGCAAATGAAAACGCAGCAGAGCGTACTGGAAATTGAAACGAATGATAATAACCGCGCACTGGAGATCCTTTCCCGTCAACATAAAGTACAACAAACAACCTCGTTGATCACATTACCCTATGGTGGCAAACAGGAAACGGCAGCGATCAATCAATTGCTGGTGAAAGAAGGGCTTGAGGTGTATGCGCTGCATCCAAAGCAGAGCGATCTTGAACAATTATTCATTGAAATCACAAGCGACAATATATGAGTCTTGCAATTGCAACCAGGGCGGAGATCATTAAGAACCGCCGTGGTGCGGCATTCTGGATGTGCCTGATCGGATCAGCTTTCATTCCGTTCATCTATTTCCTTATCTATAACCTCAAACCTGAGCGTAATTATGAGCGGATGGCGGCAAACGCCTGGAGGGTACATTTCCAGGAGGGTTGGCAGGGGTTTTCTATTATATTGCTGCCGATGTTTGTGATCCTCACCTGTAGTTTGATCGTACAGGTGGAATATAAGAACAATACCTGGAAGCAGGTGTTTGCTTCGCCTTTATCAACGGGCAATATTTTCTTCTCGAAATATATAGGCATCCTTGCGATGGTGATCTTCCTGCTGATCATGTTTGATGTATTTCTGTTGCTGGCGGGAGTGTTGACGGATGTATTGCATCCAAAGTTCACTTTCCTGGAAACGGAAGTAGGATGGAGTAACCTGCTAAGGCGAACCCTCAAATCGTTCATCTCGCTTTTAGCCATCGTTTCTATACAGTACTGGCTCAGTTTGCGGTTCCGCAATTTCATAGTACCTATTGCGATCGGTCTGGCAATGCTGGTGGCGTCCATGACACTGATGTCATGGGAGCATATCGATAAAATACCTTACGCCTTTCCTTTTTTGAGCTATGCCAGGACCAGTACAGCAAGTGGCAGGTGGCTGGAAAATCACGAGATCTATTCGGTGCTGCTTTTCCTGGTGTTTACGGTAATGGGTTTTCTGGATCTTCGGTTCCGGAAGGAGAGGGGGTGATCAGCGGAGCCTGAAAACCCGGAGTTCCGCCTGGATGGGCAGCTTTTTGTCATCGGCTGCGAGGCCGGGATAAGGTTTCAGGTCAGATAATTCAATCACATACCCGTTAATGATCGTATCCTGTTTCGGATATCCGGGCATTATAGATAGCATGAAAGGGAGTTCTTTCTGCCCTTTGCGGAGGGTAAAGCGGGCGATGGCAATGCCAGCCCAGGTGCAAAGGGAGTTGGCAGGGCAGCGGCTGTCCGACACAACCTCGTCAAAGCTGATCGTAGCAGTATCATTGGTGCTGAGCGGGATGCGGGCGTTCAGGTTAACGAGCGAAGGTTCTTTGTATGAGGCATGCTCATCCTTGCTGCAGGCAACAAGCAGCAAAGCCAATCCAACGCATAAAGCCGGGAACCGTAAACGCATAGTCCATTTTCACTACCTGACCGCTGAAATTAAAAAAACGCTGCATTTGAGTTTGCTGCCGTACTTGAGACGTCAGGCGTAGTAGTATCGCAGAGAATGCCAAGGGCACGCGAAGGACGCAAAGGCCTTCTTAGCGGCCTTTGCGTGCCCTTCGCGCCCTCTGCGATACTTCTCCGCCAGCCAGTTACCGGTCTTTCCGAAAAATATTTACCGGCTAAAACCCGCGCTGGTGCTGTATTTTATACAGTGCTGTGCAAAAAGGTTCAAAAAAGATTTGGCGGGAACTGAAACGCCCTTATCTTTGCACCCCGCACGACAAAAAGCGG
>JBEVKW010000089.1:0-29593 GCA_040509495.1 Chitinophagaceae bacterium | reverse complement strand
GTATCCGCTCATTCGGACTCTTGTCCGCATTCACATCTATAGTGAGTGTCAACTGGAAGAAATGCTTACCCAGGCCAGCATTGTTGCGGTAATCATATTGGTATACATATCCGGGTTGGATCGTGAAGTGCTTGTTTAGCTGGTAACCTCCGCCGATAAAAAAGCGGTTGCGCTCAAAGTAGGGAGCTTTATTTGTCAGGAACAGTTCATTGAAAGATCCGAGAAAGAATGTCCGTGGGCCCATTTTAGTATTGTTGAGCGGAACGGCGGTATTCAGCCTGTAACGGTATCGTTGGCGGAATCCTGTCGTGAACCAACGCTGTTCAATCCGGTAACGGTGTTCGAATTTGATCCTCTCCAGGTAATGGTTCATTGTAAGCTGCTGCCAGAGCCTTGTTTCATGTGCCGAGATTGGTTTTACGAAATTTCCTCCGTCGGAATAGGTCTGGTAATCGCCCAACCCCAGCAATACCACAAAGTTTTTGTTAATAGCATAGGATACGCCGCCCTTTACTTCATGATAAAAATGATCATTGTAAAATGACTGGGAACGAAGTTGTAGTTCGTTATAAACTCCCCATTTCTCAGATAGTGTTACTCTTGTTGTGATCACATTCCATGAACCGAAATGTGAGCGTTGAGCACATAAACTCCCCGTAGACAATGCCAGGATTGTCAGCAGCCAAGTACGCATCGTGATTTTGCAGTTTTAAAAAGTCGTGGTGCAAAACTAAGCTAAGAGTTGAAAGGAGTTGATGCAGGAGGAAGGATTTTTTTTACGAGGTTATTCCATCGAAAGAAAAAGGGTGAAAAGAGTCTGCACCTCTGATCACCCCTTTGGAATTTTTTATATCCCGGTTTAAACTTCGCGGTCGGAATTGAAGTTTTCCAGTTCCCTGGCCACTGCGGTAAGGAAGGTGGCACCAAGGCTGCCATCAACTATTCGATGGTCATAGCTCATGGACAGGTACATCATGTGCCGGATGGCGATGCTGTCTCCATGCGGGCTTTCCACCACTACCGGTCTTTTTTTGATAGCGCCAACTGCCAGGATTGCAACCTGTGGCTGGTTAATAATAGGAGTGCCCATCAGGCTGCCAAAGGTTCCCACATTTGTCAGGGTAAAAGTGCCGCCCTGGGTATCATCAGCTTTCAGCTTTCCATTGCGGGCATTGTCGGCGAGGGTATTCACCTGCCTGGACAAGCCTACAAGGTTTAGCTGATCTGCGTGCTTGATCACCGGAACGATCAGGTTGCCGGTTGGCAGTGCTGTTGCCATCCCGATATGGATATCCTTTTTAACGATGATCTTATCGCCGTCCAGCATGCTATTGATCAATGGAAATTTCTTAATGCATTTCACCACCGCTTCGATAAAGAGAGGAGTGAAAGTGATCTTGGTTCCTTCTCTTTTTTCGAATTCTTTTTTCACTTTATCACGCCATAACACCAGGTTGGTGACATCCGCCTCTGTAAAGCTTGTCACGTGCGGGCTGGTATGTTTGCTGCGTACCATGTGATCGGCAATCAGCTTCCGCATGCGGTCCATTTCGATGATCTCGACATTTCCGCCATAGCTGGTGGCAGGAGCAGAAGCTTCCGTTTTTACCTGTGCAGGTAACTGGCTGCTTTGCTGCTGCGGCTCGCTCACGGCGGTATTGGTGCGCGAAGTTGTTGTTCTGCTCTGAATATATTCGAGAATATCTTTTTTAGTTACCCGGCCCTCATTACCTGATCCAGGAATGTTTTCCAGTTCTGTCATGCTCACTCCCTCATTCGCTGCAATATTCAGTACAAGTGGAGAATAGAAGCGATTGACATGACCATTTGCGGGCGTTGTTTTTGCGGCAGGGGCGATAGCCGTCACTACTGCTTTCTGGCTTACTGCTGCCTGGGACTCTTGCCGGGAAGGTTCAGCAGCTGATGGTGTTGGAGCAGGAGAGGATGCATTCGTGGTTTCAGCAGCTCCGGTTTTGATGCGCGCGATCACGGCGCCGATCGGCACTACATCGTTCACTTTGTAAAGAAGTTCCTCGATCGTGCCTTCCGCTGTACTTGGAACCTCGCTATCTACCTTGTCTGTAGCAATTTCAAGTACAGTTTCGTCCATACCAACGTGTTCGCCAGTTTGTTTATGCCACTTGAGGATAGTCGCTTCCATGATGCTTTCTCCCAGTTTTGGCATTATAAGATCCACTAAAGCCATAGTTTTTTTATTTGATATTCAGCCCGGTATAGATGCCAATCGGCATCAGGTGATACAGGCAAGCAATGATGACCGGCCAAAGGTAATGAATTGACAATAATCAGCCGATCAGGTGTTAGTCAGAATAAATTTCCGCAGCAGATTCAAGGCATTAGCCGTAGTCATCATGATATTCCGCTGGCGGTCGAAGCGGAGATTCAGTTTATGGGTGACAATTTTCCCGCCACCCGCTACCGCGATCCAAACGGTGCCCACCGGTTTTTCCTCGCTTCCCCCACCTGGCCCCATGATCCCGGAAGTAGCCACTGCATAATCCGTTTTTAATGTCTGCAGCGCTCCCATTGCCATTTCTTTTACCGTTTGCTCGCTTACTGCTCCAAATTCTGCCAGTACTTCCTCGTTTACCTGAAGGAGATCGTGCTTAACGGCATTCGCATAGCTGACAACACTCCCTTTATAATAAGCAGAAGAGCCGGCAACACTCGTAATCAGGTGCGCAATATAACCTCCTGTGCAACTTTCAGCCGTTGCCATGGTCTGATTGCGCCGGGATAGGATTTTTCCTATCACTACTTCCAGCGGTTCGTCTTCATCCGACACAAGAAATTCGCTTACCCTTGTTTTGAGCTCTTCAAAATAAGGTTGCAGTTCTTTCTCGACCACCTCTTTATCAGGTCCTTTTGAGGTAAGCCTGAGCTTGACCATTCCATAACCCGGCAAGTACGCAAGTTTGATATGAGCTGGAAGGCCGGCTTCAAAATCGACGAGTTTCTCTGCGATCATGGATTCCCCCTGTCCAAACGTAAAAGCCGTGCGATGAACAATAGCCTGCAGTACCATATTCTGGAGTAAATAAGGTACCACCTGTTCTTTGATCAAACCCTTCATTTCATGCGGTACGCCGGGCAATGAGATGAACGTGACATCATTTTTTTTGAACAGCATTCCCGGAGCCGAACCCCAGGTATTGTGCAGAACGGTTGCCACATCCGGAACTTCCGCCTGCTTCAGGTTTCTTTCCAGGATCGGACCCGGACGGCGATAAACTTTTTCAAACAGGTACTTAACGTGGGCGAGTACATTTTCATCAACGACAAGCTTGCCCCCGAAATATTCAGCCAGCAAGGGTTTGGTGATATCATCGGCAGTGGGTCCGAGACCGCCCGTGATGATGATCAGTTTCGATATTCGACTTTCTTCATTCAACGCATTCACAATATCTTCCCATACATCGCCCACTGCCACACGGCGACGCACCCAGATTCCTATCTTGTTCAACTCCTGCCCGATAAAGGCACTATTCGTATCTATCGTTTGACCGATCAGCAATTCATCGCCTATCGTGATAATGGATGCATTGATTGTATTGCCCAAGTGAGATGATTTTGTTGCAAAGTTACAGGGGTTTGGTAAAGAATCAGGCTGGATTTTCAGGCTTCATTGTCTATCCAGCCTTTCGTCGCCGGTAATATTTCCGAGTTTTAATTTTATAACCGGTCGATCTGATCTTCACAAAGTCTTCCCCGGAAAAGTCTGCTTTCTACCATTTACGACCCGGCTTTCTGAACGCCATTTTCCTGTAAAAGCAGCTTTTTTCTGTTGCTGAAAAGGGATCATACCGATGGTCAGATCGTCGTTTATCCCGAGGCGATCCATGCAAACGCCATTCAGGGGGAATGATCCGCCGGGGAAGATGCACATGCCTTGTTTCAGCGGCAAGTTCTCCGGCCGGGCATTCATCCGCCGTTATACTCTTGTATTTTGAAGCGGGTTCTTTAACTTCATTTTCCATTTTTCAAACCTAGCTTTAAACCATGAACCATCAAATGTATTCCGACGTGAAAAGGATGTTTTTCTGCATGAGTTTACTGATGTTTTCCTCATCCATTTTTGGGCAAAACACGTCGAGTCGGATACAGGATGCTTTCCGGCAATTCGAAACAGATGGTCAGCTGAAGCATGCGTTGGCATCTTTATATGTCATCGACGCAAAAACCGGTAAAGTGGTGTTTGAGAAGAACGGTCAGACCGGCCTTGCGCCCGCTTCCACACAGAAGGTCATCACAAGTGTGACGGCCTTTGAATTACTTGGAAAGGATTACCGGTATAAAACGAACTTCGGTGTAACCAACCTGAAAGAGGGGCGTATACTTTATATAAAGGCGTCCGGCGATCCAACGCTTGGAAGCTGGCGTTGGGAAAATACCAGGGACGATAAAGTCGAAAAAAGGATCAGAAACGCTATCGACGCAAATATATCGGCTGTATACAACGTACAGCTCGATACAACAGGCTGGAATGATATTGCAACCCCTGACGGTTGGATCTGGCAGGATATCGGAAATTATTACGGTGCAGGAGCCGGTGTGTTGAACTGGCGCGAAAATCAATATGATCTTGTATTGCAATCAGGCTCCAATCCCGGAGATCCTGTAAAAGTTGTAAGAACTAACCCGCGGTTGAAAACGGATACGGTGTTTTCAGCGGCTACAGCTGGCCCGAAGGGTTCAGGTGACAATGCTTATATCTACCGCCCGCAGGAAAATCCTTTGTTTTATGGGTCTGTTGTAAGAGGCACGATACCTGCCGGCGAATCCGGTTTCACCATCGCAGGGTCGATGCTTCATCCTTTCCAGGAGTTCAAATATACCATTTGGCCCGAGGGGCCCCGTACTGGTCAAAAGGTCATCATGAGTGATTTTGCGCCACCCCAACTTACAACTGGTGTCGCTTATTTTCATCAGGAGGTTTCTCCGCCGCTTGATTCAATCATTTACTGGTTCAATAAAAAAAGCATCAACCTCTATGGTGAAGCGTTGATCAAAACGATCGGCTTCGAGAAGAATAAGAAGGGATATACGCGGGAAGGTCTCAAAGTCCTTCGCTCATTCTGGCAGGAAAATGGCCTTGACGAAGGAGAGCTGAATATGGTCGATGGCTCGGGGCTTTCTCCATTGAACCGGGTAACCACCCACGCACAGGTGACCGTTCTCCGTTACGCGCGTTCAAGATCATGGTATCCCCTTTTCTATGATGCTTTACCGGAATACAATGGTATGAAAATGAAGAGCGGCACGATCAGCGGCGCAAAGGGTTTCTGCGGTTACCACAAGGCAAAGGACGGGAATGAATACATCTTTTCTTTTCTTGTAAACAATTACACTGGCGCCGCTTCATCGCTGGTGAATAAGATGTATAAGGTGCTTGATGTGCTGAAGTGAATTTAAAGGCCAAATCTGCTGAAAGCACTCAGGTCCATTTCGATCAGCCACGGGGCTGCTATTGCCGCGATCCAGATCAGGAAAATGAAGATCTTCCCGGGAATAGATACGTCCTGTATCAAATGGCGGTGTAAAAGACTTTGTATCGTGGTCATGATCTTCTCTTCTTTTTCGCTGTATTGATAAGGCGGACCGGGCTTAAGGTGCTTGAAGTCGGCATGTTCTTCTATCAGGATATTACGCATTTCCCAGTAATCTTTATCAGACAGGTCTTCGTAAGAAACATCTGCATTGATATCAGCTTCCTCGATCCGCTTGTCCAGCGTATTCATTTGAGAATCTCCGCGTAAGCGCAAAAGCATCATCACAGGAAAAATAAGGAGGATGTAATGGATCTTCCAGGCGGCAAGGCACATGAGGCCAATGGAGATAAATACAAAGATCTTACTGGAAACGCCATCTTCGTCGAGGAAAACACGATTCAACAGTTGTCCGCCGTCCAGCGGATAAATAGGTAACAGGTTGATCAGGTTAAGCAGGATCAGGAATGCCGCGATCTGTGAAAGGGCGACATTAAAAGGGAAATACGATTGTTGTGTGTATTTTTCGAGCAATAAAAAGCCGATGCCCAGGATCATGCCCGGCAAGGGCCCTGCGAGTAATATCACCGCCGATTGTTTTTGCGAAACCTCTCTTTTTGTTCCCGAGACATAAGCACCGAGCAGAGGAATAAAGAAGATTCCAAGATCCCGGTAGCGGTAATACTTCATGGCAAAAAAATGCCCAAGCTCATGCATGAGGACGATCGCTGTGATCACGAGCAGCATTTTGTAACTATTGAAGATGTAATAGCCAAGCACGAGATAGGCTGCCAGGCTTACAGCGGATTGCAGCCAAACATTCGCTGCTTTTTTTTCCCGCACGAATTTGCGCGGATATATATCAGCCGCAGCAGAAGCGATCGGTTGTTCTTCAGGAATTCCGTGGGTGGATATTGGATTATGCTCCATCGCTTAAAATTAGTAAAAAAAAGGCTGAAGTTTTTCCTGTAATTTTTCCGGCATGGTCGAGCGTTTCATTGATCCGGCCTCCATAAAATACAGGATCACCTTACCCGTAACGAGCAATTCGCCTTTTTCATTGTACACTTCCTGGTGGAATTCGATCTTATGGTGGGCGGGCATTTCTTTGAGTATCACTTTGACCGTCAGGAGATCGTCATACAGTGCCGGGCGTAAATACCGGCACTGTACTTCGATCACAGGCATGATCGTCCCCATTTTTTCCATATCCGCATAAGTAAATCCCAGTTCGCGGATAGCTTCCGCGCGGGCAACTTCGAAATATTGGAAATAATGACTGTGATAAACTACGCCCATCTGGTCGGTTTCCGCATAGCGAACCCTGACCTTTGATTCTGTAACAAACATTTTAAAGTTATTTTCCGATCAGGGCATCAACGCTGAAGCGGCCCGGACCAACAAAAAGGATCCCGATGAAGATCGTCAGGAACAATGCGGCCATTTGAGCGGTATCGAAAACATCTCCTTTATGCGCAATAAATACGGCTACCGACATCGCAATGATCAGCGGAATACATGCAAAGCGTGTGAGCAATCCCAAAACGATCAGCGCCGCACAAAAGAACTCCGCAAAAATTGTCAGAGATAAGGAAAGCGTGCTGCCAATATGAAAAGGATCTGAAAATTTTGAAGACATCGAGCTAAACTTCATCAGTTTCCCATATCCGTGGGGTATCATCATTGCCCCGGATGCCACACGAAGTACCAGTAAAGAGAAGTTAAAGGCCCCATCAGAATAGTTTGTGCTGAATAGTTTTTTCATAAAGAACGATTGATTTTGGTGTCGGGTGCAATTTATGCAAAATGTTGTGACGAATTATCGGTGACCGTTGCCCGTTGACCGGTGGTGTCTGCAAACGTGATCGATAAACTTTACTACATCCGTTAAACCCGGTGAACGGACAACGGTCAACGGACAACGATTCCAGTCGTTGACCAACAACAAAATGTTAAACATGTCTCATAAACAGACTTTTCCACACCTGTTAAGATGATCTTGGATCAAAACTTGAAATAATTTTGAATATTGCAACGTTTAGTCAACAACGGTTTTAAAGGATATCCTTCATGAAGCAATCTATTTTACTGGCCCTGGCCACAATATGTGGCGGAGCAGTGTTTGCGCAACAAACAGCTTATTACACTGACCCCGACACCAAATTCAAAGAAGCCAAGGAGTATTTCCAGCGGGAACAATACAGCCTGGCTTATCCGTTGCTGAAAGAATTAAAACAATCGGTGAAGGAGACGCATATAGCCAATCATCCTGTTACGGTTCAGGAGATCAATTACTACGCCATCGCCTGTGGCCTCAAACAGGATGAGGGCAGTTCCGAAACGCAAGCGATCGCTTATATCGAACAGGAAAAGAATACTTCCCGTGTTCAGATGATGAACTACCAGCTGGGCGAGTACTATTTCCGCCGCAAAGAGTTCCAGAAAGCGATCAGCAGGTATGAAGCGGCCAATATCGCGAACCTCAGCAACAAAGAAATTGCCACGATGAAATTCCATCAGGCATATGCTTATTTCACGCTTCAGCAATTTGCGCAGGCAAAACCGCTGTTCAATACGATCCGCAGCATTAAGGACGATCCGAATTACCTGGATGCAAATTATTATTATGGCTTCCTCGCATTCCGCGATCGCCAGTATAACGATGCATTGCAAAGCTTTAAGATCGTAGAGAATGAAAAGAACTATGCCACGGTAGTTCCTTATTATATCGCCCAGATCTATTATATACAGGGAAAAAAAGACGAGGCGCTGAAGTATGCCGAAGCGAAGATCAAGACAGGTCAGTCACAGTACTATGACCTTGAAATGAAGCAAATGATCGGGCATGCCTATTTCGAAGCAAGGGAATATGCGAAAGCATTGCCTTACCTGGAAGATTATGTGAAAAGATCAGAGAAGGTGCGCAGGGAAGATCTGTATGAGCTTTCTTATTGCTACTACCAGGTTAACCAGCTGCCAAAAGCAATCGAAGGATTTAAGCAACTTAGCGGAAAGCAGGATACACTGAGCCAGCATGCCATGTATCTTTTAGGAGACGCTTATCTTAAAACAGGTCAGAAGACCAATGCCCGCAATGCATTTCTTTTCTGCGCTTCCAACAGCAGTGATAAAAAACAGCAGGAGATCTCCCGGTTCCAGTTTGCCAAACTTTCCTATGAGCTGGGTTTCCCGGATGAGGCATTAAATGGCTTCAAAACCTTTGTGACAGATTACCCCAATTCATCTTATATCACCGAAGCAAAAGATCTCCTGGTCGCAGTTTTGGCTAATACCAACAATTACCGTGAAGCAATTACCCTGCTCGACGGTATGAAAGACCCGACGCCAAATGCGAAGCGCCTCTACCCAAGGATCCTTTATGGCCGCGCAACCGAACTGATCAATGATGGTCAGCTCACCGAAGCAAATTCTTTGCTTGATAAAGCACTGAAAGATCCCAATAATGGCGGTGTACTGCCATTGATCAACTTCTGGAAAGGAGAAATCGCTTACCGGCAGAACAAACTCGATGATGCCATCAAGTTCTATAATGCCTATGTAAGTGGTGGTGCTCCGTTCAGTGGTGAAGCAAACCTGACCCACGCCCGCTATAACCTCGGATATTGCTATCTAAGGAAAGAAAATTATGCAGCAGCACGAGATTTCTTTGAGCCATTGTCAAGAACTGCCGGTATCAGTTCAGATGAATTGACACAGGATGCATACCTCCGTACTGCGGACTGTTATTATATGGAACGTAATTATACAAAGGCAAAAACCATGTATGATAACGTGATCAGGTATTCATGGCCAGCGGAGGATTATGCCACTTTCCAAAGTTCAATGATCGCGGGTATCAAAAGCCCGAAAGATAAGATCAGCCTGTTGAACACGATGAACAGAAAGTTTCCTTCTTCTGCCCTGGTGACGGATGCCAATATGGAGATCGCGAATACCTATATGTCTGATGAAAAGTTCAATGAAGCGATCCCTTTCCTGAATAACGTGATCAAAGGGTCTGGTAATGCAAGTCTGAAGCCGCAGGCTTACCTGAAACTCGGAACAGCGTACTATAACCTGAACAACAATACTGCTGCACTGGCACAGTATAAGACGCTGGTTTCGCAATATCCAAATTCACAGGAGGCTGAGGATGCGCTGGACAACGTCAAAACGATTTACATCCAGGCAGGGAATACAGATGAATACTCCAACTTCATGCGCCAGGCGGGTAAGCCGATCAGTGTTAGCGCCGAAGATTCATTATTGTATACAGCGGCGGAAACCCAGTTAAGTAATAATAATACATCAGCCGCATTAACTTCTCTGAACAACTATCTCGCGAAATTTCCGAATGGAGCTTATGCGATCGACGCAAACTTCTATCGGGCAGAGATCTATAATGATAAAAAAGACTGGAAGAACGCGCTTGCGGGCTATGAACCGGTCGCTGCTCAAGCTCCGAATAAGTACGCAGAGCGCGCGATCCTCGAAGCGGCACGGATCCAGTTCTTCGAAATGAAGAATTACCAGCAGGCGGAAAGGTACTACGGCCAGCTTGCACAGGAAGCAAGCAGCCAGCAAAACCGCCTGGAAGCAATGCGTGGACTACTCCGCAGCCAGTATCAGTTACAAAAATGGACTGAAGCTGCCGCCAATGCAAAAGAACTGACCACACAGAAAAATGCGAGTACGGATGACAAGGCGCTTGCAAATATGGCAATCGCAAAATCGTACGAAATAAGTAAGCAATACGACCAGGCAATTGCCAGCTTCAAATCAGTGATACAGCTGACGAAATCCGCACTTGCTGCTGAAGCAAGATATGGTGTGGCGAATGGCTGGTTCCAGTTGAATAAATTAAGCGATGCCGAGAAAGCTGCATTTGAAGTGATCAATAAATCCGGTTCGTATGATTTCTGGATCACGAAGGCCTACATTCTGCTGGGTGATATCTACTTCAGGCAGAAGGATTATTTCAATGCGAAAGCAACATTCCAAAGCGTAGTGGATAATACAGTAGAGCCTAACCTCAAAGCTGAAGCCCAGTCGAAACTGAGCCAGGCGATAGAAGAGGAGAGCAAAAGCAGCAAGATAGGAGGACAATGATCAATCAATAAAAAATGAAGATGAAACACGTCCGGATTATATTATTGGTGAACGCAATGCTGCCGGCAATTTTTGCAGCAGCTCAAAGAGATACTATCAGGAATAAATCGGTAGATATTACTTCCGCATTTAAACCCGAACTAAAGGCTTCGGCCAAGATCAATTTCAATGCGGCACCACCCGTTGCCGATACCGCAAAACCCCGTCTGCAATATGACATACCCAACCCCAACCTGTTGTTCGCTTATCAGCCGGGATCATTAAAGCCACTGGCTTTGCAGATCGATTCCATTGGTAAATTTAATAACAGCAATTATATCAAAGCCGGGTTCGGTAGCCTTCGTACGCCTTATGCGCAAGCAGGCTTTTCTTTCGGAGACGGTACAAATGCCGGGTTGAATATTTATGCGAAACATGTCTCCTCGCAGGGAAAAGAAGAATTCAAGGATTTCAGCAATACAGACATCAAGCTGACCGGGTATTATAAAACGGCCAATAACCTGGCATGGAATGCCAGTTTGGGAATGAAGCATGACAAGACGTACAAGTATGGATTTGAACCCAAGCCTCAGTCTTATCCGAATGATTCACTCCGCGTAAGTTATCAAACGCTTACTGCAAGGGTGAACATGCATAATATCAACCAAACGGCCTTTGGACTTGATTATTCACCAACGATCTCTTTGAGCTTTTTTAATGATAAACTGAAGAATCACGAAAGCAATGCGGTGGTGGAGTTGCCGTTGCAAAAAAATATTGGAGACCAGGTATCGATCAATCTGGGTGTTACATTCGATCTGACCCGATTGTCTCCCGATAACAAGAGTATAGAGAAGGTGAACAATAATATGTGGTATATATCACCGGCTGTATTGTATCACACATCGACCCTGCGGCTGCAGGGAGGTATCCGTCCGTCATGGGATAACGGGGAATTCAAAATGTTCCCGAACATTCTCGCAGAAGTGGGGACAGATGATCAGCGGTTCACCTTCCAGGCGGGATGGACCGGTTATCTGCGCAAAACAAATTACCAATCGCTCGCTTCACAGAACCCGTGGTTATGGCTGCCAACTGATCAGCGTAATACCTGGATAGAGGAGCGTTATGCGGGTTTCAAAGGATCGCTGGGCGATCATTTTACCTACAGCGCGAAAGTGGCTTTCAACAAGCTTAACCACCAGTCCCTGTTCATCAATGACACCACTGCTACCGGCGATGGGAAGTCGTTCAATGTTGTGTATGCTGATCGTGTCAATGTACTCAACCTGGGCGGAGAACTGGGATACAATGTGGAAGAAAAGTTCTCGGTACTGGCCAGCCTGAATTTTAACCAGTTCACCGGCATCCGGGGCCAGCAGAAAGCCTGGGGAATGCTCCCTGTCGAATTCAATACAGCGATGCGTTTGCAGGTGATCAAAGATCTCTGGATAAAGACAGATCTGTTTGCATGGAAAGGTCCGCGCTACCTCAAAAAAGACGGCACTGACGGGGTAATGGGCGGCGCTTTCGATCTTAATGCCGGCCTGGAGTTCAGGATCACTAAAAATGTCAATCTCTGGACGCAATTCAACAATATTTTCAATAAAGAATACCAGCGCTGGAATCAATATCGTGTGTACGGCTTTAATTTTGTCGGCGGTATCATATATTCGTTCGATTAAAAAGGCAGACATGTTCAATGAATTGTATCAGTATTTGGTGTTGCACAGGCAGGTCAGTCTGCCAGGTGTGGGAGTATTTCAGCTTGAACGGAAGCCGGCTGACCTGGATTTTGCCAATAAGGTCGTGAATCCACCTTCATATACAGTAGCTCTGCATCATGGGAATGAAAGCATTCCGGTGAAGCAACTCAACTGGCTTGCGGATATTCTTGGCATTCCCGGAAACGAAGTTGCTGACAGAGTCAGCCAGTTCACGGCGAACCTGAAAAGTGAGATCGTCAATGGTAAAAAGATGCAATGGACGGGTATCGGCACGCTGTCAAAAGGCCTTGCCGGAGAGATCCGTTTTGAGGCTGAATTGAAAGATACTCCCGCCGGCGAGCCTGTTCCTGCTGCCAAGGTAATACGGGAAAAAGCTGCACATACCGTAAGGGTAGGAGAGCAGGAGAAAACTTCAGAAGAAATGATCGAATTCCTGCAGCCTGCTGAAAGAAAACGATCTTATGAATGGATCATTACACTGATCGTTGCGCTGCTGGCGCTCGCTTTCCTGGTGTGGCATTTTATGCAGACAGGATTGGGAAGCGCTACGGGGAATCAGCAGAAAGTATATCTGCAGCAGACGTCGGTGTTTAATAATGTCAATCTCTGATCTCTGGGTAAACTCAATTAATTGATCCCTCTTCTTTGTGAAGAGGGATTTTTTTTATGAAGTGTTTTAATACCCGCGCGTCCGGAAGATCTTTAAATGGTCCTCACCTGGAATGATAGCCCTGCGGACTTCGGCAAATTGCGGGCGAACAAACTGTTTTTTTAGGAAGAGGTTATTCGCGATAATTCATGGTCATTAGCGGGCATTCATTATTTTGCAGGCCTTATGGCAACAACGATCCATTATACATCCTGCCCTGTTTGTGGTGCAACTGATTTCAACAATCTATGGGAGGCGAAGGACTATACCGTCAGCGGTGAATTATTCAACATTGTAGCCTGTGCTTCCTGTACCCTGGCCTTTACGCAAGACGTTCCGGATGCTGAAAGTATCGGACCTTATTATAAGTCGGAGAATTACATTTCGCATTCCAACACCTCCAGGGGACTGGTGAATGGGATCTATCACGCGGTGAGGAAGAGGACATTGTCGGGTAAACGGAAGCTGATCATCTCGGCTACGGGTAAACAGCAGGGCAATCTGCTGGATGTAGGCAGTGGTACCGGTGCGTTTGTGCAGGAGATGAAGCAACATGGCTGGCAGGTGACCGGGCTCGAACCCGATGCTGATGCAAGGGCGGTAGCTGCAAGCGATTATAAAGTACAATTAACAGATATCAGCGAATTCTATCAGTTAACTGCCGGTAAGTTCGACGCGATCACGCTGTGGCATGTGCTGGAACACGTGCATGATCTGCACGCATATGTGCGGCAATTACGCAACCTGCTTGCTGATCAAGGACGAATTTTTATTGCCGTTCCCAATTACACGTCAAAAGATGCGCAGGACTATAAAGAATACTGGGCTGCTTTTGATGTTCCCCGGCACCTTTATCATTTCTCGCCCGCATCCATGCAGGTGCTGATGCAAAAAAATGGATTGAAAGTACTTCAGCACAAACCGATGTGGTACGACAGCGTTTACATTTCACTGCTTAGCAGCAAATATAAAAACGGCAAAACAAACTGGCTCGGTGCCGGCTGGAGTGGATTCACGTCAAACCTGAAAGCCCTCGGTGATGTGAAGAAGTGCAGTTCGGTGATTTATGTCATCGGGAAATGAATACAAGCGGCGAGGGACCATCGGTCGTCCATCGTCGATCATCGGCTCTTCTCTCTATTCTCCCAGCTGCACCTCATATAATTCCGGCCATCTCTTCCCCGTGATGTAGATCTTCTTACTTGTGCTGTCGAAGGCAATTCCATTGGGAACATCAGCAGCGGGATCATTGGCTTTTACGCGGTTCCAGATATTGGTGAGGTCGATCTTTCCAACTATGGAGCCGCTGCCCGGATCGATCTTGAGTATGTACGGCGCCTGCCACTGGTTAGCGTAGATGAAACCATCGATATATTCCAGCTCATTCAGATTGAAAGAAAGGCTGCCGTTCTCGGTGATGGTTTGCGTACGCTGTAACTGGAAGGTGGAAGGATTGTAATAATAGATATTACTGCTTCCATCGCTTACAAGAAGTTCTTTGCCATCGGTCGTAATGCCCCAGCCTTGGGTATTGATGCTGAATTCTTTTACTTTTTTGAAGTCTTTCAGTGTATATGCAAAGACTACCTTTTCCTGCCAGGTGAGCTGGTAGATGGTGTCATTGAGGATGGTGATCCCCTCTCCAAAATACTTTGCGTCAAGCGCAGCCTTTTTCAGGATCCTGCCGGTTTTGAGCTCTGTTTTCAGCAGATGCGAATGGCCATATTCCCCCGTACCCTCGTAGAGATCGCCGTTATATACGATCAGACCCTGGGTAAACGATGATGTGTCGTGAGGATAAGTATTCAGGATCGAATAACTGATCGATTTTGGAGCATTGCGCTGTGGGGCCGGATCGATCGTGTTACTGCCGCTACCACCTGCGCTTTGATCGCTATCGGTACATGCTGCGAGGCCTGCAAGTAAGGTGGCAAAAAGGAAGATTTTTTTCATAATAGTCGTCTGTTAAGGAGGCTTCAGGTGCCGCAAAATTACGGTGTAATCTGCACGGGTAAAAGCAAAAAAACATTAGGATTTCCATTCTTTACGGAATCGCCAGGTTTGCATGCAGCCCGCGCTTTGTATACCGGGATGCTGGCTAACCGGATTGCAGTCGGACTACTGCAGGCTACCAGCGCCGCAAAGTGTGTGCGCATAATGTGAGGAGAGAAATATTTCCGGCTAAGGAGTGTTTTATGGCTAGTAATTTTACTCAACCGGGCGCTTTTTATAGGAACAAACTCTTACTACTGGGTGGGGAAGGGTAAAGAGCAGAAAAACCCGTATAAATACGAAGGGAAATTTCTAAAAACTTTCAACTTTAGATTATATATTTGACCCGAGGTCAATGGACCAGAATCCACAACCCTTCGAAATCATATCCCTTCGAATAACTTATTTCCCAAATCCTTTTATTGTTCTCCAAATCCAGTGAATGCTGGTGGTAGCTTATTGCTATACGCCAATGTTTAATGTTCACTCATGCGGAATTTATTTATGGGGGTCATGCTACTATGCGTGGCAGCGAGCCCTGTAATGGCGCAAACGACCTGCCATTCGTTTGATTATCAGCAGGATGCTATCCGGGCCAACCCGGTGCTGGCTGGTATGATCCGGCAGGTTGAAGACTTTATACAAACGCAGGGGGAAGCTTCTTTCCCAACCCAGACTACGTCGCGGGGAAAGCCGGTTATTACCATACCGGTAGTGGTTCACGTGTTGTATAACAAACAAAATGAGAATGTTAGCGATCAGGCGATCAAAAACATGATAGAAACGCTGAACCTCTGCTTTCGTAAGCTCCACCCAGATACGATAAAAACACCTGCCCGGTTTTGGAAGTTATCTGCTGATGTGGAAATAGAATTTCAGCTGGCAACTTCTGACCCGCAGCAGCGGTCAACGAGCGGTATCATCAGGAAATATTCCACCAGAAGCCTGTGGGACATGGATAATAAAATGAAATTATCCAGCCAGTCCGGCGACGATGGCTGGCCTCCGTCCAGTTACCTTAATATCTGGATCTGCAATCTCCGTTATGTTTCTGGCTATTCCAGCATTCCGGGTGATGTAGCGGTCAATGATGGCATTGTACTCGCTTATGGTTCATTGGGTAAAACATTAGTGCATGAAGTAGGGCATTGGCTGGGGTTGAAACATATCTGGGGTGATCAGTATTGTGGAGACGATGGCGTTTCGGATACTCCGCAACAGGCTACCAGTACGCCAGGCTGTCCGTCGGGAGTCCGGGTATCATGTGGTAATGGCCCTGACGGCGATATGTATATGAACTATATGGATGCAACTTTTGATGGCTGCGTCAATATGTTCACCCATGGCCAGAAGCAACGGATGTTTGCGCTTTTTCAACCCGGTGGCGTTCGCTACTCGCTGTTCGCATCCAAAGGACTGAGTGAGCCGCTTTACGCTGAAGCGCCGCTGCCCGTAGATACAGAGGAACCGGTACCTGGTGCACAAACACAAGCACTGATTTATCCGAACCCGGCCCGGCAGGAGATAACAATGAACATTGGCAGCGATCAGCAATGGATCGGTAAGGTGATCAATGTGGCAAATTCGCAGGGATTGGTTGTACTGCAGCAAACTGTCAAAGCAAGCGTACAGAAAATTGATATCAGCAAACTTCCTCCTGGTATGTACTTTATACTTGGCAAACGGGAAGACGGAGCGGTCATAAAACAAAAATTCCTCAGGCTGTAAGAATTCAGATGAGGGAGAGCAAAGGAGGTTCGCGAAAGGAACCTCCTTTGCTTTTTTACACTTTGTAGATTAGTACTGCGTGAGAAGGGCTATTCTTTTTTCGATTGGGGGATGCGTAGCGAACAGATTGTCCCACGAAGCTGATTTATGAATAGATGGCTTGGGATTATCAATAAACAGCTGTGCAACATCGCGGCTTTCAACGGCCTCTATTAACGGATCACCTGCGATCTTGCGAAGCGCAGATGCAAGGGCGTAAGGTTTCCTGGTCAGGTCTGCAGCGCCGGCATCTGCAAGATATTCCCGTTTCCGGCTGATCCCAAACCGTAGCAGGATGGAGATCAGGTAAGCGATAGCCGTCACTACAATTGCAAAAAGGATGATGGCCCCGCCACCTTTGCTGTCTTTATCGTTTTTTCGGCCCGTGAAGCGAAGACCCCTGAAAGCAAGCTCCGCCAGAAACGAAAATATACCAACGAATATAATAGACACGATCAGTAACCTGACATCCCTGTTCCTTATATGGGTCAATTCATGTGCAATCACCCCTTCCAGTTCTTCATCATCCAGTTTTTCTATGATACCTGAGGAAAGTGAAATGGAATAACTGTTTTCACTGATTCCACTTGCAAAGGCATTCAGCGAATCATCGGGGATGATATAAAGCTTTGGCATCTTCATCCCAACAGATATGCAAAGATTTTCGAGCAGGTTGTATACCCGTTTATTGTCTTTACGATCAAGGGGCTTTGCACCTGTTGCGAGCCTGATCATGGTTGAATGGCCAAGCCAGGCTATCAGAAACCAGCTACCGGTAACCAACAGTACAACCGGAATGATCTTCAGGAAAGAACTATTCGTGCTTTCAATATCTGCGTTCGATGAATAGAGGATCATCGCATAGCAGATCGCTAGCAGCAATGCGGGAAAGGCAAGCAGCAGCAAAATTGAATAGCGGTTATTCCGGATGATCTGCGAATGCAAACCTATATATGATGAGGAACCCTGGCTGATGATCTTGAGTTTGTGTCTTATGATTTAAAATCAATCCGGGGTGGTTCTTCCAGTTGTTTTCTGAGATCATTTCCCAGGTCAAAAAAAACTTCCCGCTGAAAGCCGAAACTGCGGGCCACCAGATTGCCAGGGAAAGATTCAACCGAATTGTTATACTCCGTTGTAGCCCCGTTAAAGAACCGACGGGAAGCGGCGAGCTTGTTTTCTATATCGCTAAGCTCCTCCTGGAGTTGTAAAAAATTTTGATTGGCTTTAAGTTCCGGATAGGCTTCTACCTGCACTTTCAAACCCTGCAATGCTCCGGTCAGTTGCTGTTCCGCAACGATCTTGTCATCGATCGTTTTTGCATTGATTGCGGCTGATCTTGCTTCTGTTATTTTCAACAGTACATCACTTTCGTGGGAGGCATAACCCTTCACCGTTTGCACAAGTTGCGGTATAAGATCGTGCCGTTGACGCAATTGAACATCTATATCAGCAAACGCATTGTGCCGGCGGTTACGCAGCCTGACCAGCGAATTGTATAACGATACCAGCCACAGTATAATAAGGACCAGCACGATAAGAGCGATGTACATATATCATGATTTAGAATAACTGAAATTAACAAAAAAACCAGGAACGCAGGTTCCTGGTTTGTAGACAGTAGATTTATTGAGTCAGTTACCTGAAGATCTTGTCAAAGAAAGATCGCATATCCTGCCAGGAAGCAGAATCTGCCTTCGCATTATAGGCAATGTTCAGATCGAACTTCTTACCTAGTTCAGTTGCCGCAGGATTGGTAAATGCATGCACGGCACTGTCATAAGCTTTGAATGTAAGATCAGCACCAACCTTTTCCATTTCCTTTTTAAACAGATCGAGCTCTTTTGCCGATACGAACGAATCAGCGGCGCCATGACAAACCAGGATGGCGGCTTTCAACGTGTTCTTGTCGGCAGGTACACCCATCAGGTTGCCATGAAAACTTACCACGCCTTTCAGGGATTCTCCCAAACGCGCCATATTCAGCACCTGGGCGCCTCCAAAGCAGTAGCCGATCGCAGCGATCCTGCTTGTATCAGTCTGACTGTAAGACTTCAGCTTTTCCAGTGCTGCATCAAATCTTCTTTTCGCCATTTGTGGATCCTGGTAAAAAGGTGTAGCGTATTTCCCGGCAGAATCCGGGTTGTCAGCTGTTTTACCGTCACCATACATATCGATGGCGATCGCGATATAGCCAAGTTCTGCCAGTTGCTTTGCCCGCTGCTTTGGATAATCGTTCAATCCCCACCATTCCGGTACAATGATCACTGCAGGGCGAACTCCTTCTTTATTCTCGTCATACGCAACAAAGCCCTTCATTGATATATTGTCGCCGGAATAAGTGACATTGTCTTCTTTGATCTTTGGTTCCTTCGCTACATTCTGTGTTTGTACTTCAGGTTTTTTCTCTTCATTATTGCAGGACGTTACTGCCAGGCCCGCAACAAATATTGCGGAGTAAGAAATATGTTTCCAGTTCATTTGAGGTGATTTTGATAAATGATAATGGTAAAGTTCCGGAAACTTTTGTTGAGAGGGAATTATTTTTATGCGACCAGTCCCGCGCCGGTAAATGTTTGACATTATCGACGGGGACTGTCCGCTAACTTCAACCTAAACTGCGCCTGCTAAAATTTTAGTTGGATCATTCTTTCGTGATCTTGCCTCCGCCGCTTGTGGAGAAATCCTTCTGAGTAGGATTCCCTCTGTAAATCACCTGGCTGGCGCCACTGGCATCAACTGTCAGGACCCGGGTAGCGTATATATTGGCTTTACTGGCTCCTGACACTGCGATATCAATATCGTCGGCCGGGGCATCAAATGCATTCAGGATACTTGCGCCGGAAGCAACTCCTTTGAGTGTTTCCGTTGAACCCTTCAGCAGCAACTTACTTGCGCCTGAAATATCAAACTGTGTGTACGCGGTATTGTCATTCATGGTCAATTCCGAAGCGCCGCTCAGTGCGATCTTTGTTGTGTAATCGTCGCCCGTAAAACCGGTCACCGTTCCTTTTGCCGCACCTTCGAGTATGATGGAATAAGCGAGCGGCATGGTTACAGTGAAGTCAACACGGTAACGGTCGTTCTTATGGTTCCTGTATCTGATATCAACAATATTCCCATTGATCACAGATACATTGATATCCTCCAGGTCATTGGCACAGCCTTTTGCTTTTACGGAAAATTCATTTCCCTTGACAATGTTCACATAGAAGCCATCACTCGCTTTTACTTTGTTAAAAGCAGTGGCGGTAAACGTCTTCTCTGTTGATCCGGGGCATTCCCTGTCTTCTTTGTTGCACGATGCCAGGAAGAGTGCAGCTATAGCAGTTGTAAGTATCCAACCTTTCATAAAATAATTTAATGATAATTCTTTCGGCAAAGTTGCGTTGGATATTACTCACGGGAAATGGAGAGTGGCATGAACTGGTGTAAAACCCAGATGGACTGATCTAATACGGAGGCTTAATAAAAAAAGCCGCACGAAGGCGGCTTTGCAATCCTGGATGAAGGTTTATCTTATAACGAATGATCTGGTTGTCTTTTCACGGCCACTTTCTGTTACCAGATAATAGATGCCTTTGGCATAAGTAGAAACGTCAAGGCTTGTTTGCGTACTGTTGCGATCAGTTTTCTTTTGTTGCATCAGCACCCCAGTCGTGTTATATATCAGTACATTTTCTACTGATGAAGTTGTGTAGCTGACAGTGATTTTTTCTACAGCAGGGTTAGGGAATATCCGCACTACGCTTTCTTTGATCTGTATCTGTGCTGTTTTGCTATAAGAGTAATGCTTGCCCATATCAACAGTCTTCAGGCGATAGTAAGTTGTTCCGCCTTTCAGTTGTGCGTCCAGCGAAGCATATTGCTGCATAGTGGTGCTATTCCCTTTCGCTTTTACTGTATCAACTGCAGTGAAAGTAGTTCCGTCAGTAGATTTCTCTACCACAAAATATTCAACATCTTTTTCGTTGGTAGTAGTCCAGTTGATCGCGGCTTTACCGTTTGTTTCGCGAGCGCTAAAATCTTTCAGTTCTGCCGGTAATACTGTTGCGATGGTCATTGTTTTATTATTGTAAGCAACAAATGCTACATCACTGTTACCGGAAAGATTGATGCGAAAGTTTTTGATCGCTGAATAGTTGGCTTGCGTGATACCGAAGTCGCTCAGGTCTGCAGCCCACAAACGGATCGGGCGGTCTGTATTGGTAAAACCTGCAGTGAGCGTCATCGGGTTGGTAGAAGCTTCATAGAAGTCAGCTGTCCAGTTTGCGATAACAGGAATACTATTGAAGGTCACTTCTTTCGACTGTCCGATCACATTGCCATTCGCATCGGTGAAAGAATATCGGTCTGCAGAGCCGCTGTGGTCGGCTACTTGCGTTACAACAACATCAGGAATGCCGTCGCCAATGTTTGAAGGTTTCAGGTTGTTTACCAGGAAGGTAATTGTACCTGCCGGAAGATTTGCAACACAGGTACCAATGTTCAGTCCTTTTATACCATCGTTCAGGTAATAAGAGATGTCATTTGTATAGTTGGCGGTGCCTCGTCCATTATGTACTCCGTCATACATTTCACCCAGACCAACTTTTGTATTTGAGTTGATAGCGCCGGTGAAATTTGACAGGGGCATTGACCAGAAATCTCCATCAACATATGTCTGACCATTTGCATTCAGTACACCATTATTAGCGCCAGTAGAATACTGAACACCATTATAGGTAAATGCTAACAGGTTATGGCTGTTATTCGGTTTTACAGCATTAATAGTAGATGAAGAAGTCTTCCAGTAAGAATTATAATCAGTGATAATTCCGGTAACCGCTTGTTGTCCGAGAACAGAAACTGGCAGTAAAAAAAGAGAAACTACAGTACAATTTCTTAAAACAGCAGCAGGGTTCGTAAAGGCATTAGTTGCCTTTGATAACTTAGAGTTCATGGTGGGTACGTTTTCTTAACAGGTATCGAATACGAGTGCAAAGGTAATATCCTTCGTGATTTTTCATAGCATTTGACAAGAAATTTCCCGAATTAGTTCATGTAGTTTTTACGTAGTAGAAAAAACACGATAGATTCATTCAGTTTGATCGTAGATCTACTTTTATTATCGCTGAAATGAATGTTTTATTCGTACAATTACGATCAGCATGTATCGTTACAGGTATGATCAGCATGTTTTGCTATATACAGTTTGAACTGCTATATATTATATACAAACACTTTTCACGTGGTCTTCATTCTTTACGTAAAAACGCAGTTGCGTTTTATGGGTAGTAGTATGTCTGCGTGAAAGCACGCGTACTTTTTACTGCCCGCATCATGCTTGTTCATGAAAAGAATGAATCGTGTTTGGATTCGATGCCCGCATCGGTTTTTTTATGCGGGTGTTTGTGATGGATCTGTATGAAAAAATACGTGGTATATGTATCTAAGGTGATACTCTTAAATATGGCGGACTAAAGAATACGGTCATATTTTGGCGGGCGCTCATTGCAGCTTGATTTCATGGAGCGGCATGTTTGCGTTGGAAGGTATCGTAGCGCGACGGATAAGCCATATCGCGGTGAAGACAATCAGAACGGTTTTATAAGATCATGTATGTGATCGAGTGGTTCGTTATTCCGTGTACACCTGTCGGATATCGACGAGTTAAACGGGCATAAAGATGAGGTTGCCGGGGAAACGGCTGTACGGCGGCCTCATATCGATCGCGCAATTCCACCGTCTATCCCGAAATTCAGCCCCGCCCCGCCTTTTTATCCTGCAGATCAATATATTCGCTTTATGATAAAATACCTCCTTTTGTTATTCTTTCCTTTGTCAGTCATGGCGCAGTCGAAGATGGATTTTGAATCGTATAATCCTCCATCTACACTCGTTGTAAAACAACATAAGCTCGCCAAAGCCAGGTTTCCTTTTATTGATGTGCATAACCACCAGAATAATATGGCGGGGATGGATCTGTCTGTTTTAATAAAGGAAATGGATAAGCTGAATATGAAAGTGATGGTCAACCTGAGTGGACAAAGTGGAGAGCAATTGAAAAATGCTGCGGCTAATATCAAGGCAGTTTATCCAAAGCGATTCATTCTTTTTGCGAATATCAATTTCAATGGAGTGGGCGAGCCGGGATGGGGGGACAAAGCGGCAAAGCAACTTGAGGAAGATGTGAAGAACGGCGCAAATGGATTGAAGATCTTTAAGAACCTTGGTTTTTCTGTTAAAGATATTTCCGGAAAACGTGTTACGGTTGATGATCCGCGTCTTGATCCGGTCTGGAAGAAAGCAGGTGAGTTGAAAATACCGGTGTTGATCCATACAGCAGATCCTAAATCATTCTGGGACCCGGTAGATGCGCAAAATGAAAGATGGCTTGAACTCGTTACACATCCCGGACGGAAGCGCGATGCAGCCAACCCTGTCCCATGGGATACGCTGATCAATGAACAGCATCGTATGTTCATCAAACACCGCAATACAACTTTTATCGCGGCCCACTTCGGTTGGTATCCGAATGATCTTGAGAAATTGTTCGGCCTGCTTGATGCCATGCCGAATGTGGTAGTTGAATTCGGAGCAGTGATCGCAGAATTGGGAAGGCAGCCACGGGCAGCTAAAGCTTTTTTTACCAAATACCAGGACAGGATCCTGTTTGGCAAGGATAGCTGGGTACCGGACGAATATGCAACCTACTTTCGTGTACTTGAAACAGAAGACGAGTATTTCCCGTATCATAAAAAATATCATGCCTTCTGGCCGATGTACGGAATGGGCCTGCCTGATAACATCCTGAAAAAGATCTATTATAAAAATGCCTTGCGCATTATACCAAATCTTGATAAAACATTGTTTCCTGAATAATTCTCTATCATAATGAAAGTTAAATTCTTTTTTGTTGTTGCACTTTGTGGTCTCGCGTTTTTTGCCGGAGCACAACAACCGGTGCGATATGAAATATCCTTTCCGAATAATGCTCATCATGAAGCAAAGATCAGGATGTTTATTCCGCAGGTAAAGAACAATACCAGTATCCGGATGAGCCGTTCTTCTCCCGGACGTTATGCAACACATGAGTTCGGAAAGAATGTCTACGATGTGAAAGCATATGACAGTGCTTCAAAGAAAGAAGTGGATGTATCAAAGCTGGCGGGTGATGTATACAGTATCAACTTTACGACCACATCACTTGTGGTGGAGTATACACTTTTTGGTGATCACGTTGATGGCACTTACTCAGCGATCGACCGCAACCATGCGCACCTGAATATACCGGCTAGTTTCATGTGGGTGGTTGGCCGGGATAAGTCTCCGGTAGAGGTGAATTTTATCATCCCGGAAAAAAGCAACTGGAAAGTGGCTACGCAACTGTTTCCCGGTAAAACGCCCACGCAATTCTTCGCACCGGATCTGCAGTATTTCATGGACTCTCCGGTGGAATTGTCTGACTTCAAAGAAAGAAACTGGACGGTTCAGCATAAAAATGGAAAATCGCAGGTGATCTCACTGGTATTACATGGAGATGTGGCCGATGATGTACTGGATGCGTTTGCAAGTGATGTAAAAAAGATCGTGAGTGAGTCGGCGAAAGTATTCGGGGAACTTCCTGATTTTGATGATGGCAAGTATACATTCCTGATGGACCTGATGCCTTCCAATCATGGTGATGGGATGGAGCACCGCAACTCAACAGTGATAACCCGCGCGGCGGATAAGCTGACTTTGGATGTGTTGAAAGCGCGATTCGGAACAACTGCCCATGAATTCTTTCATGCATGGAATGTAGAACGCATCCGCCCGCAAACCCTGGAACCTTTTGATTTCACGACCGCCAATATGAGTGACGGATTGTGGGTGGCGGAAGGATTTACGCAATATTATGGCGGACTCATCCTCGTACGGGCGGGACTGCAATCTGACAGTGTTTTTTTACGGACGCTCGGTTTTTATGTTGGTGGGTTGACAAACCTTCCCGGAGGTAAATTCTACACACCTGTACAGGCAAGCGAAATGGCCATTTTCACGGATGCCGCCACCGCGATCGATAAAACTAATTTCGGGAACATTTTTTACAGCTATTATTCCTATGGAGCGGGCATCGCGGGAATACTTGATCTGACCTTGAGAAAAGATCACAACCAAACCCTGGATGCTTATATGCAATTGCTATGGAGAAAGTTTGGCAAAACAGGCAAGCCTTATACGATCGGTGTGCTAGAGGCGACACTGGGAGAACTTACCAGTATTGCTTTCGCAAAGGAATTCTTTAAAAGCTATGTTCATGGAACAGACCGGCCGTCTCTTCAATCCGTATTTTCTTCCGTTGGCGTTGTGATCGACACACCCGGCGCCGGCAGGGCCAGTATCGGAAACTACCAGGTAAAGGTAGCGGAGGGCAGGGCGGAATTGACCAGCGTTGTGCAGAAAGGAACGCCGCTTTATGAAGCCGGCCTGGAAACGGGAGACCTTATTATTTCCCTGGATGGTAAACCTATTACCACTGCAGACGCATTTTCCGAGGTTATGGCGGCGAAGCAGCCGGGGGACGAAATTCCGGTCAGGTTCATCAGCCGGGGGACAACGGTGGATGCGAGGTTGAAAACAACCGAATTTCCTGGATTGTCCTTACGGCTTGATTATTCTGCCACTTCCGGACAAAATTTGAAACGGACGGCCTGGTTGAAGGGTGGGATCTAGGATTTTGGGGACAGGCTTCATATTTAGCCGATGGGTATCGCAAAGACAGCAAAGAACCGCAGAGGACGCAAAGAACCGATTTTGAAAAAGATCTTTGCACGCTCTGCGGTTCTTTGCTGTCTTTGCGATACTCCCGCACAGGCCGGATTGGTAAGCCAGCAGCAGCTTCAGGCCTAAAACTCTCAAAACCGTTACGGAATTCCGCTCTTTGCTGTATCTTTGCGCCCACTATGACACAGGAAAAATTACAAGATATGCGGTCCCGCATTGCCGGGGTAAGGAGGTTTCTTTGACGTCGAGAACCGACGATATAAAATAGAAGACGACAAGCAGCTTTCGTTAAGTGCCGGTTTCTGGGACGACAACAAAAGGGCTACCGAGATTCTCAAGAACATCAAGCTGAATGAGTATTGGGTGAAGCTATACGAGGTTACTGAAACCGCCGTAGAGGACTTTGCTGTGCTTTTTGATTTCTGGAAAGGTGGCGATGCCACAGAAGAAGAAACCAAAGAAGCATTTGATAAAGCTGTTGAGCTGATCGACGATGCGGAATTCAAGGCAACGCTGAATGAGCCAGAGGACGAACTGCCAGGTGTACTGCAGATCAACTCCGGTGCAGGTGGTACAGAAAGCCAGGATTGGGCAGAAATGCTCGCCCGGATGTATCGCATGTACGGTGAGAAGCAGGGCTGGAAAGTAACGGAACTCGACTGGGTCTGGGGAGATGGAGCCGGTATCAAAACTGCCACGCTTCAGTTTGAAGGGCCGTTTGCCTATGGCTTTCTGAAAGCAGAAAGCGGTGTGCACAGACTGGTAAGAATCTCTCCGTTCGATAGCAATGCAAGACGCCACACATCTTTCTGCTCGGTATTCGTATACCCACTGGTTGATGATACCATCAACATTGAGATAAAGGACTCCGAGGTAAAAATGGAAACGTCGCGAAGCGGGGGTGCTGGCGGTCAGAACGTAAACAAGGTTGAGACCAAGGTGATGTTGACCCACTTACCTACAGGATTCGTGGTGGTTTGTCAGACAGAGCGTACGCAGCTGGGCAACCGCGAGAAGGCCATGACCATGCTTAAAAGCCGTCTTTACGAAGAAGAACTCCGCAGGCGGAACGAAGCAAAAGATGCAACAAACAGCAAGAAGAAAAAGATCGAGTGGGGAAGCCAGATCCGTTCGTATGTGTTCCATCCTTACAAAATGATCAAAGATCACAGAACTGATTTTGAAACAGGTAATATACAACCTGTGATGGATGGAGAACTCGATGGATTTATCAAGGCGTATCTGCTGAGTGAAAAAGAAAACGAAACTGAATAATTCAAAAGTAAAAAGTCAAAATTAAAAAATAGAAGCTGCCGGTTTGTGATTTATTGACCAACTCAAGGCTTTTCTACTTTTTACTTTTGACTTTGTTTGGCATTAACAATAAACAACACAATCCAATGGCAATAGGAACATTTTCATATCCACTTCCGGTAAACGAACCTGTCCTGGGTTACGGTCCGGGAAGCAAGGAGAAAGAAGCATTAAAAGCTACATTGAAAAAACTGAAGGCGGAGGAGATCGATATACCAATGTATATCGGTGGTGAGGAAGTCAGAACAGGAAAGAAAGTAGCTATTCATCCGCCACATGAGATCAAACACACGCTCGGTTATTTTCATGCGGGCGATGAATCGCATGTGAAAAAGGCGATAGAAGCAGCGCTTGCCGCGAAACAGGCCTGGGCAGATATGAGCTGGGAAAGCAGGGCCGGCATCTTCCTGAAGGCTGCTGATCTTATTGCTACGAAGTATCGTACTTATATGAACGGTACGACCATGCTTGGTCAAAGCAAGAACGCATTCCAGGCAGAGATCGACGCTGCTTGTGAACTGATCGACTTCCTTAAGTTCAACGTTCACTTCCTGAGTGAGATCTATAAGCAACAGCCGATCAGCGGTCCTGGTATGCATAACCGTATGGAGTATCGTCCGCTGGAAGGATTCGTACTGGCTGTAACACCATTTAACTTTACAGCGATCGGCGGCAACCTTCCGACATCCGCTGCAATGTGCGGCAACGTGGTTGTTTGGAAACCAGCGAATACACAGGTGTATTCTGCGCAGATGTTCATGCGTATCCTGAAAGAAGCGGGTCTTCCCGATGGTGTGATCAATCTTATTTATGTGGATGGTCCGACATTGGGTAAAGTTTGTTTTGCTCATAAAGAATTTGCAGGCGTACACTTTACAGGTTCTACCGGCGTATTCAATAATATGTGGGAAACGATCGGCAAAAATATGTCCAGCTACAAAAGCTATCCGCGCATCGTTGGAGAAACAGGCGGTAAAGATTTTGTTGTTGCGCATAAAACAGCTGATCCGGATATAGTAGCTACTGCATTGCTGAGAGGCGCTTTCGAATTCCAGGGGCAAAAATGTTCTGCAGCATCAAGAGCATACATTCCTTCTAATATTGCCGAAGAGGTGAAGAAGAAAGTGATCGCTGGTGCGCAAAGCTTCAACATGGGAACAGTCGAAGACTTTACCAATTTTGTCAACGCAGTGATCGATGAGAAAAGTTTTGACAAGATCAAAAGCTATATCGACAATGCAAAAAATGATCCGGCTGCCTCCATATGGGTGGGCGGTGAGTGCGACAAAACAGAAGGATATTTTGTTAAGCCAACAGTGATCGAAACAAAAGACCCTAATTATGTAACGATGTGTGAAGAGATCTTCGGACCGGTGTTGACCGTATATGTCTATCCTGCCGATGAATTTGAACAAACACTGGCATTGGTTGATGCTACCTCTCCTTATGCATTGACAGGCTCTATTATCTCCCGTGACCGTGCTGCAATTGAATTGGCGACAAATAGACTTCGCAATGCCGCGGGTAACTTCTATATCAATGATAAGCCAACCGGTGCTGTGGTAGGGCAGCAGCCTTTCGGTGGAGCAAGAGCGAGCGGTACGAATGATAAAGCCGGTTCGATCCTGAATCTTTATCGTTGGTTGAGCGCAAGAACAATCAAAGAAACATTTACACCACCGGTAGATTACGGGTATCCGTTCCTCCAGGAAAAATAAAATGGTTACAATTTATACAAAGCCGTTAACGATCGTTAACGGCTTTTTTTTTTGTTTAATTATTTTTATGATTATAGTCAATACCACTTATAGGGTATGGGCGGTATGTGTGATGGTTGATGTATTATGACATGTATCATTTGATAAGCGGCGTTTATCATGTTATAGCAACAATTCAGTCATATTTATTCACAATTCGGCCCTTTTGTATGTCAGTTTGGTCAGTTCCGCTTTATGTTTGCATCGTCAATGACAAACAGTAAACCAGATCAGCAACAACCGAATAAACGCTGCACATTTACCTATGTAAAAGCATCACTCATTGCGGTGATATAAATTGCGGATGAGTTGTTTTACGTAGTGTATTTCACACATGCTGTACAGGCTCTACGACGGTCGTAGGATATAAAAAAATTCTCTTAAAGCGAAGTCCTGAATGATTTTTTTGATCAACGGCTTTAAGTTTTTTTTAGCTAGTTTATTTTGTATTTGAGAATCTGGTTATTATGTTTGCGATCATTATTCATTCAAACCTTAAAAAAAGAATTCAATGAAGAAAGTGTTTTTAGCAGTAGCTTTTACAGTTGCTGGTTTCGTAGGTCTTAATGCACAGAAAGATTTTAAATTTGGTGCTGGTGTTAATGTTGGTCTGCCCTTAGGTGATTTAGGCGACGGCGCTAATTTCGCAGCAGGTGTAGAACTGCAAGGAGAAATTGGTTTTACCGAAAAAGTAAAAGGTATTGCAACAACCGGGTACACTCATTTCTTTACAAAAGAAATTCTCGGATATAAACCAAAGCTTGGCGTTGTTCCAGTTCTGGTAGGTGCCCGTGGTTACTTGTCTGAGCAGTTTTTTGTGACTGGACAGGTTGGTTATGCATTCCTGACAGGAGACTTCGACGGAGGTGGTTTTGCTTACAAGCCTCAGGTAGGTTATGATGCTGGTAAATTCCAACTTGCATTAAGCTACAATGCGGTATCTGATAACGGTACTTCAAGCTGGTTAGGTCTTTCCGGTATCGTTAAGTTCTAATTGTTTCATATCAACCGATAAAAAAAGGGAGCGCTGATCAAGCGCTCCCT
>JBEVKW010000088.1:0-47559 GCA_040509495.1 Chitinophagaceae bacterium | reverse complement strand
CGAGTGCTGTATTTAAATGGAAGCTATTACTGCTATCGGGTATAGGTTATTGCGGATAATAGGTATTTGTATATCGGCCATCGGCCATCGGCCATCGGTCATCGGCCATCGGCCATCGGCCATCGGTCATCGGCCATCGGTCATCGGCCATCGGCCATCGGCCATCGCTCTTCGCGTTACTCTTACGCCGGAGAATTTCCTTTTGCCGGCTCAGGTTACATTCCACCAGGGTTTATCGCTTCCCGCATTTCCCCCGCTCTGGTCACGGGAAGGTGTGAATGATAATTTACCCTGGCCTATTAATGATTTTATTTTCTCTGTGAATTTGCCGCCTTTCTCGGCATCTACCATCTTCACAAAATGCGCATATCCCAGTATGGCTGCCGCACTGCTATTCTTTCCCCACACTGGTACAAAGCCGGGTTTTGTTTCAAGGTTATGCAGCAATGCGCGAAGTTTGCGGCGCTTTTCTCTGCTGACAGAAAGTTTCCTGTTCACCACAATTCCAGTAACCTGTTGCTGCGCGCCTTTTCGCATGATAGAGATCTTATCCGGGTGAACGGTGAAACCTTCCTCCGATAAAACTTTTTTTACCCGCCACACCATCTGTTGCATATTCAGATCGGTACGTGATGTGGAAAACGTGATATCATCAGCATAACGCGTATAAGTGCATTGGTTTTTATCTGCCAGGCCCTGCAGGCGTTTATCCAGTTTATAGCAAAGAATGGTGGTAATAGCAGGGCTGGTCGGTGCACCCTGCGGTAATACCCGATTGCCTTTCTGTACAAAGTATGTTTTACCGTCTATCGCTACTTCTTCCGTCACCGCTTCTGTGCAAAGCAGTCCGAGTATAGTGGCAATTTTTTCGGAGTACCCAAGACGCTGCAGCATTCCTTTTACCCTTTTGAAATGAATAGAAGGAAAGAAGTCTTTGACATCGATGTTCAACACCACTTCTTTGCCTGTATGAGGTTGCGCATTGGTAAGTATCGAATGATTGGCGATGAATCCGTGAACAGCAGGATGCACGTTCACGTGTTGAAGAATATGTTGGAGGATCCAGTATTGAACACTTTTCAATTTGGGCATTGGTGCGGAGATCAAACGCTTGCCACCTGATTTTTTTGCGAGATGGAATTTCCGGTAATGCGATACGGTGGACACCTTTCTGGAGAATGCCAGGAATCGTAACGCAGACAGTGAAATGTTCAATGCTGCGGCAAGATCGTTTTCATTATTGAAAACCGGTAATCCATGTGTGTGGAGAGCGGCTGTATTGCTATTGGTGTCGTTAAGACCGGTAGAAACCATTTCTCCCAGAAAGAGGATCTCTCCGGCTCTTCTTTTGCGCCAGGCTTCGGCTCTTTCGAAACGTTGTTGCTCTCGTTTCTTTTTGTTCTCTTCTCTTTTTTGTTTTGCTTCCGCCATGCGCTTTATACGCATTTCTTTCAGCATCTTCTCTTTGTCCTGGAACTTCCGCTGCTGCGCAAGAAGGGCATTCAACTCTTTTGAGAGAGCTGTTTCCTGTTTGATGAGCTGTTCGGAGAGTGATGGTTCAGCGTCTTTCTTTCCCCAGAAGCCCATTCGTTTCATTTCTTCGAGAATGACTTCGTCTCTGCTGCTTTCACGGATCCTGTCGTAAAGCTGCTGCCGGGTCTGTTGATTGTCGAACATAATAGATAAGAGAGATCATGTTCTGACGGGGTTAATGTTTTCCTTCGTGCGTGCCTGAGACCAGATTAATCAACGCCAGGCATACGGCCCTATATGTACTGGTTTGGCACACGGTGCCTGTACTGTTAACCAGTACATATAGGGCCGTATGCCACAGTAAAGATTACATTTGGTGATGCATGAACTATTCATGTCGCATGAACGACGAAACATCGTTCTTTCCTTTCGGAAGCAAGGTGCATACATCAACCCCGTCAAAGAACATGAAAGAGGTTAACAAATATAGTTTTCTCCTTCAGAAATATAAAATCAAAGTTTGAATCGATCATTGGCGATCAATCATCGTTCATCTTGTATTCATCCTTTCTGCATTATGCGCCTGACGCATCGCCAGCATATGCTCACACGGTCCTTTGTACAGCTTATTTTCTGTATAGAAGCTGCAATCGCAGGTAGCGGAGCTGATCTTCTCATCTGCATCGATCACCATCTGCGGATGGTAATTTCTTTTTGCTGATTTGATCGTTCCATTCAGCTGTGTGACATTGCCGGGCAATTCCTGTACTGTGTATTTTACACCTTTCTGTTCCAGTATTCTCGCGGCCACTTCTTCCCGTGCATTACTGAAGCGGAGTGTTTCGACGGGTAAGGGTTCCCTGCTCAGCTCCCGAACGCGGTATACCTGTTTGTTCAGGTCATAGATCACGCGGCCGGCTTGTGTGTACAGGCTTAGTGCACCGGTAACCGAAGCAGTATCTATTCCAAGCTTTTTGCTTAGTTGTTCTGCCGTGCCAAGCCAGTCCTGTTTCAGGCCGTTGAATACAAGTTGCTTTTTTTTGTCGTCAACATCCATTCGCGGGGCAAGCAGATCGAAGTTGCCGGCCCGGCTCCAGTCATTAGCCGTCCACCCGCTTAATCCCAACGTGAAGTTCATATCCCCCATATCTGCGATATACACAGAAGGCAGTCCTGACCCAAGAAGATGCACGGTGAATTTCTTTGCAACGGGGATCAGCCGTTCAAGTGTTAACAATCTTCGTCTGCCCCAGGTGCGGACCTCCTGTCTTGTTGCGCCGGTATAGATACTCCTGCTGCAAATGATCTCTTTCCCCCAGGGTTCGAAGATGATCTTTACAGGATGTCCCGGTTCCAGAACATAACGTAGTGCGCGCGGACCTCTTTTTTCTTTGAATTTTCTTAATACAAGACAAAGGCTGTAAATGTCCATCGGGTGAAGATCGAATTGGATCGTTGGTAAAGTCATTGCACTGCTGACTTGCAGAAAACCTCTTACCCAGCTATCAGGAAGGTCGATCTTGACTTCCCTGTATTCTTCTTCGTTGGTTGTCTGAACGGTAAATCCGGAAGGGTCAACTTTTAATTCAGTGTCCTTGTAATCACGGATCTTTTGAAACTCTTCATATAAGCTGGCGGAATAATCCACGTTAGTTGTACCGCATTTGTAATCGGCCACTTCTTTGAATACGTTATAATTGCAGCCGAGTCTGGCGTAAGTCGATTCATCCTGGCTGAAGCATTCAAAGAACAGTTCATCCGGATGAATGGTGATCACGGGATCAAGAACGACCCACATGTTGCGGTCTTTTTGATAGATATAATCGAAATAGTTGCGTTTGGCTTTGTTGAAGGGGGCCATTACACGGAGTTTTTCCGACCGGATAGCTGTCAGTTCTTCCCTGATCTGCTCCAGGCGTGCATTTGTTCCGTCCATATCGTAGCCTGCCATGTGCTGCGCCATAAATAACGCTTCGTTCTGCGCAACCCAGGCCTTGTATTCGGTCTTATCTTTTGGTTTGAACCGGAGGTCGCTGATCACAACATCATGCAGCGCAGAGATCGCTTCGCGGAACGCGAGCTTCCGGTTGAGTTTTCCGATAAACCAGGCGCTTTCCCGCAATGTATCCGGCGCGAAAGAAAGCCCCGTCGTTTGCGTGGTATTGGTTACCGCTGTGTTTCCTGCAAATCGGTAAGTGAATAGCATGTAACTGTTTTAATGTTGATAGTTGTTCGATGTTCGGCGGCCGGGTTTTAGCAAACTGTTTTCTTCAATACCCGGCATTACTGTTCATGATCTCGCTTCAACCGGTCTTACCTGCAATGGTGTTTCGATATCATAGATCGCCCGCAGTTGCATCAGCAGATCAATACATTTCGCTTTATCGCCAATAGCCGTTTGCGCGGAAATATCTGAGATGATTGCTGCCACCGTTTTTGCTGCTTCTTCCGATCTTAATCCTTCGTTCAGCAAAAAGAGAAAGATCCTGTCCTTTGCGATCCTGTTCTTATTCACCCGGCTTAAGACAGAGCGAAAATAAAATTCAAGTACTTTGATTCTTTCAAGGTCTCCACCTGCAAAACGTTCCATATAGTTGGTGGTGAACAATTGCATTTTTTCACTGGGATGCTGACTTAATTTCAGCAGGTATTGCGGGCCGTTCGCGTCTGTAAAATATTTTGTGATCAACTCGCGTCCGAATGATTCTACAGCAGGTTTAATCGAGTCGGCCATGCCGATGAGTACTTCTGGTTCCCAGTCCTTTTCTTCAAATTCCTGTCGGAAATAATTCATGGCAAAGGAGCGCGTGTCTTCCCAGGTGCTTTCCAGGATGCGGATCGCGGCGGAAGCTTCATATTTGATACGCGCTGTATATTGCTGATAGAAGTTCCAGGCCCAGGTTCTGACCGCCAGGTTCTCATGGTTACCCAATGCAACGATCTGCGGCAGCGTCAGCGTTGCAGGATCTGTATGTTTCTCCAGGATAGCCACTCCAAGTTTTTGGGCGGGAGCATAATTGCCGTACAACAGGTTCAGTGCAGTTTGCTTATCGGCATTTTTTAAATAAGCGCTCAACTCGTTGCTCAGCAGATCCGCGAGATAATCATGCAGGCCCTCATGCAATTCTTTTTTGGAAAGAAAGGGTATCAGCGTTTCTGTTGCATTTTTTCCGAATTCCGGATCCCGGTTTGCCGCACGTATAAGCGCCGCTTTGCTGCGTAGCCGTACATCGGCCCAGGCGGAGAGTGCCGCATCTACGAGTTCTTTTTTCAAATGAAGAAGCTCTTCATCCGGCAGATTATTGATCAGCTCAACAACGTGTTGTCTTACCGGTTCATAGTGATGATTTATCAAAGCGGGCAATCCGGATGTTTTCAGTTCTTCTCCTCTCCATCCTGATTTCCTGTGCTTCACCATCCGGAGGCCAAACAGCAATACAGGCGAAGCCGGGTGATGCAAGAGGTCGGAAATAACAGTTACATCGATATTCGATAGTTCATGGTCGAACAATGCGAACAATGAATCAGCAACATCATTGAGCCCTGTCTTATCAGTGGCGGTTGGGTCAGTAGTCATCATCTCTGCGATCACTTTACCTGTGACTGCCTGTTTCAATTCGCTGCTCAGTGTATTATTCCGGATAAGTTCCTTGCCCCAGCTTCTGATCTCCGCGAATGGCATGAACAGAAGTTCCGTTATGAAGCCCGCATCGGCAAGCAGTGTTCGTGTATTGGCTTCCGCCCATTCCCTGCCTTTTAGTCTTGCGTCTGCGGATACGGAGCCAAGCATTGCGGTGATAAGTTCTGCAGGGACGCTTTCTTTGGAAAATCTTTCCTGTATGATCGCGTATCCGAGATCTGCAGGAACGCTAAAGCGGGCGCGAACGAGTTTGGTCAGTGTGGCGGTATCCAGTTTTTCTTTGATGGCTTTAAAGTCGGGGTGATTTGAAAGCTGGCTGGAGGCAAAATTCAGCACTTCATCCAGTTCTGCTTCCAACAGGAGTTGCAGGTACGCTTGTGGTAACTGATCCCAAAGATGCAGGTGTGGAGCGAAGGAAACCGGCTGAGCCGCCGGTAAGGGCACTTCCGGTGGGGGTGCGGGTGGGGGTGTTTGCTTTTTACTGCCAAACAACCCGGCGATCTTTTTGATAAAACCACCGATCCCGCTGCCAGTGTCTGCGGCAGGCACGGCTGTACGCTGAGCCTGACTGGCGGCAGATGCAAATTCCCAGATGTGATTTCTTGTCAGGATCATTTGAGGATTTCTGCTGTGCAACAACTGATGAAGAAAGATCGATCTTGCATTCGCCGGAAATCTTCGTTCTACATCCTGGTAGCGTCCGTTCATCCATTGATAGGAACTTGTGGAGAAAGCGTCCGAGAGATCCCGCTCACGTTTATAGTTTATAAGAATGCCCGTCGCAAGCCTGACATAATCCGTGCTGCCGTTTTGTGCGAACATCCGCAAGCGGCGATTGATCCGCTTATGCAGGTACCACCTTGTTTTCTGTGAATAGGCCAGCCGGCTGTGTTTCTGTTTAAGTTCTTTATTGGGATTGATGTATTCTTCGATAGAGCGGATATAAATCTTCCTGTTCAGATTCCTGGTGGCGATCTTGCTGCTGAAGAATTCCGGTTCTATCTCAAACCGGCAGGAGAGTAGTCCACTGATCTCAAAATCGTCCAGCATCTCTGCCAGTTTGTAGATCGCCCTGATCTCTTTAAAAGTTCCTGGTGCCAATGGTAATTGCAGCAACATGGATTTGACCGCGGGGCGGATCCATTGCGCTGTCGTTGATAACAGGTATAATTGCTCGTGCCAGTAAGGATCGGTGTTTTCCGGAAATTGCGTGAGACAAAGATTGCTTAACAACCGCAGATCGGTTTGCTGAAAAGCATCGCGAACGGGTTGCGGCATCGATCTGGTAAGGTGTGCGATCAGTGCATCTTTTGCTTCGCCGGTTTGTCGCTGGAGCAGGCCGGCTACTGCCAATCGCCTGACCAGCGGAGACGGATGATGTTCGTTGATCGCCTGTAATGCCGGAATGATGTCGGCGTTACCACATCGTACCAACGCCCAGGTGCAGCAATACTGGTGCAGCAGATCTCCTTTGGTAAACAATTTAACAAGATAGGGCGCGGCTTCACCTATTTTATATTCACCCGCTTTCCAGATCACCCGGCTGAACTTCCAGCGGTAATTCCGGGGTGAGCGGGTTGAGTTAAGTTCTGCATCCAACCGTTGAAGGATCGTTTTCTTTTTGCCTTCCGGCATTGCCGCAATGTTCGCAGCAGGCAGCGCGATCGCGGAGAGAAAATCATCGTTCAGCGGTTTCGATGCAACACCCGGCGTACCCGTATAGCCTTTGGCAGTTTTTTCATGGACAACATCGTTATATATTTTCTCTGCTTCCGGCAAAGAAACCGGAACAGGCGTTTTGCTGCCTTCCTTTAAATTCGTTCCTCTGCGACCATAACGGAAATTGACTACATATTTATCATTGCCAACATCGCAAAGATCAGTTTCATACACCTTGTCAGAATTTCCTTCCTGGAAGAATAGAATACTTTGCTTTATTAAACGCATGCGAACAGATGGTTAGGAGGGGAAGTTATTAAAAAAAGAGGTTGTCAGCACCTTTATGGCAGATAAATATTCCACACATAATGTTGTTAAGTAGCACCGGCCAGGAAGTATGCAGGAGTGCGGCAAATGGCCTCAATAATCTCAACGGAATTCCTCTGTGATTGATTCATTTGCTCCGGTCATGCCTCTTTGTGTGCTTTGAGATATTTCTACGCCTGTTGGATCCGGGCGATTGCCCAGGCTGCCGCTTGCTGGAAAAATACTACCTTACAGGTGTAGTTATTAATTGTAAAACAGCCACCAAATGAAAAGGAAACCTGCTTTGCTATGGTTTTTGATGATCGCTGCGTTGCCCGTTGTTGCACAAACTGAGATCCAGTTGATCGTGAAAGGTGAGAAGATCCAGGAGGTCAGTGTATTTGATCTTAGTCAGCAGGATATCCAGCAATTTAATTATACTGACACCATTAACGCCGTCTTTGCAAAAAAGCATATCGATTGCTACAACATCATTTATCGTTCTGACGGGAAAAGTTTTCGCAAACAGATCTGGCTGGATCCCGGAAAGGTGACGATCTATGGCCATATTGATTCCAGCACCCTGGTGATCGATTCAGTGATCAATTCTCCGGCATATTATGACGTAATTGCTTTCTATAAAATGTATAGTTCATTGAACAGGTCTAAAGACACAGCCGCAATGAACGATCACTTGCTGACTGGCGTAAGACGGTTTTTAACAAGCCCATTTTACCTGGCGGCTGCTGACTTGTATGTGAGTATCAATCAAAATTCACCCGCATTGCTGCTGCCATTGAAAGAAATCATTGATAGTGTACCAGATAAATTCGACTGGTTTCTCTTGTACGGTGTTACTGATCGCATGGAGAAAATCCTTGCAGGTGTAAAGGTGATGCCCGATAATTATTCCTTTACAGGCGTAAAAGGAGATAAGGCAAAGATCGCTTTGCAGGGCAGCGATCATTATGTCCTTGATTTCTGGTTTCTGAATTGCAAACCGTGCAGGGAAGATCATCTTGAGATAAAAAACGATTATCAGCTATTCCGGAAGAATAATGTGGAGATGATCAGTATTTCTACTGATCATGACTATAAGGAGTGGATAGCTTATCTAAAACAGCATGGTTATCACTGGCCCAATTATCTGCAGGATTCGGAAGTGAATATTACAAAAGACCTGAGTGTGTCGGCTTATCCCACTTATGTGATCCTGGATGGTGCTGGAAAATTAGTCGCGATGTATAATTCTTACGAGAGTGTGAAGAAAATATTACTGTTGAAGAAGTGAGAATGTATTCCCTTGTTTTCAGCAATTGAGTTCGCTCCGGGGTGTCTGAAATAACCGAAAAAATACAGCATTTTGCCCGCTTTAAAGTGGAAGCGGGTGATCTGGAAGGTAAATTTAATGTTTCCTCCATTGCTGAGTTGCGATCGGGCAATCGTATCCCTGTGGGCTTGGCAGGTTTAATAAGGTAGAATACAGGCACTCCCCACTTGCATTCTATTGTACGAATGCTGTGTTTTTGTATGTTACGCCACGTACCTGTAATTCGGAACGGGAGTCAATTCCGGACGTACGTATAGTATCGCATTCAAAGACGCATTTAGTGAAGGCGACTTGTCGCTGAATTTCACCTGATGTTTACCTGATATTCACCTGATATTAACCTGACATCGACCTGATGTTCTCCGGACCTTCCCGACACATTCATGAGACACATATCCAGTCCTTATACAGGGTAACTATATATGCGATATACTTTCAACCTGCCGGTTAAGTACACTGCTGTCCGTAGCCTTCAGACTACGCACCAAAATTTTTTCCATTTCCCAAAAACTTGAAATACATTTACCCGGTAGAATAGAATAGTACAGATACCGGATCAACCTACCGAAAAGACGAAACAGATTGCTATGCAGGATATTTACCAACAGGTAAGAGAGCTGGAAAACATACAGGGGCTTTCGAAACATGAACAGCTTGTGCAGGGCTTTATCAACGCGATCAATGACAAGCTCGTGTCGCGCGGAGATATGCTTCCCTCCGTTAACAGCCTGATAAAGGAGCTTGGGTTTGCCAGGGAAACAATTGCGAAAGGGTATAAAGAACTCATGAGCCGCGGCATCGTAGAATCGAAGAACCGGATCGGCTTTTTCGTTGCCCAGGAAAATACCGAAAGCCATCTTCGTATAGCCCTTGTGATCTTCGCCTTCGATAGCTTCCAGGAAGTGTTCTATAAAACACTGCGGGACAGGGTAGGGAAGACAGCACATATCGATATTTTTTTCCATCATAACAATATCGATGTGCTCGAAAGCATCATCAATAATGTGCGTGGTAAATATGGTATGTACGTGGTTGCGCCGATCCCTCATAAACGTACCGCGGAGATCCTGACCACCCTTCCGCTGAATAAATTCCTGATGATCGACCGTTATCAACCCATGCCCGGGGATTTCTCGTATGTAGTGCAGGAGTTCGAGGAGTCATCTTATGCTGCATTTTCAAAACTGGCGCCTGCGATCAGGAAATTCGACGGAATGATCCATTATCATCGCCCCGCATCAGATACACCCATCGAGATAATCGAAGCCTATAAGAAGTTTGTAAAAAAACAGAAGATCAAAAGTGTGATCCGCACCGAATACATTCCCGGTTCTATCGAGAAAGGATTCGTGTACTTTACTATTAATAATGCGGAGCTGTGGCAAATGCTGAAAGACGCAAAAGCCAAAGGGTTCAAACTCGGAAAAGATGTAGGCATTCTTTCCCACAACGATGAGGTAGTGAAGGAGATCATTTTTGATGGAATCACTACTTATTCAACTGACTTTGCCGTGATGGCGGAGAAAGCTGCTGAATTTGTAATGAAGAGAAATATGATACAGGAAGTTGTTCCCACTGTGCTGCTGCGCCGGGGATCATTATGATTGCTTCTTTATGAACATAACCATTCTGACAAGTTTTTTGGCTGTCACCCTTATTGCGGCGCTCATCGCCTTTATTGCAACAAGGAAGCAGCAGCTGCGGACGCCCATCAGCTATTACCTCGGCAACAGGAGCCTTGGTTTCTGGATGATCGGCAGCTCGCTCTTCCTCACCAATATGAGCGCAAACCAGTTCATTGGTGAGAATGAATTCGTATACACAACAAACATGTCTGTAATGGCCTGGGGGATGAGTTCTATTCTCGCCATGCTGATCGTTGCAGAATTCCTGATGCCGGTCTATCTCCGCATAGGAGCGGTCACCACACCTGATTTTCTCGCCAAACGCTTCGATACGCAAACGCAACGGATCGTTTCCATCATATTCCTCCTTAGCTATTTTATCAACCTGATCCCATCTGTATTATATGGTTGTGCCGTTGCGATCAATGGTATCTTTCATGTTGATCAATGGTTCGGACTCAGTTATTTTTTAACGATCAGGATACTGGTGGTCATGGTGGGTGTTGTGGGATGTTTGTACACCGTGCTCGGCGGACTTCGTGCAATTACTATCACGGATGTTGTGCAGGGGATCGGAATGCTCATCGGCGGGATCTTTATCGTTTGGTACGGTCTCCGTTTCCTGGGTGACGGAAGTGTGCTGCAGGGAGTGGAGAAACTGACTGGTGAGCACCGCGATCATCTCAATGCGATCGGTAAACCCAAAGATGTGCTTCCTTTCGGTACCCTGTTTACAGGCATGTTGCTGATCAATATCTACTATTGGGGAATGGAGCAGTATATCGTGCAGGAAGCACTCGCTTCAAGGAACCTGGCGGAAAGCCAGAAAGGGATCTCACTGGCCTGCGTCGGAAAATTGATCGCACCATTATTATTGAATGTGCCTGGCCTGATAGCCGTTCATCTCTATCCTGATATCGCCAATACCGCGACTGTCTTTCCGAAACTGGTTGGAGATATTCTTCCTCCTGTAGTGATAGGGTTGGTGGCTGCGGTAGTGTTTGGTGGTGCACTCAGCACCTTCAATGCCGGGCTGAACAGTTCCGGAACATTGTTCGTGATGAATTTATACAAACCCTGGCTTGAACGTAAGGAAGGCTTAGCGGACGAAAAGAAATTGGTGAAAAGCGGAAGGTTATTCCAGGTCAGTGTGACGGCCATCGCTATCCTGTTCTCTCCTTACATTATGTTCTTTGAAGGCGGTTTTTATAACTATCTCCAAAAGGTATCGAGCTTCTTTAGCGTGCCGGTCTTTACGATCATGGTTGTCGGGCTGCTTACAAAAAAAGTTCCTCCTGTTGCTGCAAAAATTGGAGTGTTCTTTTTTGTAACTGCTTATTCCATTACGCAGTTTGTAATAGATACCGGCTTACACTACCTGCATGTGCTGGCGATCCTTTTTATTGTTACCACTATCATCATGTTGCTGGTTGGCAGGTTCAGACCGATGGAGTCGCCATTCTCTCTTCAGTCACATGCATCGGTTGATCTGAAGCCATGGAAGAACCGTCACTGGTATTTTGTTGTACTCGTGATATTGATGATCGGCATGTTCGTGCTGTTCTCGCCTCATGGAATTGCTGAATGATTTTTAAACAAATTAGTATGCCCAACGTATTGCCTCTAACTGTAACTACTTCAAAAATTTTCCGATTCGTTCTGGTACTTTGTGCGCTGTGCTGCACCTCTTCTCTTATTGCGCAAAAGAATGTGCTGACGATACCGCTTGGAAAAAACAGCCGGTTGGTTTATGATCTCAGCAAAGGATCTTACAATATGATCTCGCAGGGCCGCCAGTTGTTCGCCAACGGATACGCTGCATATTCCGCAGGTGCAAAAAACAGTGATACAAGACAGGCAGGCGAAGCCAACTATACAAGCAAAGATACTCTTACCCCGTTCGGAATTGCCCGGTTATACAGGCTGAGGTTTGCTGCAGACCCTTCACTGATACAGTTGTTTTATGTATTCAAATCGCAGGACTACTTCCTTACACAGATCCAGTTGGAAAACCCGGATGGGGCATCTGATTATATCGCGCCACTCATTACGGAAGATCTTTCGTTAAAGAATAACGGAGATAACCGGGCGCTGTATGTGCCGTTTGATAATGATATGTGGGCCAGATACAATGCCTCCCCACTGGCACAGGCAGATTTTCAAAGTAGTGAACTGACCGCGGTTTATAACGCGGATAACAACGAAGGATTCGTTGCAGCTTCGCTGGATCAGTATGACTGGAAAACCGGTGTCGCTATAAAAGCAAAAAATTCCAACACTACTGCTGTTAAGTTATTTGCAGGTTTTGCAGACAGTACCGTCACGCACGACCGGATCGCACATGGAAAGGTACTGCCGGTAAAAGGAAAGATCAGTTCACCTCTTATGCTGGTTGGTTACTTTAACGATTGGAGAACGGGCATGGAATACGCTGCAAAGTTGAACCGCAGGCTGAATAAACCGGATATTTTCAACTGGGACAGTGCCACACCCATGGGATGGAATAGCTGGGGTGTTTTGAAAGATAAGATCACTTTTGATCAGGCAATGAAAGTGGTTGATTTTTTTGCAGATACAATAAAGGGTTTCAGAAATGCTGATAATACACTCTATATCGATCTCGATGCATTCTGGGACAATATGACCACCAATGGGATTGACGGAGACATCAGCAAACTCAAGACTTTTGCAGACCGCTGCAAAAGCAAGGGACTGAAGCCAGGCATTTACTGGACGCCATTTGCCGACTGGGGGAAATGGGACAGGAAAGTGGAAGGTGCCGGTGATCACACTTATGCGCAAACCTGGACCACTCAAAACGGGAAGATGTATGATATTGACGGAGGCAGGGCAATGGATCCTACTCATCCCGCAACACAACTGCGGATGGCGCATACGCTTAATAAAATGAAAGCGCTGGGTTTCGAGATGATCAAGATCGATTTCCTCGGACATGGCGCATTGGAGGCGGATCATTTTTACGATAAGAATGTTACCACAGGAATGCAGGCATTCCGGCAGGGAATGAAATATCTCGACAGCGTACTCGATGGAAAGATGCTGGTATATGCAGCTATCTCTCCCAATCTTGCCACATCAAAATATGTACACGTACGCCGTATCGCGTGTGATGCATGGAGCAGTATCGATCACACAGAATATACACTCAACAGCACAGGTTACGGCTGGTGGCAGTCACTGATGTATAATTATGTGGATGCAGATCATGTGGTATTTGCCACTGAAGAGGATGGTGTGAACAGGGCGCGGCTTGCTTCAGCACTGGTAACAGGCTCAGTGTTCACCGGAGATGATTACTCTTCATACGGCAAATGGACAGCAACGGCGAAAAAGCTTTTACAGGATAAAGAACTGCTGGCGGTTGTAAAGGATGGAAAGAGTTTTAAGCCCGTTAAAGCGAATACCGGTAATAAGGGAGTAGAGGTTTTCGAGAAATATGTTCCGGGAGGTTATTATATCGCATTCTTTAATTATAGTGATTCTGTAAAAAACATCTCACAGGTTTTACCTGCCGGAGTTAAACGAAAAACTGTCAGGCACATACCATTGCTTGCCGGCGGAGTGGTAAAGTCCATCTCTGGGGGCTTGAACTTAAGGCTGGCCGCGAGGGATGCCGAAATATTCTTCTTCGTTCGTTAAGCGGCAATAAGCTTTGTTTTGTTTAGCGTAGGAGTATCGCAGAGAACGCAAAGTTGCCGCTAAGAACGCAGAGAAATACTTAGCGGTCTTTGCGCCAACTTTGCGTTCTCTGCGATACTACTACGCCAGCCAACGCCACAAAATTGTTTCGATCCTTGCGGATAATATTTTTTGGATGAATTAAAATATTCTTCTACTTTAGTGGAATAGTATAGTATAGTACAGGTGTCAATCGTACACTTTTACATTGCTTTGCCCACGGTTGCGATACCGTGAATACCAAAAAACAATTGCTTAATATGAACATCAGATTAGCTTGCTTCTGCCGCGGGAAATCTCTGTATTCCCGCCACCTGGTTTTTCTGTCATTCCTTGTTTTCCTTTCCTTTTTTTCCATCCGTTCATCAGCCCAGGGCGGCACGCTCTCGGGAATGGTGGTGGATAGCCTTTCACGCGCGCCGATCAACGGTGTATCTGTCGTGATCAAAGGAACCAAGCAGGGAACCAGCACCGGTAAAGACGGTCTCTTCTCACTGGACATCTCTGCCAGCCAGGCTGTCCTCGAATTCACCAGTATCGGTTACCGCCCTATTGAAATGGTAGTTACCAAAGGTTCGCCGGTTACCGTGGCCCTTGCACCCTCCATTGATACGTCTGGAGCGGTAGTGGTAACAGCATTTGGCCGCCGTGAAAGAAAAGAAGCGGTGGTTGGCTCGGTAACAAGCGTTCAGGCCGGCGACCTGAGGATCCCTGCCAGCAATATCACCAATGCTCTCGCTGGTAAGATCGCCGGCGTGATCTCCTTTCAGCGGGGTGGTCAACCGGGGCTTGACAACTCACAATTCTTTATCCGTGGTGTAACAACACTTGGTTACAGCAACTCGCCACTGATCCTCATCGATAACATCGAACTGACCGCCAGCGATCTCGCCCGCCTGCAGGTGGATGATATCGCCAGCTTTTCCATCCTCAAAGATGCAAGCGCTGCCGCTTTATATGGCGCAAGAGGTGCAAATGGTGTGATACTCGTCACCACCAAAGAAGGTAAAGCCGGTAAAGCGCGCATTGAACTCAGGGTGGAGAATGCCATTTCTACTCCGACGAAAAGCATCCAACTCGCTGACCCGATCTCTTACATGAGAACGTATAATGAAGCGTTAACGACCCGCAATCCGGGCGCTACGCCGTTTTTTACTCCTAACAAGATCCTCGGTACACAACGCACGCTGGAAGGAGAAGGCGGCATCACTCCTTATTTATATCCCGCGGTTGACTGGATGAAAGAGATCTTCAAAGACCGCACAAGCACCCGTCGCGCCAACATGAGCGTAAGCGGCGGTAATGCTGTTGCCAAATACTATATCGCAGGGTCTTATTCAAAAGACAATGGTATCCTCCAGGTAAACCCGGTGAACAATTTTAATTCGGGCATGCGTTTCGAGAACTACCAGCTTCGTGCAAATACAAGTATCAAAGCAACTTCTACCACGGAAATTGGTGTAAGGCTTTGGGGTAATTTCAATGATTACACAGGTCCGATCAGTAACCAGGGTGGTGGATTTGCGACTGATCTTTATTCGCAGGTGCTTCACGCAAACCCCGTAGGATTTCCCGCATACTATCTGCCTGATAGTGCTAACCGCAATACCAATCATATCCTCTTCGGTAATGCGATCAATCAAACAGGTAACCTTCAGGCCAACCCATACGCATCATTGATGTATGGCTACAAGACATTTTCCGAGTCCCGCATGTCTGCACAATTTGAAGTATCGCAGAACCTGAAATTCATCACGCCGGGGCTTTCATTCTTCGGGTTATTCAGTACAAACAGGTATTCCTACTTCGATCTGAGCCGGAATTATCTGCCGTTCTACTACAATATGCAAAGCTTTAATGAGCAGACGGGAGAGTATAAACTGAACTGGCTTAATGCTCAGCCCGGTGCAGCGCAGGAATACCTGAACTACAATGAAGGAGCGAAATATCTCAACACTTACCTGTATATGCTTGGGCGCGTTGATTACACCAGGAGCTTTGGCCCGCATGGCGTTGGCGCTTCTATCGTGGGAACACGCCAGCAAACGCTTACGGGCAATGCCGGCAATCTGCAGGCCTCATTGCCTAACAGGAATCTTGGAGTGTCTGGTCGCGCCAGCTATTCCTATGACAACCGCTATTTCGCAGAATTTAACTTCGGTTACAACGGATCTGAAAAGTTTGCGCCTGATAACCGTTTTGGTTTCTTCCCAACGATCGGCGCTGCATGGGTGATCTCCAATGAGAAATTCTGGAATGGCTCCATCAGCAAAGTGATCACAAGATTGAAACTGAGAGGAAGTTATGGCCTGGTGGGTAATGATGCGATCGGTGATCCAAGAACGCAACGGTTTTTCTATCTCTCGAACGTTCAACCAAATGCCGGGCCTATCGCTTACTTCGGTACAAACAACTCGGTGTCTATGCGCGGTCCCGTCATCAATGCCTATCCCAACCCCGGCGTTACCTGGGAGCGGGCAAAGAAATCAAATATCGCTGCTGAGATCACGATCCTTGAGAAGCTGAACATCATTGCGGAAGTATATAAGGAGAACAGGGAAAATATCCTGATCAATCGTGGTTATATTCCAATCACTGTTGGTATCGAGCAAAACGCTTTAGGTAACCTCCGTTCAAACCTGGGTAAAGCTACTTCGGAAGGCTTTGATCTGAATGTGAACTATCGCCAGGATTTCAAATCAGGCCTTTGGGCATCGGCATTGGGCAATCTAACTGTAACACGTAATAAGGCCGTGCATCTGGAAGAACCGGAGTACGCTTACCCATGGAGGTTCGCAACAGGACGAATGATCAATCAGCCTTTCGGCTATATCGCGGAACGTTTGTTTGTGGATGATAAGGAAGCACAGAACTCTCCTTTGCAATCTTTCGGTAACCTGCTTCCTCAGGGTGGCGATATCAAGTATCGTGACATCAATAAGGATGGCGTGATCAACCAGGATGATATGGTGCCGATCGGCTTACCCTCTACTCCACAGATCATCTACGGTTTTGGTCTGTCTCTCGGCTATAAGAATTTTGACCTGAGCGTATTCTTCCAGGGGTCAGCCCGTTCCTCCTTCTTTATCGATCCAACGGGTGTAACAGATTTTGACAATGGAAGATTCGGTACTGCGCCATTTGTAAATAATGCACAGATCCTTGAAGCTTATGCAAACGACCACTGGTCTGAAGAAAATCAGAACCTGTATGCGCTCTGGCCGCGTCTTTCCGTATTTGATGTTCCTAACAACCAGCAAAGAAGTACCTGGTGGTTGCGTGATGGAAGTTTTATCCGCCTGAAATCTGCAGAGGCTGGTTATACCTTGCCGCGCAGATGGACAAGCCGCGCGCATATGGAAAGTGCAAGGATCTATTTCAGTGGATTGAACCTGCTCACCTTCAGCAAATTCAAACTTTGGGATCCGGAACTTGCCGGCAACGGGTTCGCTTACCCGATCCAAAAAGTATTTAACGTTGGTCTGAAACTTACATTTTAATTGATCAGACGAACAGTACTCCTGATCACTCTAATAAAAGGCATATGAAAATTATTATAAAAATATTTCTGGCAGGCTGTACGACAGTCCTCTTTTCAGGATGTAAGAAATACCTGGATGTGACGCCGGATAACATTGCTACTCTGAACAGTTCTTTCAGCAATGCGAATGAAACACAAGCGTACCTGTTTGGCTGCTATTCCAATCTCCAGGGATTGGCGGATGTAAGAGCTAACGCTGGCTTTACCGCATCTGGCGAAGTATTGTTTCCTGTCAATATGCAGGACCAGACCACGCTTGGTGGTGCCGGCGGTGATGCAGGCTTTAACCTGATGCGCGGTTTGCAGAACAGCCTGAACCCGATCCATAATTTCTGGGATGGATATAACCAGGGATTGAAACTCTGGGAATCGATCCGTATGTGTAACACTTTCCTGGATAATGTTGATCAGCCCCGCGACGTTCAGCCATTTGACAGGTCAAGATGGATCGCTGAAGCAAAATTCCTGAAAGCGTACTATCACTACTGGCTGATCAGGATGTATGGACCAATTCCCATTGCCGATGTTGCTATTCCGATCAACGCGACTTCTGAGGAAGTGCGTCAGAAACAACAAACGCTTGATTCCTGTTTTAACTATGTTATAAAAACGCTGGATGAATCGATCGCCGGTCTGCCTGCCGCTATTCAAAATGCCGCAGCAGAAGCGGGACGCATCACTTCTACCATTGCGCTTGCCGTGAAAGCAGAAGTGCTCACCACGCAGGCCAGCCCTTTGTTCAATGGTAACCCGGATTATGCATCTTTCAAAAACAAGGACGGTGTAACCCTCTTCCCGGCAACGGCAGATCCGTTGAAATGGCAAAGAGCGGCAACTGCCTGTAAAGCGGCTATTGACGCAGCCGTTGCCGCCGGTGCAAAACCTTATGAACTGCGTATACAGGGTAACGTGGTGAACATGTCTGATAAAACACGCCAGTTGCTGACCCTGCAGGGAGCATTCGTTGATGGTTGGAATCCTGAGCAGGTATGGACACTTAATCCCCGTTTCGGATGGCAGTACATGGCAATGCCAAGAGTTACGGCGGAAGCTGCTGCGAATGTGTTTGCCGTTTATTCCAACTTCTCTGTGCCGATAGCTCAGTCTGAGATCTTTTATACAAAGAACGGTGTACCTGTGTCTGAAGACCCCAGCTGGGATTTTGCAGGCAGGCATCAGCTGAGAGTAGGAGATGAGGCCAATAAATACTACATCAAACAGGATTATACAACGGTAAAAGGAAACTTCGATCGTGAACCACGTTACTACTCATCCGTTGCATTTGATGGTGCCGTGTGGTTTGGCTCCGGTAACACGAACGATAACAATCCCAACTATGTTAACGCGGTGAATGGCTATGCGTCTCCGCCCGACAGGGTTCGTTACAATGCAACAGGCTACTGGGCTAAAAAACTGACGCATTATCAATCCGTGCCTGGTCAGAACACTGTTTGGCAGACTTACCCATGGACCTTCATGCGTTTGTCCGGCCTCTGGTTGCTGTACGCAGAATGTTTGAATGAAGTATCCGGCCCCAATGCAGAAGTTTATTCATGGATCGATAAAGTGAGAACGCGTGCTGGTCTGAAAGGTGTGCAGGAATCATGGGCGCAGTATTCACGAAATCCAGCGAAGCCTTCAACAAAGGATGGACTGCGCCAGATCATTCACCAGGAAAGAAGGATCGAACTGGCTTTCGAAGGTCAGGCAGGATGGGATCTCCGCCGCTGGAAAGAATTGCAATCAGTACTGGCAACACCGTTCCAGGGATGGTCTGTCTTCAACAGAACGGTTGCAGGATACTACCAGTTGGGTACTGTTTATCAGCCATCATTCGGGCTGCGCGACTATCTGTTCCCGATCCAGGAATATGATCTGATGACAAATCCTAATCTTGTTCAAACTCCTTACTGGTAAACAACATCGCGAATTGCTTAATGTATGATTATGATAAATCAATATAAAAATATACTGTACACGGTCGTGCCTGCACTGATGATCGTCTGCCTGTTCTCGTGCAGCAAGGTTTCGGAATACAAGGAAGTTGTATCAACCGATATGACAAAGCCGGACCCTGTCACAAACATCCAGGTAAAAAATGAAGCAGGTGCAGCGATCATTACCTATGATCTCCCGTCTTCCGAGAATATCCTGTATGTGCAGGCTACTTACATGATCAATGACAGGATCAGCCGACAGACAAAATCATCTTATTATTCAGATACGATCATCGTAAGTGGGTTCGAAAGAAGCCAGGAGTATAAAGTGGTATTACGCACAGTGAGCCGCGCCAATGTTTCTTCAGACTCAACAGTGGTAACGGTTCACCCGCTGGAGCCAGCTTACCGGGCCGTGTTTCCCACCATTGTTGTTAAGCCTGATTTTGGAGGCATTAACATCAATGTATTGAATGCCAAAAAAGCAAATATTGGTATCATTACGGTAGCGGTCGATCCCGTAACAAAAAAGTTCGAGATCATTAACCAGAACTATACTAGCCAGGATACGATCTCCTACAGCCTTCGCGGTTATGATACTATTCCAAAACAATTTGGTTTTTACATCACAGATCAGTGGGGGAATATTTCTGACACATTGTTCAGGACCATCACGCCGATCTATGAGCTGCTCATGGATAAGTCGAAGTTTGCTTCTTACTCGTTACCAAGTGATGTGCGCACAGGTTTCGGTTGGGTCATAGAAAACCTCTGGAATAGCAATACCGGTTCACCAGGCTATCACACCGATCAACCGATCCAGCCACTGGTGTGGCCAGCTGTGATCACCTTCGATATGGGACAGGCTGCAAAGCTTAGCCGTTATACACTGTGGGACCGCGGGATCGACGGAAGCGGTAACTGGTTATGGCAGGCGGGTGCACCGCTTAGTTGGACGCTATGGGGCAGAACCTCAGCGCCTGTTGACGAAACGATGCCAAGCGGGCCATCCGCTCCGGGCGTTGGAGAAACATCTGCCAACGGATGGATCAACCTTGGTACATTCAGGCTTCCCGCAAAACCATCCGGTTTGCCCAATCCGCAATATACCAATGCTGATCTTGATTTCTGGAATGCGGGCTTCAGCTTCAATTTCTCACTCGACCTTCCACGCGTAAGATACATTCGCTTTCAATGCCTGGAGAATGCATCGCTTACCAACAACTTTTTTAACATGACCGAATTGACTTTCTGGGGAGACCCTCGTTAACCCAATAAAATAATTATCATGCGTAGAAATAATTCATACTGGCTTTGGATCTTCGGGCTTGTCACCGTATTGGCTTGTTCACAAAAGCCTGATGACTTCAAAGAATTCCTCGAAGGACAGGAAGTTAAATATCCCGGCGTAATCAATAAGGCTTTTGTGAGGCCTGGTAATTTACGCGTCGGTATCGGCTGGTCTCCCAGCCCCGATCCTTCTGTTACCAAATACCGCATCTACTGGAATAACCGCCTGGATTCTGTGGAAGTGGCTGCCACTTCTCATAATCCATCCGATACGATCTATACCGTGATCAATAATCTGCAGGAGTATACGTACACATTCTTTGTGTATTCTTTCGATGCGAAAGGAAATCGTTCCATTCCCACGGAGATCCAGAATGCAAGAGTATTCGGTAATACGTACCGCCAGAGTTTACTGAACCGGCCGATCAATCTGACAGAACCATATAAATTGCTGAATGATGAAGGCTCGCAGATCACGTTGAATTTTCTTCAGCCTGATACTACTAATATGATCACTTATATACGGTATACCAATCTTAGCAACGTGCTGAAAGAAGTGTCTGTATTGCCGCAGGTCAATTCAATTACCCTGAATGATTTTAAATACGGAACAAAAGTGGCTTATCAGTCGTATTACAAACCGGTAGGTAATTCACTGGATACATTCTCTGCAAGCCTGGTCGATACATTTCCCCGGATTGAATTCGGCGTAGTGAAATGCGATAAAGGTATTTTCAGTATAGCCAACCTGCCCAATGATGTACAGCCTTATGAGGGGCAAACAAGTGTTGCAAGGCTTTGGGATGGCTCAGTTGGACCGCAGGGATACCCGGATATCTTCCACTCCAATGGAGATAAGCAATTGCCTCACCACTTCACAATGGATATGGGCAAAGCGTATGATAGTCTTAGAAATGTTGAAGTGACTGGCCGGAACTGTTGTCATAACCCAACGGAATATGAGATCTGGGGTATTGCTGATATTACAAATGCAGCAACCTCACTCGCCGGTAATGATCCGGGCTGGAAAGCCGAAGCATTGTCTAAAGGGTGGGTATTGCTGAAAGAAGTGACACGCTCTGATGATGGTGTCGGGCCATACATGGTTGATTTTGGGACGAACACTCCAAAGATCCGTTATATCCGCCTGCGTATTAAAAAAGTAGCAAGCAACGAGTCCTCCTACAGTAACCTGAGCGAGCTTACTTTCGGATACAAAAAATAACGTATGACCCAGGCTGCTGATGCAGCCTGGATTTTTATAAAACATTATATCGTTCAGGCAACGCAAAGCAGGATGTATTCATCTTTGACTCATTCAATCATCTTGTTTTAACACCGGTGGGTGTTGGTTCAAATTATCACTTATGAAATTGTTCACGCTTCTTTTTTCTTTACTCGTTTGCTTGTCTGCATCAGCGCAACGAAACCCTTTAGCGATCTGGTTCGATAAACCTGCTGCCCAGTGGGAAGAAACTTTACCGTTGGGAAATGGCCGGCTGGGCATGACACCGGATGGTGGCTTGCAAAAAGAAAAAATAGTATTGAATGATATTACCCTGTGGTCCGGCAGCCGGCAGGATGCAAATAATTATGAAGCATACAAGCAACTGCCTGCGATCAGATCTTTGTTGTCCGACGGGAAGAATGATGAAGCTCAAAAGCTGATCGATAAGAACTTTGTGTGCCTCGGCCCCGGTTCCGGTGGTAAGCAATGGGGTTGCTTCCAGATGCTTGCTGATCTGAATATATCGTATAAATATGCAGCAGATCCTTCGCTGAATAAAAATTACCACAGACGACTTTCGCTGGACAGTGCCGTTGCGATTACTTCGTTTGAACTGGATGGGGTAAGATACAAACGTGAATATTTTGCAAGCTTTGGTGATGATGTAGACGTGATCCGGATCTCTGCTGATAAAAAAGGAAAGATAAGTTTTTCGGTTGGCATCAGCAGACCCGAACGCGGCAGTTCTTCCGTGGCCGGCAATTCGTTACAGTTACAGGGTCAGCTCGATAATGGTACCGATGGGAAAGGAATGAAATACTTCACGGAAGTAAGGGTCCGCAATACAGGAGGAAAGCAATCGGTAAAAGGAAATGAACTGATGATCACTGATGCGGATGAAGCTGTTATCTATATTTCAACTGCAACAGATTTCAGAAATCCGTCTTTTCAATCTCTCGTAGCAAGGAATATGACAGCCGCGCTGGCGAAGACTTTTACAGTGCAACAACAACTGCATACCCGCGCATTCAAGAAACTATTTGACCGTGTATCGATCGATCTTGGTTCGGGAGCAGCATCGGCGATGACAACGGATAAGCGACTGGCCGAACATTACCAGCATCCTGATCAGGACAGGTCGATGCCGGCCCTGTTCGTTCAGTATGGTCGCTACCTTAGCATCAGCAGCACGCGTGTTGGTCTGCTTCCTCCGAATTTGCAGGGGCTCTGGGCAAACCAGGTGAATACCCCCTGGAATGGAGATTATCACCTTGATGTAAATGTGCAGATGAACCACTGGCCAGTGGAAATGTCAAATCTTTCAGAGCTGAATCTCCCGTTGACCGAGCTGGTCCGCGGATTGGTTGAACCCGGTAAGAAAACAGCAAAAGCTTATTATAATGCGGAAGGTTGGGTGGCACACGTGATCACCAACGTATGGGGCTTTACAGAGCCGGGCGAAAGTGCGTCATGGGGCGTTACGAAATCAGGCTCAGGTTGGTTGTGTAATAACCTGTGGGACCATTATGAATACAGCAATGATGTTAAATACCTGAAAAGCATTTATCCGATCTTAAGAGGGTCTGCTCTTTTTTATAAAAGTATTCTGGTAAAGGATGAGAAGACTGGTTGGCTGGTGACTTCGCCGTCATCATCACCCGAAAATTCATTTCTTCTTCCAAATGGAAATCATGCAAGCATCTGCGTTGGTGCAACGATCGATAACCAGATCATCCGTGAATTGTTTAATAATGTGATCACGGCGTCGTCCAGGCTGGGTATTGATAAGAAGTTTGCAGACTCATTGCGTGCACAGCTGCCTCATCTGCCGCCTGCCGGTATCATCTCACCCGATGGCCGCATACAGGAATGGCTGGAAGATTACAAGGAAACCGATCGCGAACATCGCCATATATCACATCTCTATGGGTTGTATCCTGCAAACCTGATCACGGCAAATGGAACGCCTGATCTTGCAGAAGCTGCAAAAAAATCACTTAATGTAAGAGGCGATGATGGACCAAGTTGGGCGATCGCCTATAAACAGCTTTTCTGGGCCAGGCTGCAGGATGGTAACCGGGCATTTAAATTATTACGGGAGATATTGAAGCCAACACTCAGAACGGATATTAATTATGGCGCTGGTGGTGGTGTTTATCCGAACCTGCTTTCCGCAGGGCCGCCATTCCAGATAGATGGCAATTTCGGCGCGGCTGCAGGTATCCTGGAAATGATCCTGCAAAGCCATGCAGGTTATATTGAACTGCTGCCTGCCATCCCGGATCTCTGGAAAAAAGAAGGTAGCGTGAAAGGTTTAAAGGCCAGAGGTAATGTGACCGTGGATTTCTCCTGGACAAATGGAACCGTTACAAAGTATACACTGACTTCACCGGTAAAACAACAGGTGGAATTAAAAGTAAATGGTGAAATGAAGACGATCGATGTTCTTCCTCGTTAAGTTTCTTTTAAAAGTTGATAAATGATCAGTAAAATATCTGTAGCCGATAAAAGATTTCCACTGGCAAAGAATGCAGGTAGTGATGCCATTCACCGGGACCCGGTCTATTCATATGCGGTAACATACCTGCACGATGAGAGCGGTGTTACCGGCGCAGGACTGGCATTTACTTTAGGAGAAGGAAATGAACTGGTGTGCAAAGCTGCTGCGTTCTATGCGGAACAATTGAAGGGAAAAGATATTGAAGAAGTGATGCACGATTTTGGAAAATGGTTCAATAAGTTTTCAAATGAACAGCAATTCCGCTGGCTTGGCCCGCATAAGGGCGTTGTTCATCTTGGGCTTGCTTCTGTTACCAATGCGTGTTTTGATCTTTGGGCAAAAAAAAGAGGTGTGCCGCTTTGGTCATTGCTGAACAGTCTTGATGCTGAAGCGATCGTTCGCCTGCTGGATCTTTCCTATTTGGAAGATGTGCTTACTGCTTCGCAGGCACTGGATCTGATCAGGGCGCAGGCTTCAGAAAAAAACTTACGCAGTGCGATTCTGAAGACGGGCTATCCCGGATATGACACTTCTATCGGCTGGTTCAACTATAGCGATGAACAGGTAAAGCAGAATGTGGCGAAAGCGGTAGCCAGTGGCTTTACCGCGATGAAGTTGAAAGTAGGCTCAGCAGATCCGCAAAGGGATATCACCCGTGCACATATTGTTCGTGAGGCTGCCGGTGATGCCGCCCGCGTAATGCTGGACGCAAACCAGCAATGGAGCCTTCCGCAGGCGATCAGCATCTGCGATGAATTGAAAAAGATGAACCCATACTGGATAGAAGAACCTACGCATCCTGATGATGTGCTTGCGCATCAAGTGCTGGCTGATCATATTGCTCCATTTAAACTGGCACTCGGCGAACACGTTCCTAACAGGATCGTATTTAAAAACTATCTGCAAACCGGATCCGCCGGCTTTATGCAGGTGGATGCGGTGAGAGTGGGAGGAGTGAGCGAATTCATCACGGTCAGCCTCCTGTGTAAAAAATACAATGTGCCTGTTGTACCGCATGTGGGCGATATGGGTCAGCTTCATCAGCACCTGGTGCTGTTTAATCATATCTCGCTTGGACATGAAGCGCTTTTACTGGAACATATTCCGCACCTGAAAAAGCATTTTGTTTTCCCTGTCAATGTAAGCGGTGGTGTGTACCAGACCCCGCAGGAGCCCGGTAGCAGCTGTGAGCTCAAAGATTGATCGCCGGGTAACGAAAGAAGCAGTTGATTGCGGTATGCATTTGTCTGCGCAAATCAGCACGGAAATGATGATGAACGGTTGCAATAAATTTTCTGCATGATAAAAATATCGACCTGATAAGACCTGAAAGTTTTTGTGACAAATAAGCTGAATTAAATGATCGCAACCAGAGATATTATTATTGCTGGCGCTTACATCGCGCTGATCTTTGTCATTGGGCTATGGTCGGGCATAGCGCATAGAAGAAAAACACGCGCCAACGAAGCCAGTGGATATTTTCTTGCGGGAAAATCATTGAAATGGCCAGCCATCGGTCTTGCGCTTTTCGCAACAAATATCTCTACCGTTCACCTGGTGAGCCTCGCGCAAAGCGGATTTGACTCCGGTTTATTGAACGGTAATTTTGAATGGATGGCAGCTTTTACGCTGATCCTTCTCGCATTGTTCTTTGTTCCATTCTACATCAAATCAGGTGTTGCAACATTGCCTGATTTCCTGGAGAAACGATACGACAGGGCTTGCCGTGACTGGCTTACGGTGGTCTCGCTTATCTCTGCTGTGGTGATACATATTGCGTTCTCCATGCTCGCCGGGGGCATTGTGTTAAAGACATTGTTTGGTATTGATATGTACACCGGTGTGATCGTCATCTCTGTCATTACAGCGATCTATACCATCATTGGTGGATTGAAAGCAGTGGTAGTGACTGAGTCGATTCAAACAGTGGTATTGGTTGCCGGTGCCCTAATCATCAGTTGGGCCGCGTTTAGAAAAGTGGGCGGTTGGGACCCGATGATCAGTGTACTGACGGAAGAAAATGAATTGAGCAAGCTCTCCATGCTTCGCCCTTCGGGCGATGAAAGCGGAATGCCCTGGTATGCCGTTTTTCTGGGTTATCCTGTACTGGGGATCTGGTACTGGTGTGCAGATCAGACGATCGTGCAGCGTGTGCTCGGAGCCAGGGATATTCATCATGCAAGAGGCGGCGCCTTGTTTTGCGGCTTTATAAAGATCCTGCCGGTGTTCATTTTTGTATTGCCCGGTCTGCTTGCTTTTGTATTGTTCAAAACAGGGGCTCTTGACCTGGAGACCTTGAAAACGGCAGATGCGTCTGGAAGGGAAGTGGTTCAGTCGAAAGGCATCTATACGGTGATGATCACCCAGCTACTCCCATCGGGATTGGTTGGCGTACTGGTTGCTGCGCTTTTGTCGGGCCTGATGAGTCAGATCTCCGGTGCGCTGAACTCTATTTCAACAATGATCAGTTATGATGTATACAAACGATACAGGCCTGGTGTAAACGATGCGCAACTGGTAAAGGCGGGTAAGATCGCTGCTGTGATCGCTCTCGTGTTGTCCCTGTTACTATTGCCACTGTTGAACAGGTATGAAAGTATTTTCAACGGGCTGAACGATATCATCGCACATATTGCGCCGCCGATCACCTGCGTTTTCCTGCTGGGAATATTCTGGGGAAAGGCTTCCGCTAGATCTGCGCGGTTAACACTCTGGCTTGGTTCAGCATTAGGGGCAATTGTTTTTACCGTCAATAAAGTGTTGCCGGGTAACCCGGTTGCGGGTATCCCCTTCATGATGATGGCATTCTACCTGTTTTGTATCTGCGTATTGATGCAGGTCATATTCTCATTCATCTTCCCCGTCGTTCATACAAACATCAGCAGGGATTTCTTCTGGAAAAATCCATTGGAACCCTTGCGGATGAAAGGCCGGCAGGGATTGGGTGATTACAGATTTCTGACAATGCTACTGGTGGTTGTAATGATCTGGTTGTTTTACTCATTCAGGTAAAAAAATGAAGACATGGGAGAACTCTTGAAAGATAAAGTGATATTCCTTACTGGTGGCTCGATGGGCATCGGGCTGGAATGTGCCAGGAAATACCTGGAGGAAGGTGCAAAAGTGATGATAGCCGCAAACGACGAAGCATCATTATACCAGTCGGCATCGACATTGCGGATCAGGATGGATGACTGTATGTTTTGTGATGTTACAAATCCGTCAACGGTTCAGTGGGCTATCGAGAAAACGATCCTGCGTTATGGAAAGATAGATGTAGTGCATAATAATGCAGGCATTGCCCATCCTGCAAAAACGTTAGACGATACAAGCGATGACGAATGGAGTCTGTTGTTTGATGTGAACGTGAAAAGCATTTTACTTACCACGCGCTTTGCCATCGATTCGTTGAAGAAAACAAAGGGATGCATCATTAATACGAGCAGTCTTGTTGGTGAGATCGGTCAGGAAGATCATGCCGCTTATGCCGCTACAAAAGGTGCTGTAAATGCGCTCACCAGATCAATGGCCCTTGATTATGCCCGGTATGGAATACGGGTGAATGCAGTCGCGCCGGCAGGTGTATGGACAGATATGCTACGCAAATGGGCTGCCGGTCTTGATGATCCGCAGGCAATGGCTTCTTATCTCGATCAGATCCATCCTCTCGGATATTGTCCGCAGGGGGATGTTATTGCTGACGCCTGTGTATTTCTTGCGTCTGCCAAAGCCTCTTTTATAACAGGTTCTGTCATGCCTGTATCCGGAGGCGCTGAGTTAGGCTACAGGTTAATAAAACGTAAAACGGAACTATTGTGAAGTTGCTCCAACGATATCTATGGCTATTGCTTCTTTGCGCGCTGGCCACGCCGGATCTTACCGCACAGGTCATTACTCCCGCGCGGTCGCCTAATGCCACGCAAACAGCAATGCTCAGCAGAGGCTACGGGATGTTCATTCATTTTGGGATAAACACATTTGCAGACATAGAATGGTCTGATGGAACGATCCCCGCAGAAAAATATGCGCCTTCAGAACTGGACCCTGATCAATGGGTGAGAGTGGCAAAACAGGCAGGTTTCCGGTATGTTTTACTAACAGTAAAACATCATGACGGGTTTTGTTTGTGGGATAGTAAGTACACCACTTATGATATTGCTTCGTCGCCGGTGAAAACGGATGTAGTAAAAGCAGTGGCCGATGCCTGTCGCAGATATGGCGTGCAATTCGCGATCTACTATTCATTGTGGGACAGGCACGAGCCTGTGTATAAAGATCATGCTGCCTATAAAAAATTCATGCTGGACCAGTTGCGGGAGTTATTTACAGCGTATGGTCCGGTATGTGAACTCTGGCTTGATGGTGGCTGGGACAAAAAACCGGAAGAATGGGGGATTGAAGAGATCTATCGTCTTGCAAAAAAATATAACCCCGATTGTGCGGTCAGCGTCAATCATACGATCGTCAATGAAGAAGGGAAGCGCAATTATACGCCGGCAGGGAATATGACACAGGATGACAAGTTCCACTTCCAGTATTTTCCTTCAGATTTCCGCCTGTGGGATCCTCAGCTGGCAAACCTTTCGGACAGGAAGCAGTATCTGCATAAGGGCGGATCTTATTATCTGCCGTTTGAACATACCATTTGCCTTAGCAAAAGATGGAACTGGTTCCAGAAAAGTGCCGAGTTGCCGGTTCGTGACCTGAACGAGTTGCAGGAGTTGTTTTACTGGGCAACTGCCAATAAGAACACACTGGTCTTGAATGTTCCTCCTGATCACACGGGACGTATCAGGGAATATGAAGCCAATGCGGTGATCGGGTTAGGTAAGAGATTAGGTATACAGGCAGGAAAACCCCTGCCGGTCAATGGAACATTTTTATCGACGGGTCGCGCTGCTGCTGCAAGCAGTATTTACCCGGATGCAACGGATCAATATGCTGCAACGGCGGTCAATGATGGCAATATGCAGTCCCGCTGGGCTGCTGCAGACACACTGGCTGAAGTCATGATCAGCCTTGATGAAACAAAGCCTTTTAATAAGATCAGCATTTTTGAGTACCAGGATGTGAAGGATGATCCGGATGGTTTCTCCCAATACAGGACGCCGAGGATCAGGCAGTATGCGATCGATCTTATGCTGGGTAAAAAATGGACCACCGTGTATCTTGGTGAAGAACCGGTAGGAGATTGCAGGGTGATATATTTCCCGGTTGCCTATAAAACCAGCCGCCTGAGATTGCGCGTCTTAAAAGCAACGGCTCCGCCTTCGATATACGAGATGAACGTGATTTATATGAATGATAAAAAACAATAGATGCGAAGGTTTTTTCTGATCATAGTTTTTATTTCGATCACGCTGTTTGCACAATCGCAGTTGCTGATGCCTGCTATCTTCAGTGACAGCATGATGCTCCAGCGTGATGCACCGATCAGGATCTGGGGCAGTGCAAACCCCGGAGAAAAGGTGACGGCCGTTTTTCATCAGCAACGTAAAACGGTTACCGCTGATGATAAAGGGAAATGGATGATGATGCTTTTGCCGGAGATGGCAGGCGGTCCTTATGATCTTTCTGTTCGTGCCACAAACTCACTCGTGTTCAAAGGCATACTGATGGGAGATATATGGGTATGTTCCGGGCAATCGAATATGGAATTCCCGGTGAAAGGATGGAGCAGTGTTAACGATGCAGAACAGGAGATCGCTACCGCGAACTATCCCCGCATCCGCCTTTTTACGGTGGAGAAAAATGTATCTGCGTTGCCAACCGATGAGTTGAAGGGTAAATGGGAGACCTGTTCTCCGTCAAGCATTCCCCTGTTCTCAGCCGTCGGATATTTCTTTGGGCGTGCTTTACACAAGGAATTAAATGTGCCTGTCGGCCTGATCAATACTACCTGGGGTGGCACGCTGATAGAGACCTGGATCAGCCGGGCGGCGTTTGAAAAAGATCCATACTATTCGGCCATTGTAGCTAAAGCGCCGGAGATGCCTATGGAGGCGCTGATCAGTCAGCGGCGGAGCAAAGAGCAGGCCTACGTTGAATCGCTGCAGAAAGGGCTGACCGATCTTGCCGATAGCGCACGCTGGAAAGAAAGCAACTATGACGCTGCTGAATGGAGCACAATGCCCGTGCGGATTATGGGAATCGCAACCGGGATTATCTCGCCTCGATGGCGTTGTATGGTTCAGGACTGAAGTTGATCTCAGTGCGGCAGATCTTGCCGGTGAGGCCTCTGTTCATTTGGGAATGATCGATGATCGCGACGATACCTATCTTAACGGAGAACGGATTGGCGGAATGAATGGCTGGAATACAGAACGGGTATATGCGATCAGGAATGGATTGCTTAGGCCGGGTAAAAATTTTATCTCAATAAGAGTGGAAGATGGAGGAAATGGCGGAGGAATTCACGGACACAGCAGTCAGCTTTATCTGACCTCAAACAGTAAAAGATTTCCCTTATCTGGTCAGTGGAAATACAGGATCCAGGAGGTGTTGCATAGCTCGAATGGCATGGGACCTAATGATTATCCTTCACTGCTCTATAACGGAATGATACACCCGGTAGAGCAGTTACAGATCAAAGGAGTGATCTGGTACCAGGGTGAAGCCAACACAGCCACGGCCTTTGAATACCGTAAGGCGATGCCGTTACTCATCCATGATTGGCGAATGCGTTTCCGGAATCCCGCTATGCCGTTTTACTTTGTACAACTTACGAGTTTCAATGCAGCCAATGGAAACAGTAACAACGGCAGTGCATGGGCGGAGTTGAGAGCATCGCAGGCAGCAACACTTAACCAGCAGGCAACCGGAATGGCAGTGACCATTGATATCGGTGATGCGGCAGATATTCATCCCCGCAACAAGCAGGATGTCGGTTACAGGCTGGCGCTGCTTGCTTTGAAACATACTTATAAGCGGCAGATTGAGTCGTCAGGACCTGTCTTTTCCTCAATGACAACAGCTGGTAGCAACATTGAACTGAGCTTTTCTTCAATAGCAAAAGGGCTGGTCAGTAAAAATTCAGGCACACTGCAAGGCTTCGAAATTGCAGGCGCAGATAAAAGATTTTATCCGGCACAAGCTTTAATTATCTCCGGCGGAAAGGTGAAAATCTCTTCTTCTTCAGTTGCCCGGCCTGTTGCCGTCAGATACGCATGGGCAGATGATGCAGGGAATGCAAATTTGTTTAATAGTGAAGGATTGCCTGCCGCTCCGTTCAGAACAGATACGTGGCCTGGTATTACCGTTTCCGGTAAATATGACCCTTCATTGAAATGATAATAGGTTTTATTGTTCAATACAGAATCGTTTTTATGAGTAAAACAAATAAAGTGAAAAGGATAGTGCAGGAATTACGTCGCTGGACGTTGCTGTTATGGTGCTTTGGTATAGGAGTTTGGGCGTTCAGCCAGGATCGTGTTATTCCGATGGAAACAACCAGCAATGCGCTGGTGTTAAAGGTGGATCAGAAAAAAGATGTTTCGATCATCTATTACGGAAAAAAACTAACCAACCGCAATGAATATGAACTGATCCCCCAGGCATACAAGCAAATGGGAGACGGAGATTATACACAGGTGCTGAACGCGGCCTATAGCAGCAGCGGTTCCAGGAACCTGATGGAACCTGCTATCTCTGTTACCCATGCTGATGGTAACAATTCGCTCGACCTGCGGTTTGTTAGCGACGATCAGCAGAATATAAGTCCTGGCGTCACACAGTACAGGATCTTATTGAAAGACCCCGTTTACAATTTTGAAGTATCGCTGTATTACAAAGTATTTGCGGCACAGGATGTGATCGAACAATGGTCAGTGATCAAACACAATGAAAAAGGAAACGTAGTGCTGAATAAATTTGCTTCCGCGAACCTTTACCTGAAAGCAGATGGTTTCTGGCTGAACCAGTATCATGGCGATTGGGCAAAGGAAATGAAACCGGAAGAATCAAAGATCACACATGGAATAAAAACGCTGGACACAAAACTTGGCACAAGAGCCAACCTTTTTCAGCCCTCTGTTTTTATGGTGTCATTGGGTAAACCCGCCAGTGAAGAAGAAGGCACGGTGCTGTATGGTGCGCTGGAATACAGCGGCAATTTCAGAACGGACCTTGAACTTGATTTTCAGAATAATCTCCGGATCATTTCCGGGATCAATAATTACGCCTCTCCCTATACACTTAAGCCGGCAGAAGAATTTGTAACGCCTGGCTTTCTTTATGTGCTGTCTCATAAAGGGAAGGGACACGCCAGCCGGCAATTGCACGACTGGGCGCGGAACTACAAGATTCTTGATGGGAAAGGAGATCGCCTCACCTTGCTGAATAACTGGGAAGCAACTTACTTCGACTTCAATGAAACAAAACTGAAAGAGTTGCTGAAGGATACAAAAAAACTTGGGGTTGATCTCTTTCTGCTGGACGATGGCTGGTTTGCGAACAAGTATCCGCGTAACGGAGATACGGCCGGGCTGGGCGACTGGCAGGAAAATAAAACCAAGCTGCCAAACGGAATCACTACGCTTGTTAAAGAAGCCGGCAATAACGGGGTTAAGTTTGGGATCTGGGTGGAGCCGGAAATGGTCAACCCGAAAAGTGAACTGTATGAAAAGCATCCTGACTGGGTAGTGAAACAACCTGCGCGTCCTGAACATTATTTCAGAAACCAGTTAGTGCTTGATCTGGCTAATCCGCAGGTGCAGGAGTTCGTGTTTGGAGTCATCGATCAGCTCTTTATCAAGAATCCTGACCTCGCTTATATCAAGTGGGATTGCAATGCTGTTATCTTTAATGCACATTCTGCATATCTGAAAAATCAGTCTCATTTCTATATCGAATATATGCGTGGATTGTACGCCGTATTGAAAAGGATCCGCAGTAAATATCCCACAGTGCCGATGATGTTGTGTTCAGGTGGCGGAGGGCGGGTTGACTACGCTGCGCTGCAATACTTTACCGAGTATTGGCCAAGTGATAACACCGATCCGCTTGAAAGAGTCTTTTTGCAATGGGAATATTCTTATTTCTATCCGTCAGTGGCCAGCGCGAATCATGTTACTGATTGGGGAAAGCAGCCGATCAAATACAGGACGGATGTGGCAATGATGGGGAAGCTCGGGTTTGATATCGTCGTGAGTCATCTGAATGAAAAGGATCTCGCGTATTGTCAGCATGCGATAACGGAATATAATTCCTTCAAACAGATCGTATGGAAAGGAGATCAGTATCGTTTGGCAGATCCCCGCGGCGCCGCGGTTGCGTCGGTTCTTTACGTAACAAAAGACAGCTCGTCTGCAGTAATGTTCAATTATCTCGTGAATAACCGTTATGGACAGGGAAGCAGTTACCCGGTGAAGTTAAAAGGCCTTGATGCCGCGGCTACTTACCGTGTACGCGAGGTCTGTCTTTATCCCGGAGTGAACTCTTCGATTGATCCGCTGAAAGAATATTCGGGGCAATTCCTGATGGAAGTCGGGTTCAATCCGCAAGTGAATAGTGGCAGGACGAGTGTGGTACTGAAACTTGAACAGACTAAATAAAAATAATCAAGCTGTTGCCTGTTGGTCCGACGAACCCGGACAAACAGGCTTGGCCGTTTTGGAATAGTAAACACCAACAAAAATGTGTTCTAATACTATTTTAATATGGTAAGTGGATTGTTGAATGGTGATAGCACTGTAATTTACTGGTCGAACCATTTAACCACCACCAAACCTTTCCACCATGAAGAAGCTTTTTGCTTGCCTGCCTGTTGTGCTGTTGCTTTTTTCCTACCAACTTAGTGCCCAGTATTGTATTCCCTCAGGGGTAAATACGGGCGGACTGTTTATTTCGAATGCCAATTTCAACCTGCAATCTGTTTATGGCTATGATAGCGGAACGCCAGCTGTTTCCGAAGGATACGCTGATCGATCCGGTACCTCCGCAGGTATAGCTACGCGGGGAGTAACGACATATACATTTTCCTATTTTATCCGGAACTGCGGAAATCGCGGAGCCAGAAACTTTAACGTGAGGATCTATATAGATTGGAATCACGATGAAGATTTTGATGATGCGGGAGAGATCGCCGTTCATTACACCGGCATAGTAGGGGATGGGAACTGTGCGGGTGCGTACAATATTCATGCAGTTCCGATCCCTGTAACGGCGCTTGCCGGTGCTACGCGCATGCGCTGGGCACTTAGTGAAGGTGCTGGTGTGATCGCTGAAGCCTGTGGTGGCTATACCGGGGAGATAGAAGATTATTCGATAACAATACCACCTAATGTGGCCCCGGTTCTTTGTCCGGGAAACGAAGTTGTTCTAAACACCCTCACCGAAACGCAGGCCGGTAATAGTGGCGTTACGATGAAAGCGATCTTTGGAAAAATGTCTCCGATCAATGGTGTAGTGACTGATCCGGACCAGGATCAGCTTCCGGTAAATAGTGGACCCGGCGTCGCTTTCGTAGCAGCCAGCACTGGCAATGGAACCTGGCAGGTATGGAGAGGCGGTAATAACTGGTCTGATCTTACCGGTGTCAGCGACAATAATGCATTTTTGCTGAACGTCCGTAACGGGCGTATCCGCTTCAACCCGACAGGAGTAGGTACGGCAACGCTGACGTTCAGAGCCTGGGATAAATCCGTAGCGGAAGAAGGCATACTTTACGATATCACATCGACGGGTGGCAGTTCAGCCTTCAGTACTGAAACCAAGACCATTTCGGTTGAAGTGGTTTCTGCTGCTTCTGCAACAGGTAATATCCAAATGTACATGACCCCATTCCTTCATACGCCCGAACTGACTCGCACCTCCTTCTCTCCCTCATCCGGTAAGTTTACCCATCCGGTGGCTATAACGCCGTTTGATTACGATTCAGAGGGCTTCGATATCGATATGGATGCCGCAAATGGCCGCCTCTACTGGACAGGCGGAGAATACTGGTCCGGAGCTTACAGCTGTAACCTGGACGGTTCTGACAAACAAACACTGTTCACAGACTTCATCTATCCCGCGGGCATCGCATTCGGTGGCGGCAAGATCTTTATTATTGATGAACAGGCTTTATACCGTGCGGACCCGGACGGAAGCAACCGTGAAAAGATCTCTGGTGGAATAGGGCAGAACCCAGATGGAAATCTGTTTACACCCGTTGATATTGCTTATTATAACGGTAAACTCTATTACGCGGCTCAAACCGGAGCAACCGGACCGTTTAAATTATTTGAAGCAAATCCTGATGGAACTGCTACCGTGGAACTCCTGACCTTCGCGCATGCGCCCTTCAAACTCGATGTTCTTGACGGAACGGTTTACTGGACAGAAATTGACGAACCGAATGAAGCAGCCTATCTCCGTAAACGAGCTATTGCAGGAGGATCGGTGACTACGCTCGCCATTGAAGATCAAAACTTCTTTTACGCATTCCGGGTAGATCCTGCACGTGGTAAGATCTATATTGTTCAGGCGCACCTTTCACGCTCCAGTTTTGAACTCCGTTCTGTTCCGATAGAAGGATCTAATATCATTACCGATGAAATGATACTTGAAGGCTTTTATAATGGATTGGTATTTCCCAGAAGCATGGGCGTGCTACCCGTGAACTTTGTAAACCTGAATGCATGGCCATCGGGCAGCCAGAATAAGGTGTCCTGGAAAGTAGCTAACCAGGAAAATCTGAAGCAGTACATTGTTGAACGTTCGGCTGATGGCCGCAGTTTCTCTGATGCAGGCAGCCTGGCGGCAACTTCCGGAGAAAATTATAACTGGACTGATATACTTCCATTTGCCGGTAAAAGTTATTACAGGATCCGTTCTGTTGATAATGATGGAAAGAAACTGCTGAGTGCTACGGTAGAAGTGGATCGGGCTGAAAAAAATAGCTCAATCACAGTTTTTCCAACGCAGATCAAGGATGATCAGTTTACATTAAGATTACAAAATGTGCCGGCAGGCAATTACCAGTTGCAGCTGTTTAATAATACCGGACAGCAGGTTTATGCAGAAACAGTCAGACATAGCTTCGGTACCACAGCTCAGACCGTCTATATTCCGGCGGGATTGCCCAAAGCAATTTATAGGGTATCGGTGACTGGAAATGGCGAACGGTTGGTAACAAGCTTATTGCTGCAATAAGAATACACTTTTATTTATTGGATGTAGAGGCCGCCAGCAACTGGTGGCCTCTTTTCTTTCAGTCAGGTTTATTAGGCAGAATGGATGATTCCTGGTAAAAGCAAGCGATCCCGAAAAAGAAAAAGGCTAAAGCATAGCTTCAGCCTTTTATCGTGCCCAGGACTGGAATCGAACCAGCACACCTTGCGGCGGCAGATTTTGAGTCTGCTGCGTCTACCAATTCCGCCACCTGGGCTGCAGATTGGGGCTGCAATATTACGGGTTTCCGGCCATTTGAATCCAATGTATGGCAAATATTTTTTGAAACATTACTCACGGCAGCAGCTTTTTTTCGGTAGCAGTACCTTCCGGATCAACTTCCACAATGTTTTCAGCATAGTAGCCTCCTTATTTTTATGACGGTTGACGATCTTTCTCCGCGGATGAGGAACACGATCATTCCTCTTTTCTGTCGGTTTCCTGATCACGCGACAACCGCATTTCAGTTAACTTTACACGGCTTTTTACGATTGCAAATTTAACGACTATGATTAGAATCGGATTGATCCGCGAAGGAAAAACACCAGCTGATAATCGTGTAGCGCTTATTCCATCCCAATGTAAGTGGATCCATAAGCATTTGCCGGATGTAAAAATAGTAGCACAGTCATCTTCCAACCGCTGTTTTACCGATCGTGAATACACCGCTGCCGGGGTGGAGGTGATGGAAGATATGGCCGGTTGCGATGTGCTTCTAGGTATCAAGGAAGTGCCCGTCAGTCAGCTCATAGAAGGCAAAACCTATCTTTTCTTTTCCCATACCAAGAAAAAACAACCACATAACCAGAAACTGCTCAGCGCGATCCTGGATAAGTGCATTCGCCTGATAGACTACGAATGTCTTGAACACGAGGATGGACAGAGGATCATCGGTTTTGGCTTTTTTGCAGGTGTGGTGGGAGCTCATAATGGCATGATGGCTTATGGAAACCGGACAGGCCTTTATAAGCTGGATCGTGTGTACAAGGAAAGAAGTTTTCGCGAGCTGATACATCATTACTTCGGTCTTCGTCTCCCCAATGTCAAGATCGCTGTAACCGGAAGCGGGCGTGTGGCACATGGGATCCTCGAGATCATGAACTTGATGGGTATTCATGAAGTTGAGCCGGACGATTACCTCAGAAGGCGATTTTCATATCCTGTATATACACAATTGAAAGGGCAGGATCTTTACCGTCATAAACTCACCGGTACCTACAACCGGGAAGATTTTCACAATCACCCACACGAATATGATTGCGGCTTTCTTCCCTATGCCGCTCAAACAGATATCCTGATGAACGGCATTTACTGGGATAAAGATGTGCCGCGATTGTTTGAAAAAGCTGATGTGAAGGCCGATGATTTTATCATTCAGTCCATCGCCGATATCACTGATGATGCGGATGGTTCCGTACCGATCAATCTCGGTGATCAGACGATCGAGGACCCGGTATACGGGGTAGATAAAAAATCGCTGCAGAAAACGGCACCTTATCTTGCAGGATCTATCGACGTAATGGCTGTAGGAAATCTTCCCAATGAGCTGCCCAGGGATGCGTCGCGTTATTTTGGCGAACAGCTGATCAAGTTTGTACTGGAAGATCTTGTACGAGGTGGCTCACCGATCATCGGACGGGCAACCATGACGGACGGCGGGCAACTGACACCATTGTATGATTACCTGGGTGATTATGCAAATGGTGTGGAGTGATACTACAGATACAAATAATAATCCCTTAGCAACGCGATGAACGCTTCGGTGTATTCATTGTTGCTATCCCTTATAGACAATTCCTCTACAAGCATTTTATCGTCATGCTCGGTATTGCCGCCATGTATCAATGCGCGGAAAAAATCATGATCAACCGACTGACGAACCTTGCAGATCCGGTAGGTACGCAAATCCAGTTGCCTGATAATTGTTAGTGTTTCTTCCAGCCGCTTTTCTGGTATCAGTAAAAAGAAATGACCGTTTTCTGAGGTGAGTTTATTCCTGATGATTTTTACCAGATCCTGCAATAATAACCCGGCATGATGGTGCGCGATATTCTTCTTAGGATCTTTTCCGGTAAGATCTTTTTCGTAAAAAGGTGGGTTGCTGACAATGATCGGGTAGTCGTGAGGTGTATTGAATTGATGAATATCCTGGTGTATGATTTTCAGTCGCTCTTTCCAGGGGGATTGAGTGAAATTTGACATGGCTTGCGTTGCCGCCTCCATGTCTACTTCGATCGCATCGATTGTAGACGCTGTTTTTTGCGCCAGCATAAGGCTTAACAAACCGGTGCCTGCTCCAATGTCAAGTATAGTCTGGGCGGATGAATTTCCCTTTTCCAGTTGTGCGGCCACCCATGCGCCAAACAGGCACCCATCGGTTGTGACTTTCATAGCGGCCAACTCCTGGTGGACTGTAAACTGCTTAAAGCGGAAATAGCTATTTGCCATTAATGAGTAGATCGGATTCTATTAATTTTTACAGCGGGATCACCATTCCGCTCTCGCAGAAGCTTCTGTGGAAAGATCTGCGAATTGCTTTTCCTGATACTTGTAATAAGCGGTGATAGCGATCATCGCCGCATTATCGGTACAGTATTGAAATGCGGGAACAAAGGTATTCCAGCCTCTCTTCCGCCCCATCTCCTCGAAGGCTTTTCGCAGGCCGCTGTTTGCTGAAACACCTCCCGCAAGGCACAGATCGGTGATCCCTGTTTCCTCTGACGCTTTTCTTACCTTATTCAGCAGGATCGTAATGATGCGTTGCTGAATAGAGGCGCAGATATCCGTTAGATTGTTTTGTATAAAATCATAACGTTCCTGCTCGGTTGCTTTGAACTCTTCTTTATAAACTAAACTTGTTCCCGCGTTTTGAAGAAAGTAAAGGATAGATGTTTTCAATCCGCTGAAACTGAAATTCAGTCCGGGGATCTTTGGTTCAGGAAACTGGAACCGGTCAGGATTTCCTTCCTTCGCATATTTATCGATGAGTGGACCACCCGGATACGGGAGGCCGAGCAGTTTGGCTGATTTATCAAATGCTTCACCTGCGGCATCATCGATCGTTTCACCGATTACACGCAAATTTGTTGGTGATTCACACACCACGATCTGCGTATGCCCTCCGCTTACTGTGAGGCAGATAAAAGGGAAGGAGGGCTTTCTGTCTTCGATAAGATTGGCGATCACATGTGCCTGCATGTGGTGCACGGCGATGAGTGATTTATCCAGGGCGAGCGACAGCGATTTTGCAAACTGGGAGCCAACGAGCAGGGAACCGATCAGTCCGGGCGATTGAGTGAATGCGATCGCACTCACCTGGCTGAGGGAACAGCCTGCGGCATCAAGCGCCGCATTCACGACCGGTACAATGTTTTGCATATGCGCACGGCTTGCCAGTTCAGGCACTACTCCTCCATACTTTTCATGCACCGATTGATTGGCAATGTAGTTTGAAAGGATCCTTCCGTCTGTACATATTGCGGCAGAGGTTTCGTCACAACTCGATTCAATTGCAAGGATAGTTACAGGCATAGTGCAAAGGTAGCAAACACCGGGATACTATTGTTTGCCGCCGACACAGGTTACGAAAGGTAAATCAGTTGTGCATGGTTACTTACTTCTTATTGCCACAACCGGGTCCATTTTCGCCGCCTGGGAGGCGGGTATGAATCCGGCCAGAATGCCGACAATCACGCAGATCACGATAGCCAGCATCATATTGCCGGTAGAAATAAACACCGGGAAATCCAGTGCAGATGTGAGGATCTGTGTTAGCAGGAATACAAGCAACAGTCCGATCAGCCCGCCGATGATACAGAGAAATGCAGATTCGATCAGGAATTCTGTCAGAATGATATAACTCTTTGCGCCGATCGCCTTTTTTAAACCGATCTGGCTCGTTCGTTCCCTTACAGAAACGAACATGATATTGGCAACGCCAAACATGCCTACGATCAATGATAAGGCGGCGATTGACCAACCGCCAACATTCAGGCTTACAAAGGCAGAACTGATGGATTCGGTAAGATCGTTGATATCGTTCAATGCGAAGTCGTCTTCTTTGGTGGGACTAAGCTTGTGGAGTGCGCGCATGGTTCCTGCAAGATCATCCTTCAGTACTTTGCTGCTGAGGTTATCCCGCCCCTGTACCATAATGACCGGGTCAGAGCGGTCTTCGCGCATAATCGTTTTGGAAAATCTGTAAGGCAGGATCACACTCTGGTCAAAATCCCAGCCGCCGATCATCTGCGAGCCCTGTTTTTTGACAACACCGATGACCTGTAACTTTTTGCCGCGGATCACCACTTCTTTCTCAAGAGCCTGCTCCGGTGAACCGAACAACTCCATTGCTATTTTGTCGCCAAGTACAACTGTGTTCGCACCGCGGTCAAATTCCGCCGGGGAAATATACCTGCCAGTAGGCACCTCGAGTGCCTGGATGTTTTCAAAATCTTCCGAAACACCATAGAGGTTCACGTTCGACAGCGAACTGCCTTTATAATCTACATTATCTACGGTAGCGATGCGGAAGACGGTGTATTTGGCGCTCGGAGTTCTTTCCTGGATCTGTTTAACCTCTTCAAATTTAGGATAAGGCCGGTTCACGTACTTCCACCACGGATCACCATCATCATCGGTCGTATACACCCATTTGTCAATATAGATCGTATTACTTCCAAGCGAATTGACTTCATTTTTGATATTCTGTTCAAGGCTATTGACTGTTGCAAGTACGCCGATAATACAGAAGATGCCTATGGTGATGCCGAATAGCGACAGGAATGTGCGGAGTTTGTTTTTCCAAAGCTCCTGCGCTGCCATTTTGCAACTGCTGAGAATCACTTCGATGGTTCGCCTGATCATGGTTCAAATGTACAGAAAAACGATGGCCGGTGACCGATGGCCGATCGCCGAACTTTAATTTGAAGTAGATTTCAGAAGATTGGCGCCTATTTGTAAAGAAAAATCCGATCAGCAGGGTATTTTTCAGCCATCGGCCATCGGTCTCCGGCCATCGTTTTTCCCTACCTTTGCCGACCTTATGAGCAAGTATCACAAAGAAATCGAGCGTAGACGCACTTTCGCGATCATCAGTCACCCGGATGCAGGGAAAACTACCCTCACGGAGAAATTCCTCCTGTTTGGTGGCGCCATCCAGGTGGCCGGGGCTGTGAAAAGCAACAAGATCAAAAAACATGCGACCAGCGACTTTATGGAGATCGAGCGCCAAAGAGGTATCTCGGTGGCCACTTCCGTAATGAGTTTTGAGTATAACGGCATATTGATCAATCTTTTGGATACGCCTGGTCACAAGGATTTTGCAGAAGATACTTACCGCACCCTCACCGCAGTGGACAGTGTGATCCTAGTGGTGGACAGTGTGAACGGCGTCGAAGAGCAGACCCGCCGCCTGATGGAAGTGTGCCGTATGCGCGATACGCCCGTGATCGTGTTCATCAATAAAATGGACCGGGATGGTAAGAACAGGTTCGACCTGCTGGAAGAGATCGAAAAAGAACTGAAGATCTCCCTCCACCCAATGTCCTGGCCGATCAACAGCGGTAAGGATTTCAAAGGCGTATACAACCTGCACGATAAAAATCTTCTCCTGTTCACCGCAAATACAAAAGCGAATGAAGAAGACAGCCTCGCGATCTCTGATGTAAACGACCCGCAGCTGGATCAGAAACTGGGCGACACGGACGCAGCGCAACTCCGCGAGGATGTTGAACTTGTGGAAACCGTCCATGGACAGCTGAATATTGAAGATTACCGTGCAGGAAAAGTAGCACCGGTATTCTTCGGCAGTGCGATCAATAACTTTGGCGTGAAAGAAATGCTGGACACCTTCATCAGCATTGCCCCTACACCGCGCAGCCGCGAAACAACCGCCCGAGAAGTAGACGTGGAAGAAGATAAGCTCAGCGGATTTGTGTTCAAGATCCATGCGAACCTGGATCCGAAACACCGGGACCGTATCGCATTCTTCCGTGTATGTTCCGGCAAATTCGAACGGAATAAATACTTCCACCATGTGCGTCTTGACAAGGACGTACGCTTCAGTAATCCTTACAGCTTTATGGCCCGCGATAAAAGCATTATCGAAGATGCTTACGCCGGCGATGTGGTAGGTTTGTTCGATACAGGCAACTTCAAGATCGGCGATACCCTTACCGAAGGAGAAGATTTCTACTTTACCGGCATTCCCTCTTTCTCCCCCGAGATCTTCAAGGAAGTGGTGAATAAAGATCCGATGAAAACAAAGCAACTGGAAAAAGGATTGATGCAGCTTACGGATGAAGGGGTGGCCCAGCTTTTTACACAGTTTGGCGGAAACAAAAAGATCATCGGTTGCGTGGGTGAACTTCAGTTTGAAGTGATCCAGTACCGGCTTCTGCATGAATATGGTGCATCAGTCGTGTTCAATTCCCTGCCTTTCTTCAAAGCGTGCTGGCTTACCAGTAACGATCCGAAGAAGCTCGAGGATTTTGGCCGCTTCAAACAAGCCAATATCGCAGAAGATAAAGATGGCCACATGGTCTACCTGGGGCAAAGCGAATGGTTCCTTAATACCGAACGCGCCAATAACCCGGACATCCAGTTCCATTTCACTTCGGAGATCCATAAAGAAACGGTGTAATGCTGTTCCAGTCAGAACGGCTCTATACACGTTTCTTTACGATGGATGACCTCGACGTCTTTTATCAGCTGAATGGCGACGAAGAGGTTATGCGTTATATCCGTGCGATAAAAACGTATGAAGAATGCCGGGTATTCCTGCAGCAGATCATTGGCTGGTATAATGATGTTCCCCGCAACTGGCGCGTGGCGCTTGTCGAGAAAGAAGCACACCAGGTAGTCGGCACTTTCTCCATCATGCCGCTGACCAATACGACAGATCAGCACCTGGGATATGCCCTGCTAAAATCCCACTGGGGAAAGGGCTATGCAACGGAAGTTGCCGGAGCCGGGGCGGCCTATGTGTTTGAAAAACTCGGATATGACTCCATTACAGCGATCACAGATCTGGCGAATATTCCTTCGCAGCATGTCCTGATCAAATGCGGCTTCAGCCCAGAGGTTGAATATGAGGAGAATGGGAAGAGGTTGTGCCGGTTCAGGCTGAAAAAATCCTGATTATGACGAATTGATTTTTCTTTTTATCTTGCTTCCCACCATTACAACCACCACCAATGAAAGTGATCCTTATCTCTGTACTTTTGTCATTGTCATTCAACCGCCTGGCCTGTAAAAAAGATCATTCAGCACTTTCGCCCAAAGATCTTCATGGCACCTGGACAGGTACTTATACCGTAGATCAGCTTCCTGAACTCGTTCCCCAGCGTTATACGTTTTTTATCAAGCCCGGCGGCGAACTGCTTACTGAAGGAGTTGGGGCAGACGGCAGGGTATATCGCCACAAGGGAAGCTGGAAGTTGAAAGGACTTACTTTTACTGCTACTTACACTACAATAAACAGATACTGGGCTGAAGTTACGCAATCAGCAAAAATGACTTATTCAGAAGGGGTATTCATAGATGCAACCTGGACTGATGTTAAAAATCCCGATGGTCATCTTGATGGAAAATTTCAAGAGATAAAAAAAGTGGATTAAAATCGTCTATTTTTTACAATACATAAATACAATCCTACATGAAATCAAAGTTCCTGGCAATGCTGCTGGCGCTGAGTGCGATCAGCTATTCATCATGCACTAAAGAGGAAGATGAACCGCCTCCAACTGTAGAAGAACCAAAAGTATATCAGCTTCCCGGGCTTTATATCGGAACCTATACAGTTAATCAATTGCCAAACGTTGCACCATTACGTTATGTGCTCGCTATCGAGCCTGATGGCACGATTACAACTGAAGGTCTCGGCGGCGATGGCAAAACCTATTATCACCAGGGAACCTGGACGCTGACTGGAACAACAGTAAAAGCCACCTACAAAACGATCAACCGCACCAGTAACGAAGTTACTCAAAGTGCAACGCTTACTTTCGATGAAAAAGAAGGAACACTGAATGATGGCACCTGGAAGGATGTGATCAATTCGCAAGGATACATCGACGGTAAGTTCGGAAAATTTACAAGGGTAAAAGACAATCCATAAATTGACTGAAAAAACTATCAAAAGAAAAAGGAGCCTTATGAGCTCCTTTTTTTATGCGTTGCCAGATGATCATCGTGTTAAGCGGGATAGCAGGTATTCATCCGTCGAATTACCATTGTTCCTCCATATCCTTATTTTTTTGTCATCGCCGGAGAATTCATAGCGTCCATTGAGAATAAGTGACCAGTCAAAATTTGCTGGCCATGCGCACGAGTCCTGAAACGTGATCGCGTTTTGGCTTCCGCTAAAACTTCCCCTGCAAATAGCCGGATAGTTCTGCCGGCTGCCACGCCCTTCAAAACGGTTATCAACGACCTTGACAGATATATCCACGGTATCCATTCCCGATCTGCTGAACGTGCCTTTGTAAAGACCGGGATACAGCATGAACTGCTCCGACTGATCATTATCATCTTTTTCGCAAGAAATCAGTAGGATCAATGATAACGAAATAAGCAACAGTTTCTTCATTGAGCAAATTTGCTTTGAATGGACAAAAACTGTGCAAAGGCGCAATCGATATTAATAATTCGGGCTAACGCCGGTATAGTTGTGCGGACTGATCTTTTTGAGTTGTTTTTTTAATTCAGTATCAATCTTTAGTGTGTCGATAAAGGAATGGATCGCATTTTTGTCTATTGCCTGCTTTCCTCGTGTCAGTTCTTTTAGTGCCTCATAAGGCTGAGGATAATTTTCCCTGCGCAAAATGGTTTGGATCGCTTCGGCAACAACTGCCCAGTTATTTTCTAAAGATGCATGGATCTTATCAAGATTGATAATAAGTTTTCCAAGTCCTTTTTCAATTGACTTGAACGCGATGATCGTATGAGCGAAGGGTACCCCGATATTGCGAAGCACGGTTGAGTCGGTCAGGTCGCGCTGTAATCTTGACACAGGTAGTTTGGCTGACAGATGTTCGAGTATGGCATTGGCCAGGCCAAGATTGCCTTCTGCATTCTCGAAATCGATCGGATTTACTTTGTGCGGCATGGCGGACGATCCTACTTCCCCCTTCTTCGTTTTTTGTTTAAAGTATTCCATGGAGATGTATGACCATACATCCCGGCACAGATCGATCAGGATGTTATTGATCCTTTTCATACAGTCAAAATGTGCAGCAAGATTATCGTAATGCTCGATCTGTGTAGTGAATTGCTGACGGCTCAGACCCAAGTGCTGTAGAAATTCATTGCCGAATTTGATCCAGTCTGTTTTAGGATAGGCAAGATGGTGCGCATTGAAATTTCCGGTTGCGCCACCGAATTTACCCATGAATGGAATACCGATAAATTGTTCCACCTGGTTTTGGATCCTTTCGGTAAATACCATGATCTCTTTGCCAAGCTTTGTTGGGCTGGCCGGTTGCCCATGCGTGTGCGCAAGCATAGGGATGTTTTTCCATTCCTTAGCCAGTAATTTAAGCTGGGTATTAAGATTCAGTAATGCCGGCAGGTATTCGTATTCGACGCTGTGTTTCCAGGAAAGAGGAACAGCGGTATTGTTAATGTCTTGCGAGGTGAGTCCGAAATGGATCCATTCCTTGGCGGCTTTTCCGCCGCTTTTCTCCAATTCAGCTTTCAGAAAATATTCAACCGCTTTTACATCGTGATTCGTGGTGTATTCGATCTGTTTGATCTCCTGCGCATCTTCGGGTCCGAAATCGGACATCACTTTCTGAAGATGTTTTATGCTTTTATTGGTCAGCTTTACAAACTTCTTTTTTTCCAGGAAAAGCAGGTACTCAACTTCAATGATCACGCGGTACTTCATCAGCGCGAACTCGGAAAAATAATCATCCAGGTGCTGAACCTGTTTGCGATAGCGGCCATCAATGGCGGAAATTGCTGTAAGTGGGGAAAGTTCCATGAAACTGTTGGGTTTTGCCTTCCGCCGTAGACGAAGTCGGTGGCGGGCGGTATATTTGCGGCAAAAATAACAGAATTGGAGAAGATTAGAGTAGGGATCGTCAATTATCGGAATACAAAACCGCTGATCTACGGACTTGAACGGGAGCCAATGAAAAGCATGATCGAGCTTGTGGGCGCGTATCCCGCAAAACTGGCTCAAATGCTGATCGATGGGCAAATTGATGTTGGGCTGATCCCGGTAGGGGCAATTCCGCTGTTAAAAGAATATCAGATTGTCGGCCATTATTGTATCGGAGCAGAAGCGGAGATCGCCTCGGTGTGCCTGTTCAGCGAAGTGCCGCTTGATAAAATTGAACGTGTTTACCTGGACTATCAAAGCCGGTCTTCCGTTGCACTGTTGAAATGGCTGATGAAAGAGTCATGGGGCATTTTCCCGGAAATATTGCAGGCGGAAGATGAATCATATCGCGAAAAAATAACGGGAACGACCGCAGGCCTTGTAATTGGCGACCGGGCACTGGAGCAAAGGAAAGTGTCGACTTACATCTATGATCTCGGCAGTGAATGGAAGGCTATCACCGGCTTGCCATTTGTTTTTGCAGCATGGGTAAGTACAAAGCCATTGGATCAGGAATTTATCAGGGAATTTGACAAAGCTAACGCATTAGGCTTAAGTTTTATAGATGAGATAGTGAAAGACAATCCGTACGACGTTTATGACCTGAAGAAATATTATACGCTGCATCTGAGTTATGAATTGACTGACGCAAAGCGGCAGGGGATGCAACTTTTTTTAAACGCGATAACAGGGTAAACGCTGAAGATTTTGGGTTTATTTTTCTATATTACCGGCGAACCAGAACTACCATCAACAAGCCCGGACATTTCCTATGTTTATTCGCTTTGGCCGCCTGCTATTTATTATTATACTCCTTCATTTTACAACGGACGCTATTACGCAAACCGCCGGTTTTACGATGCCGGATACTGTTTGTGTCAATGAATCCGTGTTGATCCAGAATACGGCTGTGAACGCCTCGAGCTATTTCTGGAATTTCTGCTCAGGCGGATCTTTCTCTACCCCGACTGGTGTTAATATTGGAAACCCAGGGGGTCTGCTTTCCTATCCTGTATTTTCGGACATAGTTGAAGACAATGGTAATTTCTATTTATTTGTTTCTAATAACTGGCCAGGCG
>JBEVKW010000087.1:0-20811 GCA_040509495.1 Chitinophagaceae bacterium | reverse complement strand
TCATAGTTCTTCCACTTGTGAAGATTCTGAAAACTGTCACTTCCCATCACGACGGAAAAATCATTCTCGGGATAGCGCTCGGAAAGATGAGCAAGAGTAACGCTGGTAAAAGAAGGTTTTGGAAGAGAAAACTCAATATCCGATGCCTTCATTCTTGGATCCTCAGCAATAGCGATCCGGAGGAGATGAAGCCGGTCATACTCATTCAGCAAAGAGTGATTTACTTTGAACGGGTTTTGTGGAGAGAGTACAAACCAGATCTTCTCAATATCGGTAACGTTCAATATATGATTGGCAATAATCAGGTGCCCGATGTGAACAGGATTGAACGATCCGAAATAAAGACCAATTTTCATAACAGGAGTTTGGGAACAGCTATAGGATAGAGAACAGTCGCAGAAAATATCACAAATTATTGATAATCAATCCGTTGCGATAGTTTATTTTGACGCCTGTTCCTTTATAATGCATTTCAATGGCCGTAGTCTTAATTAATTACATCTACAAGGATGTGATCAGCTTCGTCCAGCCGCAGGCTTAATGTGTAGCCAGCAACCTGTACTGATACCGGATCTCCCATTGGTGCAATCTGCTCCATTGAAATTGGTTCACCGGGAAGACATCCCATCTCCATCAACTTCAGGTGAATTTCCTGTGAGTCGAATTCTTTGATAATAGCTTTTTGCCCTGGCTTTAGTTCTGACAATTTTTTATTCATATAGATCTACCTCGGTCTGGCAAATCTAACATTGTATTCTGTCCATTGTTTACGAATTTTGAAATTATGTATTCAACATCATCGCCCAGCGTTAGTTTTTTTTATGAAGAGCCCGTTACGCTGCGGGATCGGAATAATTTGAAAGTCTTCATCCAGGACATCTTCCGGAAGGAAAAGAAAAAGCTGTCGTCCCTTAATTACATCTTTTGTTCAGACAAGCGACTGCTTGAGATCAACAGGCAGTTTTTGAAGCATGATTATTATACGGATATCATTACGTTCGAACTCTCGCCTATGGGTGCACCAGTAGAAGGAGAGATCTATATCAGCATCGATCGCGTTCGCGATAATGCAAATCAACATGGATCAACATTCACACGGGAGCTTCACAGGGTGATCTTTCATGGCGTACTTCATCTCTGCGGCTACAAAGACAAGAACACAGCCCAGGAAAAGTTAATGAGAAAGAAAGAAGATGATTGTCTCAATCGATATTTCAGGAAGGTCTAGTTAAATACGATCCCTTAAGGAAAGGTTTCTGTGAACACAGAAGCCTTTTTCTTTATTGATGGGTTGAGAGAAAGAAGCCTTACCTCAGCTGATATCAAGTCATTATCTGCCGCAGCCAGGGTATTTCTATTTTCAGCCTGTTTCTTATAAGAATACCGATAGGTTCCTCTGATCCCAGGTTATTTCCGAATTCCGGATGAACATCATTAATCCTATTTATGCTAGTTAATAAATACAATCTCCCAATTGTCGTTCAAGTATGGCATCTGGCCAGGAAGCTCAGGACTGAACAATCTCGTTTACCCTTCCACAGTAATTATAGAAGTGACATCACAATCCAGGTAGGATGATTACAAGAGATTCCGGATCAGCCATTGCCGCTTCAGGTATGGTAGGCTTTGCATGACCGCACAGAAACAGATTCTTCAAGCCTTAATCCTGATATCTGTTTGTTGCAGTAGCAGGATTATGCTGACCGAGGCTAACCATGCTTTCCTTTCCGCCTCAATTCTCGCAAGTTTTCATTTATCGGGGGTAGATCAGTGTTTATATGGGGATTTGCATGTGTGTTTTGGTGGTACTGAGTGCAGTTATCTGAGGTTATTTGTACTAACCTTTCGAAAGAGCATCAAGCACAGTCCAGATTGATTTACTACTCCCCTTTTAATCCTTCAGTTTTGCCTTAATAACGTCCCTGCCAGGAATGCCCATCCATTTAATGCTGGAAGTTCTGTATTCTCCGCTTTAGTGAGGCCCAACCCTTGCACATAAAGTAAGCGGGGAACATAATAGGTAGTCCCTCTATGACGTGCTCACTCCTGTCTTGAATCTAAGTTTGTCTGATCACTTTATTAAGGAAGGGATAGACCGTGCAACATTCGTTATTCGTGTTCCACGTGGAAACACAGCCACCTTGAGATGGCTACCGTAGCGTGGAATGTTCCATGTGGAACATCGTGCTCTTCGCGTAAACAAGAGTTCTTCGGAGCAGAGAAGCTCAGAGGCGTGGATCCGAATTGCTGGCTATTTCTATAACATCTACCTACAGCCGAATATTGGAGATCGGCCTGGATACTTCTCCGGCGCCAGCTGCCTACGCAGGCCAAATCCAGAATTATATCTTCCCCGGAAACAGCGAGAAACCTACTTTCCCACTGAGACCAGACTTCATGGCGTTCGCCATAAGAACAATGTGAATCGGAGAAGGCACGATGCCGCAAAGCCAGTAATGAAGTACGCCCGGGACCTAAAGTTTACTGTAACTTTGCGGCGATGTTTCCAGAATATGATATAATAGTAGTTGGGGCCGGCCATGCGGGATGCGAGGCTGCCGCAGCAGCAGCAAATCTTGGGTCAAAGGTTTTGCTTATTACCATGAACATGCAGACCATCGCTCAAATGAGCTGCAACCCGGCAATGGGCGGTATTGCTAAAGGCCAGATCGTGCGCGAAGTCGACGCACTCGGAGGATACTCCGGGATCGTAACGGATCTGTCAATGATCCAGTTCAGGATGCTGAACCGATCGAAAGGTCCGGCTATGTGGAGCCCACGTGCCCAGAGCGATCGAATGCTCTTTGCAACGAAGTGGAGAGAGATGTTAGAGCAGACTCCCAATGTTGATTTTTACCAGGACATGGTGAAAGGGCTCGTCATCAAGGATGGCCGGGCATGCGGCGTGGTAACTGGTCTCGGTCACGAGATCAGGTCCAAGGCAGTTGTACTTACCAACGGAACCTTTCTGAACGGCATCATCCATATCGGAGAGAAGAACTTCGGAGGAGGACGCGCAGCCGAAAAGGCAGCAACAGGAATCACAGAACAACTCGTCAGCCTCGGCTTCGAAAGCGACCGTCTTAAAACAGGAACGCCACCAAGAGTTGACGGACGTAGCCTTGACTATACAAAAATGGAAGAGCAACCGGGCGACGAAGAGATCGGCGGCTTCTCCTACACCAACACTAAAAAGCCACTTAAACAAAGAAGCTGCTGGATCACCTATACGAACCAAACCGTCCATGATGTGCTGAAAACCGGCTTCGATAGAAGCCCGATGTTCGCGGGCAGAATAGACGGTGTCGGTCCAAGGTACTGCCCGAGTATCGAAGATAAGATAAACCGTTTCGCAGAGAGAGAGCGCCACCAACTCTTCATCGAACCCGAAGGATGGGATACCGTCGAAATATATGTAAATGGATTCTCTACCTCATTACCCGAAGAAGTACAATACGAAGCGCTTCGTATAATTCCAGGGTTCGAGAATGTTCGCATATTCAGGCCCGGTTACGCTATCGAGTATGACTATTTCCCGCCAACACAATTAACACATACATTAGAAACTAAATTAATATCAAATCTCTTCTTCGCCGGCCAGATCAATGGAACAACGGGATATGAAGAAGCAGCCTGCCAGGGATTAATGGCCGGAATCAACGCACACCAGAAAGTGCGCGAACTGGATCCGTTTATTCTGAAAAGAAGTGAAGCCTATATCGGAGTGCTTGTGGACGACCTCATCAGCAAGGGAACGGAAGAGCCTTATCGCATGTTCACTTCGCGCGCGGAATTCAGAACCCTGCTCAGGCAGGATAACGCCGACCTCCGGTTGACAGAACAGAGTTACCGGATCGGTCTGGCTTCACAAGAGAGAATGGATAATGTCATCGCAAAAAAAGATGCGGTCGCGGAAATCTGGCAACTGCTGAAGGAAATGTCCATTGATCCTAACGAAATAAATGGATTCCTTCAATCACTCGGGAACACTCCTATTCCTGAAAAACAAAAGGCTGAAAAAATCTTACGCCGCCCTGATGTCGAACTGGATCAACTCGCTGCCGCTCTTCCCAAACTGGGAAACGCTCTGGCCAACTATACAAAAGAGCAGATCGAACAAGCGTCGATACAGGTCAAATATGATGTCTATATAAATAAAGAAAAAGAGCTTGTTGCAAGAATGAGTCAATTGGAAGACCTGGAGATCCCTTCAACTTTTGACTATAAAAAAATCCAGGCACTCGGTAACGAAGCAAGGGAAAAATTGAACCGGATCAGGCCGCGCACACTTGGCCAGGCAAGCCGCATCTCCGGAATCAATCCGAGCGATGTGCAAATACTAATGGTATATATGGGAAGATAATTCCAGAAAATAGTTGATGCGTATAAATGATCATTCCATATGCGCATCAACTATCTTTTTTGTTTGACGGTATCCTTGTGGAAAGACAAACACCGCGCTATCTCATGAGTAACTAAAACCTTCACCATGGATAGCAAACAAATACTTTCCTCCGACCTTCTCGATATTATCTTCGATCAGCGAAATAAAACATATGGCGCTTACGAACTCCGACGTCATTACAATCGAAGAATTGCAAGGGCTTTGCTGGTTACAGCCACACTTGTTGGAATAACGATCACCTCTGTAACACTCGCAAATAAATGGAAGCCGAAAAAAGAATTTGCGGATATCATAGACAACTCTGTCAAGATTACGCAGATCGAGGACGATCCGATTATTCCAGACCCTCCTCCGGAGATTCCTCCTGCCACACAACCGGAGCAAGTTCGGACCGAACAATTTAGTACGCTACGTATCGTTCCGGAAGATCAGGTAACAGATCCCCCTCCCGCCATGGCTGACCTGGATAGCGCAATGATCGGGTTGAAAAAAGAAGACGGTATCGCCGTCGATGAAGGAATATCTCCGGCACCTCAGGGAACAATTGACGGAGACAAAGGCATCATTGCAACACCTGAACCAAAAGATGAAGGGCCACGAATGGAGGTACAGGTACAGGCAAAGTTTATAGGTAACTGGGAAAAATTTCTCCTCCGTCACCTGAATGGTAATATTCCTGTAGACAACGGAGCTAACCCCGGACGATACCAGGTAATGGTACAATTTGTTGTTGACGTTGACGGCTCTGTCAGTGACATTAAGCCATTGACAAATGTAGGATTCGGTATGGAGCAGGAAGCGATCCGCGTATTGAAAAAAGCCACCAAGTGGGAGCCGGCAATGCAAAACGGCCGTCAGGTAAAAGCCTATCGAAGACAACCCATCACATTCCAGGTTGACGGTGAATAAGTAAAAAAAGAGGATTTACAGCGAATGAATGCTGTAGATCCTCTTTATATAAAATGACGACCGGCGCAATGTTCTGCTGAATGACCGCAGCCCCCTTCCCGGGATTTAACTTCGCAGCGGTTATTCAGCTTTAGAAACCGACACGATCATCTCCGCTCTTTGCTCTCTCGCATTTACCGAATTGAATGGAACGCCCCGTACTAAACCTTTGCAATCAACCGCACCACACTTGCAATCGAACGGCTCCATTGTGTCGTCGAGAAACTGCGCATAGTCCAGCGTCAATTCCTCGTTGCGTGCAATATCGCGCATCGCAATAACATTCAACCCATCAAGCCTGGTATTGGAATCGCAACTATGATTTTGCGGCGCCCACTCCGAAGGATCTTCATCCCAAAGAATAAATACCTCTTCACTTATCGCATAAGCATACCTGCGGAAATTCAGTTTCTGTTCCTCATTCCAGTTTCTTTCAACAAATCTCTTCGTAACGATCCGCTGGGCTTTCTCTTCACCGGTAAAAATAACGTCGCCTTTACGGATTGGCCGCGTTGCATAAATACCAAAACCAGCGATAGAGTTTCCCTTCATTACATAGGGCCTCTTTGTTCTGTTATATCTTGCTATTCCCTCCGCAATGATCGTCTGTAAAAAACCCTTTTGCCCGGCCTCATCAAACCTCAGGATAAAATCTGCCGATCCCTCGTATCCATCTCTATAAAAAACAGAGCATGTAAAATTCACCTCGAGAAAGAAGATCTCATTCTTATCATTGACCCTGAAATCAAGACGGGCATAGCCAACACCATTAAACCCTTTGAAGATCTTTTCCGTCGCTAACCTCAACTCCCTATCGAGTACCGGATCGGTGCAAGGAAAATTACAATCCGGATGAAGCTCCGAGGTCTTCAAAGAATACGTCTTAAAAGATTTTCCTTCAGGAAAAACATACTCAACGGGCTTGAAAACTTTACAGGATTTTCCATCGGGTAAAGCCGCTACCAGGACAGTAAATTCTCTTCCGTCAACATATTCCTCTACAAGCAATGGGCCGTAGTCGTTATAGATCTCTACCACTTTTTTCAACAGATCCTGTTTACTATAAAGAACAGAATGCTCATCTATTCCCAGGCTGTCGCCGGCTTTCGATGGCTTGATAAACATGGGGTACTTCAAATACTTCTCTACGCGATCGATGTCTTCCGGTTTTTCGATCATGAAATATCCGGGAGTACGAACGCCTTCACAATGGGCCACATACTTCATCAGCTCTTTCGTCGGATCATAAAGCTTCGCTGTAGGCCCGGTGTGCGGTAGTTCAAGAAGGTCAAATGAATGAATAACGTCTATCGATGGAACTTCCCATTCCAGATATCCTTCACACAGGTTAACGAAGACATCGTAATTCCGCTTCTTCAATTCCTTGAGTTGCTTATACGTTGTAAGCTTGTTGAGAAATACATGGTCCACCTCATCCTCAGGCAACAGATCATTGAGATAACGTGGCGGATCATAGTTCTTATAATCCACGCCAGTTGTTGAATAGTCTGGCTGAAGCACACAAACTTTCATACAGGTAATTGATTTTGCAGTAAAATTATATAGCGAGTCGTTCCTTAAAGATGTAATTGTCTCCTGTGAAAAGCATCCTCAATGATACTTTTGACAACGTTCGAAAAGGATTTATCCGAAAAGCGAAGAATAGCACCAATAGAGGTATAATCCTCATCTTCACTTAATCCACATTGTGCATTTACCTCCAACATGTAAAGTTCCCCGGTCGTCTTATCCATCCGCACATCAAGGCGCCCGTACCCCATTCCCCCAACGGCCTTATATGCATCAAGTGTGATCTGACTCAACCGGTCATCAAGCGACACCGGCGCCCTGTGATAATCATAAAAGTTCTCATTGCCCGGCATCGGTTTCTCTTCTTCATAGATCTCCCAAAGGCGATCGAATGATAAAAACTTCTCCTCCTCAGGTAATGAATTATGGAAGATGCGTTCTACGCCGGTAAACACTTCACACTTGCGGATATTCGACGAAGAACCAACAACAAAGGTAGTGAACTCGGGCCCGGTGATAAATTGCTCTACGATCAATCCATCTGCAAGAAGATTCCATCCACGATATCCCTGCCTTAACTCTTTCACCCGGTCCCTTAATTCCTGATCAGTATACACCACATTCTTTACAGACACTCCCATACTTCCTCCGGAAACAGCCGGTTTAATGATCAACGGAGCGCCCAGCTTCTCGCAAAATCCATCAAAAGATATTTCTGTATCCCTGATAACAGCCCATTTGGCTGTTTGAACACCGGCTGCAAGGAAAGCTTCCTTCATCGGGATCTTCGAAGTAGTAACAGTATAATAGTGGATATCTGAACCAGTATAGATCAACCGGTGTTTCTCCAACTCACTGATCACCGATACACCCGGAGTTCCATTTACTTCATCCCCATCGCATAAATTAAGTATAAGCGGAATTTTTCTGCCAGACCGCTTCTTGAGTCCGGCGATCACCTCCGCATAGTCGAGCATGGTAACGGGTTGCCATGACCAGTCTGCCTCCAACTCACTGAACACTTTAGTATATTCCTGGAGACTCTGAGAAAAGTCATAGTAATACTGCAGATTGGGATCGTCTGTTTGGAGATAGGGATACAGCACCCAGATCTTCAGTTTTCGGAGCGGATTATCTTCAGTTGTCTTACGAGAGACCTTTTTCTTAAGCTCTTTTTTCCCTGTTTGAGCGATCATGCAGTTGCTGTTGTATAAATCGGGTAAGTGTGTACGTATTAATTATGTCGGGATGGATATGTGCGGCTCCTCGGATCTGTCCGAGACAGTTACTGCATCCGCAATGACAATCGAAAGGCTGTGCCATATCCCATTCGGTAGATGGATAGAAAAACGTCATTTCATCTCCGGTGGTGATCGGCTTCAACGCTACGATCTTCATTGAATATGTATCAAAAAAAACATTGGGGTCGCAACTGTGATTTATATACTGCAGATGTTCCGGTTGCAGTAGTATATGTTCAGTCGGGCCAACCTGGACTGTGAGATACGTTGGCTCATTCAGGAGGGCTCCTGCCGAAAACTCCGCCACCACATCTCCGGGTAGATACTCCTGCTTTGCAAAGAAAGCTTTCTGATTACTCTCGATATTCTGCTGCACAGCAGCAAATACATGATCGCTGATGAAGCGATAGCCGGGGCGAGTAGCTGTTACCATAAAATAATTGATATGAAAAGATAGACATAAAGAATTATGTAAGATCCATACCCTATTAAATGTGCATAATTCAGACTTTATGCTTAATAAACCAAGGAATGAAATCTAACTATCCTGCGCATTTCTCCAGGCAAGTACAAACCTGATCTCTCCAAATGAGGCGCCATCTCCGACAAGGCTTTTCAATCCGCCGATCGAAACCGTTTCAATCCGCCCGATCGCGTCATTTATCAATGACACGACTGCCGGAGAAACCAACTCGTCAATCTGAATATCGCCCTGCTGAACATAATGAGCAAGATGACCCTCGATTGTTGATACAGCCAATCCCCTACCGGAAGCCACATCGGCCACCTTCATTCCTTCCCGGAACATCCTGTATGACTCTGCTTTGGTATCTGGCTTCTTTGACGAACTCTTCTCCTTTGATGCCTTCTCCTCCTTTGCACTTACCGGCTTTTCTGCCTTGCTTCTTTTTTTCTCTTTCTGTTCGGGCATATTGGAAGAAAGTCCATTCTCCGCACAGTAAGACCGGATGATCTCCAGGAACTCTCCCCCGTAACTACCAACCTTAACCTTTCCAAATCCGGAGATCCTTTCAAGCTCAGCGTCGTCCTGGGGCAGGTAATTGACCAACTCTTCCAGCGTCTTACTACTTGCCACCAGGTAAAGCGGCTGTTCCTTCCTCGCACTGATCGCATCACGAAGCTGTTTCAATTGCCAGTATAAAGATGGATGCGGGAGGTTTTTCCGAACCTCGGCGGAGCCCCCAAAAACATTCACAGAAAAAGATGGCGCCTGGAAAGCCCTTTTCTTTTGCTGCCACATATCCAGGTCGATCTCCACTGAAAAATCGCTCACGAGATATTGATGAACAGATAATGATGCGTACAACTCTTTGATACGTTCATTCACTTCCCGCGCATAATTCTTATTATCGGTATTAACAGTACACGCCTGCAAATGAGCCATCATTCGCTGAATCTCCCCGGCAAAATGCGGCGCAGCTCTTTTAACCCTCTCCGACAATTGTACATTCAAGGTAACCTCCGGCTCCAATGCCAATTGCTGCCTGATCCAGTCGTGGAACTTCAAGCCGGTTTCTCTGAGCGATGCGATCAACTGACTTGCACGGTCTATCCAACTGATTGACTCATCCCGGAAAGACGACTCATGTTTCCTGATAAATCCATCTAATAAAGCCACCAACTCAGATTCCCTTCTAAAGTCGAAAACCTCCAGTATCAATTCGACCCTTGCAGCAAGACTTGCCTCACGGAGTTCGCCTTTCAGGGCCTCAGCCGAAGCACTATTGCGGGCAAACTCTGCAATCCGGGGATCGTTTCTTAAACTGGAAGAATTGATCCTGCTTTTTAATACCAATCCCTCCAAATCGGTACACCGGCTCAGCGCAACATATACCTGACCGGGCGCAAATGCTTTTCCTGCATCAATGATCGCCTTTTCAAAAGTCAGACCCTGGCTCTTATGAATGGTAATAGCCCAGGCCAACCGAAGCGGATACTGGGAAAAAGAACCCAATGTCTCTTCCTCCAATAACCGGTTAGCGGGGTTAACAGAATACCTGATATTGTCCCATTTATCCTTCTTCACTTCAATCTCTTCTTCCTCTCCACACTGTACCCAGATCTTGTCCCGCTCAACCTTGCTTACAAAACCGATCTTTCCATTGAAAAAACGTTTGCCGCGCTCCGCTGCATCATTCCTGATAAACATTACCTGGGCTCCTTCGCAGAGAACGAGCGTTTCATCAGCAGGGAAACTTGTTCCGGGAAATTCCCCGGTAACTTCCGCGTTGAAATAATATCGCTCCGCCGTCAGTTTCTGTAGTTCATCGGTATTGATCTTCCTCACGATCTCATTGTGCGTGGTAAGCATGATATAACCGTCATGCGCATTTCTTTCAAATGAAGGCAGATATCGGCTCTCCAGTATTTCGAAACCATCTTCATCCAACTCATCGTTTCTCACCTGGTTCAATAAACTGATGAACCGCTCCTCATTCTGCCTGTAAACTTTATTGAACTCAACGTACACGGGTAGGTCATCCCGCAACACATGGCTGTCGAAAAAATAAGGACTGTTATAATATTCGGATAACCATTGCCAAACATCCTCTCTCGTAACAGGGGGCAACTGAAACATATCCCCAATGAACAGAACCTGGACTCCGCCAAATTTCTCCAGTGGCCTTTTCCTTACATGTCGCAATACGGTGTCAATTGCATCGAGCGTATCCGCCCTTACCATACTGATCTCGTCTATCACCAGTAGCTCCAACTCCTCTAATACGCGAATCTTTTCTCTTGTCATCTTCAACCGATCAATCAGCATGGAAGCATTGGTGATCTCTTCCGGGGAAGACCGGGAGAAGGGCTGACTTGTCGCTGGAATGTATGGACCAAATGGTAACTGAAAAAGCGAGTGAATCGTAACACCTCCCGCATTTATCGCGGCTACGCCAGTCGGCGCCACCACCACGATCTGTTTTGCACAATTCGCCCGGATATACCTGAGAAAGGTTGTTTTACCCGTTCCTGCTTTACCGGTCAAAAAGATGTTCCTCGTACTTTGATTAACCAAAGCAAGCGCTAATTGAAACATCGTATTTGCCTTATCTATTGTACTTCCTGCTTCCACGTTTATTAATCTGGTAATTTGACAAAATAAAGTAAAAATCGGGTACCAACCCCTGGTTTATACAAGTGACAGATAATACTCGCAATCCTCCTGCACCAGCCTGTCTAATATCAGCAGCTCGTTCACAAAAACCTCTGTAACAGATTTACAAATTCCCCTGCTGTCTCTAAAATTGCGGTTCACCAACCGACCCAATACTGCAACCTGGGTATCCTTTTGAAGATACTTCTCTGCAATCGCTGCAACCTTTCCCTGGGCAACCAAAACATGCGATTGCGATTCCGTCACCTTCACACCTCTGGCGTTATAATAACAATCGTCAATAAAAATTGAAAACCGCGCTGTCTTTCTGCCTTCCTCCCGGCCTCTTATCACCGGCTTATCCACTACATACCCAACAAGCTGAACATTATTCTTTATTGCATACATCATATTGCTTTTTATACAGCAATTTAAAAAGACACCCTGCTTCTTCAAGGGGATAAACATCAGCATTTCATGTTTTAATACACAGATCCAGCGATGGAAACACAGTCCCGGACGAATCGGAGACCAGCATTTATCACAACTTCAAAAGTATAAACACGTAAAACACGGCAGGTAGACCTCCGATAAATTTAAAAAAACATTTGTCTTGCAGATATTTAGGATGAACACTCTCAAACACCCTCTAGACGGCGAAAAGGGAAATGCGTAGTTTCATAAATATCCTGTTTAAAACCAATAACCCTTATGAAAAATCTACACATTCTACGCTTAGCCGGCTTCAGCGCATTTGGTCTTTCTTTTCTCTCGCCAACCTTCGAACAATATTCCAATAAGATTGACGATGGTTTTCAATTACCACCGCCCCTAACACAAGTAATGGTTGGCGTCTCAGACATCACATACATCTTTAGAAAAAAAATAGATAATGCGATCACCTATATGCATGAACTAACAATCAAAGAAGAACTGCCCGTATCGACTACTTACAAAGCTGACTCGCTAATGGGCGATATACAAGAATCGAACATCTCATCGCGAGATGATGAGCTACCTGATGAAACCACCTTACCTGCAGCAAACTTCAATACTGTAAAACCGACAGCAATCCATCGAAAGGATGCCAGACAACCGGCGAAAAGAGAAACAGATGCAGCGGAACAAAATAAAACGGAGACGTTTATTACTGACTCATCTGCAGAACAAGAAATTGAAAACATCGTACCGCCGGATTTCTATGTAGATGAAGAAATAGAAGAGACCCACGTATCGGGAAACAACATCGTTCCGATCATCAGTAACACACAAGAGTCAGGCATCAGGTCATATCCAGAGGATCTGATGATGAAACAAATCGATAAGCTGAAAGAAATGTCTATCTCCAAAGGCTATTCTGCAGAATATGCCTTGATGATCAATCTGGGCATGAGGTCCGGGAAAAGAAGATTCTTCATCATCGACCTGAAAAACAAAAAAATACTTCAGGCTGGTCTGGTTGCTCACGGCAAAGGAAAAGAGCACTTCACGTTGAACAGAACTTATTCCAATAAAAATGGAAGCTCCTGCAGTTCACTGGGTCTTTACAAGATAGGATCATCTTACAGCGGATCATTTGGAAAATCATTCCGGCTGATCGGTCTCGAAAAAACGAATAGCAATGCTCTTTCGCGCTCCATTGTACTTCACTCGATGGGATGTATACCAGACGAAGAAAGCGATTATCCCATCTGTCAAAGTGAAGGCTGCCCATCTGTTTCGCCAACTTTTCTTCAGGTACTAAGCCAGGTCATCAACGCAAGTAAAGAACCAATACTACTTTGGATGTTTGATCCAACAATAGAAAGATCCAACTACCGGAATTAAACACAACGCTACCTTTATCACGATACTGCCCCCAGAGGGCAGTTTTTATTTATATCGATAAGAGCGAAATCAGATAAATTTGTTTAACAACACTGCTCGATGAAGGAACAAATCAAGTCAGTACTGAAGTCTCTTCGCCTCTATCATCCTCTTCAGTCAGCATACAGATCATCCCTGAGGTTTTTTCAAAACTTAATGTATAAGACAACTTACAGGAAATACAAAGGCATTGGATTCACCTGTAATTTCTGTAATGCACAGTATAGTAAATTCGTTCCTGAATATCCTTCAGCAGACATTGCGGATGCTATTTATTCCAATAATGTGATCGCAGGTTATGGTGAAAATGTATATTGCCCGTCCTGCATGAGCAAAAACCGGGACCGGCTTGTAAAAGATCTACTCGACAATTATGTAGAATTTAAAGCAAAAAAAATCCTTCACTTTTCTCCGGAAAAAGCGCTGTTTAACTATTTGAGTCCTTCAGCGAATGTTACCACGATCGACATATTTCCCGGGTTCTACCATTCTATCGATAGAAAGATAATATATGGTGATGCTACAAACCTCGACTTTCCTGACGGGACCTTTGATATCATCATCGCCAATCACATCCTTGAGCACATCCCAGACGACCGTCAGGCAATGAAAGAGATCTACCGGACATTACGCACAGGTGGCGTCGCCATATTACAGTGTCCCTGGTCAGAATCCCTGCCCACTACTATCGAAGACCCGGCAATAAAAAACCCGGCAAAACAGGCAGCTCTATACGGGCAGGCCGATCATGTTCGCATATACGCATTCCATGACTATACAGACAGATTAAAACAAGCAGGTTTTATTGTAAAAGTGATCAGTGCAGAAGAACTGGCGAAATTCCGGGAACATGCTATACAAACGGGGGAGCCCGCGGTGTTAGCGTACAAATAAGATCAAAATAAACCAGCAGGAATTGATCTGCATCCGGAACCTTTTTTAACTCCGGTGGATCACGGATCTACCGAATCAAAAACGCCGTCGAATAGATCATTCAGGTGTGGGCGGCATCGTTTAACCGCCTCTCCCGTTCATCCCACCTGTAAAACAAAAAACCCCGAAGATAACTTCGAGGTTCTTGTGGTGTGGGGCGGGATCGAACCGCCGACACAAGGATTTTCAGTCCTTTGCTCTACCGACTGAGCTACCGCACCTTTTTTTGCCCTTTCTCCACTCATCCGCAGGTTCTGTACCGAAAGGGCAGCAAAAATAGAGGTTTTTGCACAATTGCTAAACTTTTATGTGAATTATTTTCAAGAAAAAAATGGGTTACATCCCGTATTCACTCAAAAATTTAATCCGCATGATCTTTAATTGCTCCCAATTAAAATTATGATCAGATAATTCCTCCTGTGCAACCTGCAGTGACGAAGTATCACATCCTTTAAAATAATCAATGATCTCATCCTGCTCATCTTCATCAAGCATCTCATCTATTGCATAATCAAGGTTCAGTTTGGTTCCGCTGGCTGCGATCGTTTCCATTTCCTCCAGCATTTCATCGATCCTCCAACCCTTATTTTTAGCGATCGTCTCGAGCGAAACCTTCTTATCTGTGTTCTGTATAATATATACCTTGTTACCGCTTTTATTGACCACACTCTTCATTACAAAATCATCCGGCTTCTCTATATTATTCTCTTCAACATACTTCGCGATCATCTCCACAAAAGGTTTACCATAACGACTAGCCTTTCCTTTACTCACACCCTGACATTTGTCAAGATCTGCAACATTCGTTGGATAAAGAGTAGCCATATCCTGCAGAGATGTCTCCAGGAAGATCACAAAAGGTGGAAGGTTCTTTTTCTTCGCTTCCTTCTGTCTCAACTCTTTCAGCATGTCAAACAACTTCTCATCAGTGGCTGCGCCGGCACTTACTTCCGCTGCTTCCTCATCATCCGCATTGGCTTCTTCGTAAAGATTGTTCAACACGATCTCGAACGATTTAGGCTTTTTCAGGAAGGTTTCACCCTTCTTGGTGAATTTCAATACCCCGTATTCCTCAATATCTTTTGAAAGCAATCCTTCCAGTAACATCTGCCGGATCAAAGAATTCCAGAAATGAGCTTCTTTCTGATTACCGCTTGCGAAAGCAGCTATTCCTTCATGCCGGAACATCTTGATCTGCGGAGTGAGCTTACCGGTAATGATCTGAACAACGTAGTCTGTAGCAAAACGCTCATCAAGTTGTTTCAATGCTTTTAAAACAATAACGGCTTCATCTTTTGCTTCGACCCTTTCTTTCGGATGCTTACAGTTATCACACTGTCCACAATTCTCCGTCGTAAATTCTTCACCGAAATAACTCATCAACACCTTGCGACGGCAAACACCACTCTCCGCATAGGCAACTGTTTCATTGATCAGCTGAGCACCAACCTCCCTCTCACTAAGAGGTTTATCACGCATCAAATGTTCCAGCTTACTTACATCCTTATGTGAATAATACAGAATACATCTGCCTTCCATACCATCACGTCCGGCGCGGCCAGTTTCCTGGTAATAATTCTCTATGGACTTCGGAATATTATAATGGATCACAAAACGGATATCTGGTTTGTCGATTCCCATTCCAAAGGCGATCGTTGCGCAAATAACCTGGACATCTTCATTAAGAAACTGATCCTGACGATCTGCACGAACCTTACTGTCAAGACCCGCGTGATAGGCAACAGCTTTCACTCCATTGGCAACGAGTATTGCCGCAAGTTCTTCTGTTGTTTTACGATTCAGTGTATAGATGATCCCGCTCTTCGATTTCATGCTTTTGATGAATCGAACAATATTTTCGTCAGTCTGAGACTTCTTGATCTTTGGTTGGATCTCGTAATACAGGTTAGGCCTGTTAAAGGAGGAAATAAATACGTTTGTATTCTGCAGATCAAGATTCTTGATAATATCGCTTTGAACCTTGGGCGTTGCAGTCGCGGTCAGTGCAATAACCGGAATATCCGGGTTGATCTGCGTCATCATTTCGCGGAGACGACGATATTCCGGCCGGAAATCATGTCCCCATTCGGAAATACAATGCGCTTCATCTACTGCAAAAAAAGATAATTTAAGATCCGAGAAGAACTCGAGGTTCTCCTGCTTTGTTAAGGTTTCCGGTGCTACATAGAGCATCTTCGTTTTACCACTCAACAGGTCGTCATGCACTTCTTTTATCTCTTTCTTCGTCAGCGTTGAATTAAGAAAGTGTGCCACTTCATCATTGCTGCTATATCCCCGGACAAGATCAACCTGGTTTTTCATCAGAGCGATCAGGGGTGAAACAATGATCGCCACTCCTTCCATGACCATAGCCGGCAACTGGTAACAAAGGCTCTTTCCACCACCGGTGGGCATGATAACGAATGTATCATGACCGGCAAGCAGCGATTCGATCACCTTCTCCTGTGTACCTTTAAACTTATTGAATCCGAAATGTTCCTGTAAAGCCTTGTGCAGATCGAAGCGTTGCTTCGGTTGGCTTTCTTCTTTCGACTGTTTTTTTGAAGTTGCTTTTTTAGCAGTTGTTGTTCCCATTTGCTCTCAATTATTACTCCCGGATGAAACTCCAGGCTCTTAACCCATTATAAGATACTTTTTTTCGGCCGAACGCGCAATTCACACGAGGGGCTATGCAAGCATCAATCCACCAAACAGAATAAGGTTTCTCTTGTGAAAAGCCGGGAAGATGGTCGGCTGTTAGTATGAAACTAGTCCGGCCACCAAGGCCAGGGAGCAATTTTCGCCACAGATCTTAACCCCGCTCAAGAGGACTGCGAATTTACAACTCGGCTGCCGTTTATCATAGCCCGAATCGTTAAAATTCAAGGAAATGAATGGTTAACGGTAATTTGATATGAAAAGCTCTAATTTTGCCGGGCATTCATCATTGGCGAACAATTTCTTATGGCTGTTTCCGTTAAACAGATCGCGCTGCATACGATTGGGTTGGAATCCCAGGCAATAGCAGATCTTCGGTCTCACATTAATGACGAATTTGAAAAAGCTGTTTCGGCCATCGCTGGTTGTAACGGACGCATTGTGATAAGCGGTATCGGAAAGAGCGCAGTAATCGCACAGAAGATCGTAGCAACTTTTAATTCGACCGGTACTCCATCCATCTTCATGCACGCGGCAGATGCCATCCATGGTGACCTGGGAATTGTACAACAGGGTGATATTGTGCTAATTATCAGTAAAAGCGGCGAAAGCCCTGAAATAAGGGTACTGGTTCCATTGATCAAAAATTTCGGGAACACCATTATAGCAATGGTAGGAAATATGCAATCCTTCCTTGCCAAACATGCTGAGCTGATCCTCAATACAACGGTAGATCAGGAAGCATGCCCCAATAATCTGGCACCTACATCGAGCACAACCGCACAACTGGTGATGGGCGATGCACTGGCCGTCTGCCTGATGGAGTTAAAAGGTTTCAGATCAGAAGATTTCGCGAAATTCCATCCCGGCGGTACACTCGGGAAAAAACTATACCTCCGCGTTTCCGATCTTTACCTGTCGAACGAAAAACCAATGGTAAATCCTGATCAATCCCTACAGGAAGTGATCATGGAAATGACACAGAAAAGACTCGGCGTAACAGCTGTGGTGAACGACCAGCAAAATCTTCTCGGGATCATTACAGACGGCGACCTTCGGAGAATGCTTCGGAATAATATCAGGTTCGACGACAAAATAAAAGCAGCGGATATTATGACCAGGAACCCAAAAAGCATCTCACCGAATGAGCTGGCAGTACAGGCACTCGATATTTTAAGAAAGAATGAAATCACACAACTCGTGGTAACTGAAAATGACACGTATCTTGGCATTATACATTTGCACGATCTTATAAAAGAAGGCATCATTTAACCAAATCCTGATATTCATCTCACAATCACTATGAACAAACATCACTACGTTGCGATCATGGCGGGCGGAATCGGCAGCCGATTCTGGCCAATGAGCAGAACCAATTATCCAAAACAATTCCTTGACATTCTCGGTACAGGCAAGACTCTTATACAACAAACCTTCGACCGGTACAAACAACTTGTTCCGGAAGAAAACATATTTATTGTTACCTCCGCTGAATATGTCGAGCTGGTAAAACAGCAGCTTGCAACTCTCCCTCACGAGAATATAGTTGCGGAACCATCAAGGAAAAATACGGCTCCCTGTGTTGCGTATATTTCGTTTAAAATCGCACAAAAAGATCCGAAGGCATTAATGATGGTAGCGCCTGCAGATCACCTGGTCCTGGATACAAATGCCTTTGTCAATACCGCAACGAAAGCATTGGATTTTGTGGACAATATCAATGCCCTTGTAACTATCGGTATAAAGCCTACCTATCCGAATACGGGGTATGGCTATATCCAGCATGACGCTCCGGAAGTTACTCCAGGTGTGTATAAAGTAAAAACGTTCACAGAAAAACCGAATCTCGAAATAGCCAGGACCTTCCTGGCCAGCGGAGACTTCCTTTGGAATGCCGGTATCTTCACCTGGAAAGTGAAAACTATCATAGATGCCTTTGAAAAATTCCTCCCCGAAATGTATGAGGTATTTCATGCAGAAGAAAGCAAGTTCAACACCCCGGAAGAGAAAGAAGCAATTGATAGAATATATCCTCAGTGCACAAATATTTCCATCGATTTCGGCATAATGGAAAAAGCAGACAATGTTTATGTGATCCCCGCGTCTTTTGAATGGAGCGACCTCGGCACCTGGAACAGCGCCTGGGAAAACACCGAAAAAGATTACTTCCAGAATGCAGTAGTCGGTAACTATGTAATGGTATTCGATACTAAAAACACCATGGCACATGTACCCGATAATAAACTGGTGCTGCTTCAAGGTCTGGAAGGATACATTGTTGTTGACACAAAAGACGTACTCATGATCTGCCAGAAGGACAAAGAACAGGAAATCAAGGAATACGTCGCTGAGATCAAAAGAAATAAAGGCGATCGTTTCCTTTAAACTACTACTATGTTCAAAAAATTAAGAACAGTTATCTACCATGTAAAAGATCTGGAGGGGGCCAAACAATGGTATACAAAAGCCACAGGTACCGCCCCGTATTTCTCAGAAGTATTTTATGTTGGATTTGATATCAATGGATTTGAACTGGGCCTGGATCCTGATATGAGTGCGGTGGAACCGGGTAATCACACTGTCTCTTACTGGGATGTGGAGGATGTATCGAAAGCCATTGAACATCTTCTCTCTATCGGAGGTAAACTCATACAAGACAAAACCAACGTTGGCGGCGAAATCAATGTGGGAATTGTCGAAGATCCTTTCGGAAATCATCTGGGCCTTATAGAAGGAGGATAAAACGTCAAAATCTTGTTTTTACACAACCTTGTTAACGCAAGGTTTTTTTATTTTTATAACACAAACTTTGATATGTCTCCTTATCCATTACATAATATCCTGTTCGTAGACATAGAAACTGTTCCCCAACATCCCGACTACGATGAATTGGGAACAGAATGGAAAGAACTCTGGAGTAAAAAAGCAGAGATCCTTCTTCGTAACAGAGAAGATGAAACGATCGAAAGCATCTATAACCGCGCAGGTATATACGCTGAATTCGGTAAGATCATCTGTATCAGCTGCGGGGTAATTCAGGGAACGGGGAATGAAAGAAAGCTGCTGCTGAAATCATTCGCGGGTGACAGTGAGCAGGTGTTATTGCATGACTTTTCAGAAATGCTCCGCAAATGGGCAGGAAATGAAACAAAATATCTCTGCGCACATAACGGCAAAGAATTCGACTTCCCTTACATGTGCCGCAGGATGATCATCAACGGACTCCCGATCCCCACCATACTTAACTCAAGTGGAAAGAAACCCTGGGAAGTTAACTTCCTCGATACAATGGATCTCTGGAAATTCGGCGATTTTAAAAACTATACATCCTTAAGCCTGCTCGCCACCGCACTATCGATCCCCACGCCAAAAGATGATATCGACGGAAGTATGGTAGGAGAAGTTTACTGGAAAGAACGCAACATTGACAGGATCGTCAACTACTGTCAAAAAGATGTTGCCACCACTGTACAGGTCTTTCTTAAGATGATGGGAGAAGTCCCTATTAAATCAACTAACATCGAGATCAAACAGTAACGATATTACACGATCAATCTTACTATATGAAAAGGACAAACTATTCATCAGGTGCAAAATGGGAAGACATTGTCGGCTACAGCCGCGCAGTTAAAGTAGGAAACACTATCGAGATAACCGGAACCGTCGCTGTCGATGAACAAAATCAACTCGTTGGCGGAAATGATGCATATGAACAAACAAGATTCATCCTTCAAAAAATAGAGAAAGTGTTGATTCAAACCGGCGCATCTTTAGCGGATGTTGTAAGAACCAGAATGTTTGTAACAGATATTTCGCGTTGGGAAGAATATGGCAAAGCACATGGAGAAGTCTTCGCTGCCATTAAACCCTGCACGTCGATGATTGAAGTAAAAGGATTGATCGAACCCTCTTATTTGATAGAAATCGAAGCAACCGCTATAATAACAGCTTAGTATGAACATAGAAAATTTGCAGGATTACTGTCTCTCAAAGCCTGATGCTGAAGAAACTCTTCCGTTTGGCCCGGACACTCTTGTATATAAAATAAACGGAAAAGTATTTCTCCTGGTCGGGCTCGAAAGTGATCCTCTTCAGTTCAATGTGAAATGTGATCC
>JBEVKW010000086.1:0-3656 GCA_040509495.1 Chitinophagaceae bacterium | reverse complement strand
CATCGGCGGCGGAACACCAAACACTCGGCAAATATCTTCAACCGTCATACGCTGGGCATCAACCAGCTGAGCATCTTGGCTCGTCATCCCCATCGGAATGAACTTCAAGCCATTGGAAAGAACAGGCAGACCTCCCTGACGCAGAGAAGCACTCTGGGCATCGAATGCTTCGCGGAGACGAATTGCCTGTTCTTTAGTAAGAGTTTGTTCTGTCGACAGAATACCACTTGGGCGATTCATATTCGAGTAGAAAACAAACTGAGAACTGGACAGGGCGATGTTCAGACCTGCACTCACAGCAGCAGACACGATTGCGCTTTCGCCAATCAGTGGACTACGCGGAGTGAAGAACCTAAGATGTATGATGTCTCGGGCAGGAACCAACATCTCAGGCTCGGTCTTTGCTAAGTCGCTGTTCCCGACCGCATAGAACACCGCCCCATCTTCGGCCACGTAGGGACGACAATACCCACGCAGCAATTGATGCATCTCAGTAATTTCATGTCTATCGTTTCTATAACCAATTGCGAACGCTTCCCCATCAAACAGAGCTGTTGCGATAAGATTCAGAATAAAGACTGGAGTAGTCTGATATTCATTCGGCTTATTCATAACGCGATAAGCAGCTGAATTGGTTACTCTGGTGTTCTTGCCTTCGCCGCGCCTAACATGGATGGGATCGCACTGGCTAATAGCACGAGCAATAGCCATAATACAGCCATAAATGGCAGGAACGCGCCTACCACCTATTCCAGTTATATCAAGATTGCGCTGCCAGCCATCAGAAAGCTGATCAAGTGAGTGCCACCCGCCAAGTTCCCCTTGACCGAAAAAGGGACCGCGCCAAGAACCTTCAGGAGAAGGAGCACTGATGTTCTTGGTTTGGTCCCCCGATGGTATTCCTATGGAGGATAGGAATGTATTAATAGAGGACTTTAGGCTCACCAGTCAATCCTCTTTTATGGAGAAACAATTATCGTATTCGCTGACTCCTTCGGAGAACCAGTTGCTCCAGCCAAAGTTTCAATAAGGGTGTACGGGAAAGTACCACTTTCGGTCGGCGTTCCACTAATCGTGCGAGCAGCACTATTCAATGTGACCCCAGCAGGAAGAGGACTGCCTGCCTTGAGAGTCAAAGTTGAGCCAGTCGTAGCACCAGTAATATTGGCGCTATATGGAGTTGCAATAAATGCAGATTGTGGAGCAACCGTCAAAGTTGCCAAGACAGGTGGCGGCGGGGGAGCAGGAGCAAGTCTCTTGTAGATAAGTCCGCTCATATGACGTAGCGTACCGCCAGCAACTTCAGCTTGAGCATCTACGAAAGACATTCGAGCCAACTTGCCACCAAGAATACCCTGCTCCATGACGAACACTGGAAAAGGGTTGATCTGCATTACCGGACCACTAGTGTCAATGGCAAGAGTCTCTGGCCCTTCTTCTGCAGTTGGCGAAATTGCCGGCTCTGGGGCCGGCTCTGGCGATGACTTGGTAGTAGCCTTGGGTGTAGTGGCCATCTAACATACCTTTCTCTTGTACCTTTGGGCGGCCCGTTCAGAAGCCGCCCTCCGGGTACAGAATAGCCTAGACTTATGCCCAGGTAATTCCATCGATCCACTGCGCTGCAGCAGTATTGAGCTTACCCCAGCTGGCCTGTCCGACCATACGAATGCCGAGGCTGTAAGTCTGCCAGAGCGAACGAGCAGTGTATCCAGTAGTGGATGCGCCTGCGCCGCCCGCAACCGGGATACCAGCACCCACCGGAACCTTACCAGCAGTACCAAGGGCACCACCGCCAGGAGCATCACCGGCCTGAGTCGGAGCAGTACCGTCCGCATTGGCTTCCGTGACGGTAGCGACATCGCTAACATCAAACTCGACCCCACCAATCGCGAATGCGATAAAGGCCGCATCGACCATAATCACACGATTGAGAGGAACGTGAGCGGAAGAGATCACAGGAATGCCGAACAGCGTTCCACGGCTCAGCTCATCGCGGAAGATGAACTCACCAAATGCGTTAACCAGCATGCTGGCTGCGAGCACATTCTGCGGGTTCATGATAAGAACAGGGCTGTTCCCGATACGCGCTGCAGTGAATGCAGCGAGCAGAGCAAGGATGTCAGCGCGAATGTTCTCATCCGGCGATGCGGCCGAGGCCGGAAGTGCTGCCACGCCATTCAGCAGCGAAGCAGGATTGAGGTTAGGCACTGCCGGGAAAGTCGGATTGAGGAGAGCATTATCTGCCACCCTCGCATACGCCTTACGCAGAAGGTTCTGAACGAGACCTTCAATGGCAGGGGTTGACCGAGCGGCAATCTCGCGAGACATCGTGCTGATGGCTGCCAGCTTGCTGGGGGTCAGAGTCAGAGAACCGAAGCTGAATGCGGTCAGCGGGATGACGCCCGCTTCACCGACCCATGCCGGCTCAGTTGGGTTTTCCGCAAGAGGGTTCTCATACGGAATTTTGATGGAGTTAAAGCCATCGAAGCTGAACGACTGCACGCGACCGTTGAGCGCCGCGAGGACAGATACATCCTCGATGGACTCAATGAAACCGCGCGTATCATCCCGTACAAGGGCACCAGCCCAAGCAGGGACAGTGGTCATCGCAGGGGCAACAGCCGACTTCTGGATGAAGTCAAAGGTCGCCTTGACGCGCTGATCGTCAGCATAGCGTTCGTTGATGACCTGCTCGACAGCCTTCTTCTCAACGTGTGCGATAATGGCTGCCGTAGCGTGCTTCCACATCAGCTCACCAGGGGTCTTGCTGTCGCGGAGCATACGGAGGTTGGGGGCGATTGCGGCTGACGTACCACCTTCGACCTCTTCATTGGCAGGCTTGGCGTTCGCCGCGAGGGCCTTCTCAGCCTTCTTCAAAGCAGTAAGCATGTTGCTTTGCTTCTCAAGCTGAATAGTCGTCTCATTGACAATTTCAACGAGATCATCCTCATCGGGAGCAGCTTCCAAAGCCTCAGTGGCTTCCGTGAGCTTGTCCTTCAGGCGAAGTTCTTCCTCTTCAGCGGCTTTAATACGTGCTGCGAGACTCATGATCGTATCCTCGACAAATTAACGCGTGCTATGGCGCGTTTTGCATTTCTGATTGCCTCTATTGAGGCGGCTGAGGGTTCGGACACGATCCCAGGACCAAGAATAATGCCTGTTCCCCCTAGGGGGGCGACATCGACACCAAAGCTCTTGGCTATTCTTACTGCATCCCTGTTCGATGGAACAGAAACCACAGAACACTCTAGTAATTCAATCTCTTCAAAATCTATTCCACCAATATCATTCCACCCGCCTTTACCCATGAAGCCGATTGACGCCGCGAGAGGAACATCCTCTTCAAGCAGCTGACGGACCATAAGGCCAAGGTTCGTGGAAGCAAGCTTGAGGTCACCAAGGAGACGCTTGCCGTCCATCCTCAGGTTTTCCCAAGAGCCGATTGGTTGATCTTGCTTATGCTGCCAGAGGCACATCAACCTCTTCAGTTTCTTTACAGCATTCTTTATTGCGTTTTCTGTAATGGTATCCTGATCACGGTCAGGAGTAGGTGATGTGAGTACAAACGTGCCAGAGTTACCTGCTGCCTTTTCTATTGTTAGATTGGCTGAGGCTCGTTTGATTTCCATTGACGGTAGGCCCTTTGCTGGACCCAA
>JBEVKW010000085.1:0-3830 GCA_040509495.1 Chitinophagaceae bacterium | reverse complement strand
AGTTGACTAAACACCCCGGCATCCGGACCATCCAAGCTATAGGCAAGCAATGTGTTTTCAGGCTTTGCATTCTTGGCGCGGTCGCGCTGATCCTTTGATATCCCCATCACCCCGGTAACATTGGCATAGGTTTTATTGGCCTTTGTTTCGTGGGTGACCATGATCTGGCAGGCCTTCCCCAAGACCGTCGTAATATCAAATCCTGCCAGCTCATCGGCTGTGAAAGGCTTGCCGCGCCAGTTTTCTAACGTCTTGCGTAGATTCGCCTTCTCGGAGAGAGAGAGCGTATACAGGCACCCAATGCTGCAGGGACCTTCTATGCTCTGGCCGTCTTTCTCGTAGCTGACACGTTCGTCAGGGACCTCCCAGCGCAGATAGACCTTATGCTGTGGCTTCCCACTAAAGCCTTCCTGCAACCCGCAATCCACAACCATATTGCAGATGGCAAAATGGGCGCCGGGAGGGACCTTCTTAAAATCCTTACCGCCGGTTTCTTTCGCAATAATTGGCATGTTCGCTCCTATTCGTTAACGGCTTTTGCCGCGGATATGTTCGAGAAAATTGTGTTGAAACTCATTAAAGCTTGCGGCGCTATCGCGAATGAGCTGGCGTAACTCCTCCTGCTTTTCAGGGGCACGTTTGAGCAATTCATCCTCACGTTTACGACGTTCGTTTAACTCCTGTTCTTGCCACCACGAATCGATATCGTCGTCCTCATCCACACAACACCTTCCTGCACTCTTTCTTGCGTGCAAATCTACGAGCGTCCCGAGGAGCGCGCAGGTCTCTGGAAATGTCCTTGATCACGCGCAGCTCGACCGTTATTCGAGGGCGCCTCAGCCAGTTCCAGATATTCATGCATTCACCACCTTTGGGGATACTTTGTCTTCTTCGTCCCAGATGAGATTTTGAATTTCTCCTCTGAGGTGGACGAGCTGATCGAGCTTTTCTTGACGAGGCTTCATGTCCGTCTGGATCTGAGTGATCGCAAGATCAAGCTCCGCTAAATTCCGCTTATATTGGAGTACCGCGTCGGCCTTCGTGTATGAACCACACACAGGGCAGGCAAGCCACATACTCGGATACTGGCCTGAGCAGTTAGCGCACTGTGCGATGTTAAATTCCAGGGTGACTTTCACGATCCCTCTCCTTCACGACGATGATGCATCCTGCCACCGATCATCGCCTCAAGCAAGCTTTATTTTGCTAGCGTATTATTGCTATCGCCTATCTGAGCTGGTATAACAGCTCCATGGAACTAGAAGACATTCGTAACGCCCTTATTCGTGTCCTGAAGGACAATGAGATCACCCAGGAGACTTTCGCGCGTAAGTATAAGTTCAGCTCTAGTTGGCTGAACAAGTTCTTACGCAAAGAAGCGAAGAATCCGCGCTTTCTGACGCTCAAGCGTCTGAAGAAGGCGATTGAATCGGAATAACCGAGTGCAAGCGGGCCGAGTCACTGGATGTTCCAGTGAGGAGTTGAGCGATGAAGACCCTGCATCCAATCCGTTCGGTTTCAACTCCCGGAAGAGATGCCGAGAGGTCGGAAGAATTGCACGCTTCCGGCCTCGATCTGATCGAGCTAGCCTTCATCGCTCTGATACGAGAGGACTACGAAGAATTCGATCGGGTCGCAAGCAAATGGCGTGCAGTCAACGGATTTAGCGATTCATGAACAACTACAACATCGCATCGATTCTGATCTTGATCTGTGTCGCAATCTTTGATCTATGGATCGGAAAGACAGAGCAGGCCATGCTATGCATCATCCTGTGCTATCAGGTAGCAATTTTAGCTAAATCGTATGAGAAACGGTGACATGAAGTGTCGCTGTAACGGCCACCCCAGCCGAACCTATTTTGACCCCTTCATACAGCGCCGAGCCTACTGCCCGCACTGTAAAGACTTACCGCACGTCCATACGAAGCAAGGTTCTGCCGTCGTGGCCGAAAGGCCCGTGCGACCTGATAGCCTAAGAGAGGCGCTTGTTGACGCTTAAGACAGGAGATAAAAGTAAGTGAAGAAAATCCCAACTATTTTCCTACGTGATATGAGCAAACGCCCTGCGCTCATCATTCCAATCTGGCATCCAAACTGCACGTGGGTCCTTGATGGAGAGGGTGTTGCCACGCTCAAGTACGATGGCACCTGCTGTCTCGTTCGCGGCGGAAAGCTCTTCAAGCGCCGTGAAGTGAAAAGCACGGACCTCTGGCCTGCAGGCTTTGAGCTGGTCGATAGGGATACTGCTCTCGGCCGCGCTGTCGCTTCTTCTGACAAGCTGATTGGGTGGGTCCCTGTAGGGGATGGTCCAGAAGATCGATGGCATAGGGAAGCGTTCGAGGGATCAAGATTCGCTAACGGCACCTATGAGCTGGTAGGACCGAAAATCCAGGGCAACAAATCGCGATTGTCCTCTCACTGCCTCGTCAAGCACTCCGACGTAGAGCAGTTTCCCGATGCCCCCCGGTATTTCGAGGGGCTCAGGGGTTTTCTTACAGAGAACGTGATCGAGGGCTTGGTCTGGCATCACACAGATGGGCGTATGGCCAAGATCAAGCGAAAAGACTTTGGGCTAGCGTGGTAATTACGTGGCGTCACTAAGCAGTTGACGAGGAAATTACACAGGTGTAGAAATGACAACGCCCCAGAAGTGACGAGCTTCTGAGGCGTCCACAAACCAGAATAAGGCTGGCTGTGTTGTTCGAGAGCGATCTTCTCTCAAATCTGAACAGCACGCAACCCCTAAATCTGAATTTGTGTTCGTAACCATCTCGTACCATCCATGTGGGCCGGAGTTACCCCCTGCGCATGGATGTTTTAAGCCACTACAGTGGGGATTTGCACAGTGGCGCGGATCGAACGAAACGAAGGGTCCAGGCAATAGGAGCGACAAGGTCTCCGAGAAGTGCTTTCTGAGAACCGTACTTGTCTAGCGGTTCCCTCGGCTCTACAGGGCTCTGAGCGGTCTGTGAGTGGGGTGCGTTCCTAACCTGACTCTTAGTCGGGATAGGACAAACTCGCCCCGGATACGAGATAAGCGGTCTGATTCTAAGAAATAAGAGCTAGGAATAGGTGAAACATGACCTTGCCAGTGGATTATTTGGAGATCTTGAAGAATGAATACCCACGCAGACTGGGGGACAATGGCTGGATCACGGTACGAACTCTCATTCCGCGGGCTCTCACAGCCGGAGCCACTTGGGAGCGAATACTGGCAGGTACTCGGGCATATCGGAGTCACTGCGAGAAGGCGAGCCAGATTGGAACTGCATACGTTAAGCAGGCACGAACCTTCTATGGTCCTGCAGAATACTGGGAGGAGTGGGCTGATATGCAGCCTGTTAGAAGTCCCGCAGAGATCGCTGAAGAGCGTCAATGGGAGATACTCAAACAACGTGCGAAAGCCCTGAATTACCGCCCTCCGACCACGCGAGACTCTCTTGCTGCCTTTGAAACGGAACTGCGTCTCTACGAGCGAGACCTTAACCCACAACGCGATGTCAATTCTGTAGTGAGTATTTTAAAGAGAGGTATAGGAAAATGAGTGATATAAGAAACACCGATGATTATCTAGCATTTCTGCTATCGCCTTCTACTGGCGGTTCGAAGAGAGAAAAGGATAAGAGGGACAATGAGATCAAGCATCTTACGCATGTAATCAAACAGTTGGAAGAGATCCTAACTGTTGTGGGCGTGGGCTTTGCTTTCAGAAGCAACGGGTCGGTGGTGTGGGCTCGAATAATAGATGAGAAAACACCATGAAAGACATTCTCTGGCACGCTACGTGCCTTACAGGGTATCTGAGCTTCATCATCGGGATATTGGTGG
>JBEVKW010000084.1:0-28844 GCA_040509495.1 Chitinophagaceae bacterium | reverse complement strand
GTCCGTATCATGATCTTTGTTTTTATAGTTAAGTCCAAAAGCCTATATGGAATTTATTCTGCTTCCTGGCGATGTTGTGTCTGATGATCTGATGGTGCAATATTTCTTTATCTTAAATACTAAATCATGAATGCTGTTACAAATCCAGGCTTTGTGCTGAATAATAATCTGTCTGCCGAACATCTTGACTTTTTCAATAAGAACGGTTACCTGCATTTCCGGAATTTTATAGAGCCGGCCTTGCTTAGTGATATGCTTAAAGAGGTTAAACGTATTCAGGATTACCTGATAGATAATAATATTGAAAAGGTGAATGGAATTCCATTGAAGTTTGGGCAGGATACCGACGGTAGTCTTTTGATACAACGGATCGCATTTGCTTCTAAATACAGTTCATTGCTGAGTGATTTTCTGAAAGACGGACGTTTTCAGCATTTATTACAATTACTACAGCCTTACGAAGCGAGAATTGGTGAATTCGAGAAAGACGGGTTGGTAGTGAATCATTATGTAAATGCACCAACAAGCGCGTTCACGCAATTAGGATGGCATACGGATAGTCCGCGGGATCTCTTCCTGGGCAGCAGGATCCTTCCCATGTTAAATGTCGGCCTGCATCTGGATGATTGTCCTTTTGAAAATGGTGGTTTAAGAGTTCTCCCGGGAACGCATACGCAAAGCCTGTTCAGGTTATTATTCCGGAAAAAGTATTTTATTGACAATAAGCCTGATAAAAGAGAGGTTGGATTTGATATCGCTGCAGGTGATCTCACGATACACGATGGCCGTTTGTGGCACCGTGTGCAGCAATCTCCCTTTCAGGGTGAGATCAGCAGAAGGCGCGTCATTTACATTCCGGTAGTTACAGGGGCCTATCAGCCAAAGCATGCTAATAGTTCAACGCCATTTTACCATAAGCTCGCTGGTTTAAAACGAAATCCTAATGGCAGGATCAATTGGTCACTGGCTGAAGGAAAAACGGCAACCGCGCAGAAATAGATCGACTGAATTTTAAAATAACAACTTATGCAATACGCTCTTGTGACTGGTGCTGCCAAAGGGATAGGTAAAGCTATTTCCATAGAATTGGCCAGACGAAAATTCAATCTGCTTCTTACAGACTGGGATCTTGAACAGTTAAAACAGACTGCTGCTGCAGTCAGAAATGAATTTGGCGTGGAGGTATATGAGTACGTTCAGGATCTGAGTGATAGTGCAGCCGCCAGAAATATCAGCTCCTGGTCGTTTCCTTATCACGATCTGCTGACAGTTGTTGTTAACAATGCCGGATACGGTTTGAATGATCCGTTCGAAAAGCTATCGATCGAGGAGCAGTTTGGGATCATTGACGTGAATATCAAAGCGCAATTGGCCATTACACATGAATTCCTGCCTGTTTTACATAAGGCGAAACGAGCATTTCTGCTGAATGTATGCAGTACTACCGCATATCAGCCTGTTCCTTATCTTGCTGTTTATGCCGCAAGTAAAGCATTTGTACTGTCTTTCAATAAAAGTCTGCGCTATGAACTAAGAGATTCAACCGTTTCGCTTAGTTATTTAAGTCCCGGTTCAACAGATACTGATTTTGTTGTCCGCGCACGGATGAGACCGCATACATTGAAAATGGCAGAGCGTTTCAATATGACGCCGGCATCTGTTGCGAAGATTGCGATCAACGGTTTGTTTAAAGGAAAAGAAGAGATCGTGCCGGGCTTTCTCAATAAGCTTAACGCAAGATTACCTAAGTTTTTCCCGCTCTCCCTGATCCGTAAGATCGCTGGATCTATTTATGAACCGAAGAAATTGGTTTCGGAACAGCAGGGCGAACTTAACGCCTCCCTGGTTGAAGAACATTCACCGGTTTAATTGTTGAATCAATGTTAATTATTCTCGCATATACGTTATTCAGGAGATACAGGATGAAACGTGCTGCATCTTTGCTCACCCAACGCAGGTAAGAATGAACTTTTTTTCATGCCTTGTGTTATAACTACCGCCTTAATAAGCGGGCAATTGTCGGAGCAGTGTTGCGGCACTGCTCCGATTGCTTTATTTTTGAATGAATTTACAGATCATGTTTGATGCATTGAAAGCGACAACAGGCGATAGTACGGCGGTAAGCCGATTTTCCAACAGGGCGGAAAACTATGCGAGATTCAGGCCTGGATATCCTGCCGAAATTTTCCCCTTTTTAGAGGCGGAGTTATCGCTAACAAAAGATACTCATATCGTCGATATAGGATCTGGTACAGGTCTCTTTGCCGAACCATTACTGGAGCGCGGTTTCTCGGTTACTGGTATTGAGCCAAATGAGGATATGCGCAAAGTGGCAGAATCAAGGTTAAAGAAATATTCCTCGTTTGAAAGCATCAATGCCACAGCAGAAGAGACAGGGTTGGCTGTTAACAGCAGAGGCCTGATCACGATCGCACAAACTTTTCACTGGCTCGATCCCCTGGCCACGCGGCTTGAATGCAAACGCATACTGACCTCCGGTGGTCATGTCGTTCTTGCATGGAACCGCGAGAAAGGTGATTCTGAGTTTGAGCAAAAATATAATGCCTTAAGAGAGAAATACGGGATCGCCCAACGTTCCTCTGTTCAGGTAGACCCCGTGCTGATCGCGGATTTCTTTTCACCCAATACTTCTACGACTAAAATATTCCCGAATAAGCAATTGCTGGATTTCGAAGCATTGAAAGGACAGTTGCTTTCCAAATCATATATCCCTTTACCGGGGCATGAATCTTATGATGCCATGATCACCGACCTGATCAGGCTGTTTGTTCACTACAATGAAAACGGACTGGTAGGTATAGAATATGAAACGTTGGTGATCTGGGGGCGACTGTAAGCGCGCTTGCCATGAAATGTCAAGAGGTGGCGGCGGATCAGCCCTGGATAATCATGACAACTTATACGGGTCATTTTCAGGGATATAAGTATGTACCGGCTGATCTGTTCCGGGTATTTGTAGAGTTAGAACGACAAAAGATTGATCAGAACAGACTACATATAATCTACTACGGCGGTAATACTTTTGAGAAAATCATTACCGATGGCCACCCAATTGTTTATAACATCCACCCCGCAATTTCTTCTCGCAGAGACGGCGGAAAAAATTGAAATGATGCCTTCTGCATCAGTCATCTCTGAAGATCCGCTCGATATCGAATATCTGCAGGAAGAGATCAGCCAGTATTTTCCGCTACAGTCTTTCACAACAGACCATTATCCCGATTTCATATCGTTGAAGGAGCAACCGGTACACAAGCAGGGAAGGGTTGTGGTTGCCCGTATCGTTATGGACGGTTTTTTCGATTTCCTAAAGCAGGCAAAGTCTGACAATACAAGGGTTATTGCCCTGGTTGATGGTACGCAGGAAGAAATACTGGCTGCACGGTTCATCGGGTTACAATATATCGCGAAAGCTGATTTCGCGCTGAATAATCATGTTCATCATCTGTTCCATAACGAAAAGGCTATCGTATAAAATGATCGGATTTATTCAAGCACTCACCGCTGCACTGGTTGGGTATCTTCCTGCCCATTCGTCGGCACGGACTGGAACTGAGTCGATGCTGCTTTCCGCTTCGCAAAAAGGGAGTGTTGTGCAGTTGACCCTGAGTGGAAATATTTCAGGTGACAATTATTACGTTATTCAGAAGAAGATAGATCAGCATTATTATACGATCGATTCGATAAGGCTTTCCGGGCAGGGTCTGCAAACTTTAACTTACACCGAAGCATATGCTTCGCCAGGGATCAACAAATACAGGGTCAAGAAAAGCGGATGTAAAAATGAGCAGTTCAGCAACGAATACGCGATCAATTTTGCGAGTCAGAACCGTCTTACATTGTCTACTTCTCCGGGTTCAAAAACAGTTACGGCTTTTCATTGTCCCGGAGGGCAACAGGATAATATCGTTGTACTGGATACTCATCATAAAACGGTGCTTAACATGAAAGTAAAAACTCAGAAAAGTTTCACCATAATCGATTTCACGGGCCTGTCGAATGGGTTGTATCATATCGGTTGGAAATCCGGCGGCGCTTTTATTTATCAATCCTATGTAGTGGAATAGTTGCCGGTTAGTTCTGCTGATAATACAATCTCCTGCAGGATTTGTACAAGCGCAAATTTTGTGAAAGAAAAAAAACACAGGAGTGGACAAAACACCAGAACTTTGCAGCAAAACAGAAACGATGAGCGATTACAAAAAAGCATACATTGCCGGTGGTTGTTTTTGGGGGATGGAAGAACTTTTCCGTACACAGCCCGGAGTGATAGATACAGAAGTTGGTTATATTGGCGGGCAGAATGATCATCCCACATACCGGAACCATCCCGGACACGCAGAAGGCATCGAAATTGTGTATGATCCGTCCGTCACAAATTTTACCAGGATACTTGATTTCTTTTTCAGGGTGCACGATCCGACAACAGTAGACCGCCAGGGGAATGATATCGGCTCCAGCTATCGTTCGGCTATCTTTATCCAGAACGAAGAAGAGAAAGCCGATGCGCAAAAGATGATCGAACTGGTAGAAGCGTCAGGACGTTGGGCCGGTAAGGTTGTTACCACGCTCGAGCCATATTCCACATTCTGGCCGGCAGAAGAAGAGCATCAGGATTACCTGGTCAAACGCCCGAACGGATATACCTGCCACTTCGAACGTTTCGGAACTTTTCTATAGTAGGTATATTGAACTGAAACAGGCGATAGATCCGGGTATTCCGGACTTATCGCCTGTTCTGATTAATCTTCAGCAGCAGCTTAGTTCACTTTGGTATCTTGCTCTTTCAGTAGAAGCTCAAAGCTCTCCAGTGTGTGAGATTGTGCATCAAGTTTGTTGACCAGGCGACCTTGTTTATCCAGAATGAATTTCTGAGGGTAGCCCTGGACTTTCAATTGTTCAGCCAGTGATGATGCCGCCCGATCGTATACTACAGGAAAGCTGATCTTATATTGTTTGCTCTTATCCGTTACGTACGATTCATCGTTATGGCCGTTTGCTGCATCAGTGTTAATGGATATGAGGACGATATCGTCTCTCTTTAACAGCTTTGTATAAAATTCATTCAGTTCAGGTATTTCCTTAATGCAGGGGCCACAGGCAGTATACCAGAAATCGAAGAGAAAGTATTTGGCTTTACCTATTTTTTCTGCAGGTATTTCGTTCAGCAAAAACGCCCAGTTTTTTGGTAAAGTGATGGAAGACGAACTGGTAAAAAATGCTGATGCAGGAAGTTTCTTAAGAATTGTTGCATAGCGCGCCGGTCCTTTATTCTTGTCAATCTGCAAATAAAAGCTTCGCAGTGTATCACGTCCAAGGAATTCGGGGGAAACGTGTAATGCCAGTGTATCGAGCAGGGCGAAGGACTCTTCTCTCTGATTCGTTTTCCCGTAAGAGGTAAGCATTTGTTTTGCAAGATGCACGGCTTTTCTTCCAGGGAAACGTTCCGCATTCAATCCTTCAGATAATTTTAAAAATGCTTCCTTGTTATTACCTGTATAAAATGCCGCAGTTGCATTTAAGGGATAAAAAGTGCTTTGCATATTGCGCAAATGGCGATTGGCGGCATTACGTACAAGTGAATCGGAGCTTGCCGTTAATTCATTGAATACTTTAGTAAGATCTTTATGTAATTCCCAGGTTGCCAGGATCGCTTCTCTGTCTGCATGGATACCGGAACCAATATTGACAGTGTTGACCAATGTTCCACTATGAACAAGGCTGAGCGCTTCGATGCTTTTTAGTCGTGTAATTGTGGCCATATCACTTCGCATTGCAGGGATCATATATTTTCTTACGAGATGAGACCCGATCCTGTCTGCAATATCGAGATCCTGTGAGGCACTCGCAATTGCCCAAAAATATATGTAAGCGTCCAGTTGCCTGAATTCCTGTTCTGTGAGGGGAGTAGGATATTTTTTCATGCTATCTGTAGCGACCAGGTTCCAGCTGTCTTGTAAGTTCGTGAAGAACTTATCGACGTCGGCAGATGTTTCTATTTTGACAGCACCTTTATCAAGCTGAGGCTTGAGAACTGCATTATAAAAGTGCATGGTCTGCATCTGTGATCTTGATCTGGTTTGAGCTGAAGCAGACAACGAGAACAAAATAGCGAGGAGTGCCAGTGATAGCTTCATTAGTTTTGATTTTCGCTAAAGTACGAAGTCTTACGTTGTTCGCCCACTTTTGGTGGAGATTTTAACAAATCGGCCAGTAGTGGATAATTAGGTGCTGGCTGGAACGTATGCTTCTTACATGTCAATATTTGGCTTTATGCTTGCAGGTTGTCACCGGTTAAAACTGATGACCTTTACGCATAATGCTTTCTTGTACGGATGATGGATATTCATGTCTGAATCAGTCTTTGTCTGTAAGGGAGTTGCAGAGATTAACATCGCTATGTAATTTAGATTTAAGAACTGATACTATAAATCCCGGTATATGAATGGAAAAATTGCCTCACTTGCAAAGCTTCAACAGGAAGGAAAAGATATAGGACGACTGCCTTTTTCTATTAGAATCCTATTAGAGAATGTGATCCGGAATCATGATGGATTTGGTATTACCGATGAACATCTTGACACGCTTGTGCACTGGGCTCCTGAAGGCACGGACAAAGAGATTCCCTTCAAACCGGCGAGGGTTCTTATGCAGGATTTTACCGGAGTGCCCGCGGTGGTAGATCTCGCTTCTATCCGGGCCGAAGTTGTGAGACGTGGTAAAGATGGAAGCCGGATCAACCCGGCAATACCTGTGGATCTGGTGATCGATCACTCCGTACAGGTGGATTTTTTCGGAACAGACTATGCTTACGCTAAGAATGTTGTGTACGAATATGAGCGCAACAAAGAGCGGTACCAGCTCCTGAAATGGGCACAGCAGGCCTTCGATAATTTTACGGTCGTGCCTCCCGGAATGGGGATCTGTCACCAGGTCAATCTCGAGTATCTGGCGAAAACAGTTATTGAAAGAGATGGCTGGGTCTTTCCTGATTCATTGGTCGGAACGGATTCACACACACCAATGGTAAATGGCATCGGGGTAATGGCATGGGGAGTAGGAGGGATCGAAGCCGAAGCGGCACTACTTGGTCAACCGGTTTATTTTACCTGCCCGCAAGTGATCGGGCTTGAGCTGACCGGTAAACTGCGTGAAGGTATCACTGCTACCGATCTTGTACTCGCTATTACAGAACAGTTGCGCAGATATGGTGTGGTAGGAAAATTCGTTGAAGTGTTTGGCGATGCGTTGGATCATTTGTCGGTTCCTGATCGTGCTACGATCTCCAATATGTCACCGGAGTTTGGTTGTACCGTTACTTATTTTCCGATAGATGAGCAGACGCTGGAATACATGCGCCGGACGAATCGCCCGGAAGAGCAGGTAAAGCTGGTGGAGGAATATTGTAAAGCAAATCTGCTGTGGCGAACGGGCAATGAGCAGATCACTTATTCTGATGTATTGCGTATTGATTGCAGTGCGATTCAGCCTGCTGTTGCAGGGCCTAAACGTCCGCAGGATCGCATTCTCGTTAAAGACGTCCATGATCATTTCAGCGATCTGTTGGCGCGGGAGTTTCAGCGGATGTATACACCGGAAGGAAAGCGTCGCGACAGTGCATGGCTTTCAGAAGGCGGCTCCGGTACCACCTTTACCTATGAAGTGCAAAAGCACCATGATGCAGTTGCTGTAGAGCTGGATAGCCTTCAGTCTGTTCACATCAAGCTTCCTAACCAGGAATATGTACTGAGTGATGGCGCCATAACTATTGCTGCGATCACCAGTTGCACGAATACATCAAATCCCAGTGTAATGCTCGGTGCCGGACTTGTAGCGCAGAAGGCCGTAGCACGCGGGCTTACAACAAAGCCGTGGGTGAAAACCAGTTTGGCGCCAGGGTCAAAAGTGGTGACGAGTTATCTTGAACGTGCCGGCCTGATGCCCGGTCTTGAAGCGTTGCGCTTTCATACGGTGGGTTATGGCTGTACCAGTTGTATTGGTAATAGCGGACCTCTTCCGCCACCGATCGCTGAAGCGGTGGAGAAAGGTAAACTGGTGGTGGCATCGGTATTGTCGGGCAACCGGAATTTTGAAGCACGCGTGCACCCGCAGGTAAAAATGAATTTTCTTGCTTCGCCCATGCTGGTCGTGGCGTATGCAATTGCGGGGCGGATCGATATCAATCTTTTCGCGGATCCGCTTGGCTATGATCCGAATGGCGAAGCGGTTTACCTGAGGGATATCTGGCCGAGTCAACAGGAGATCAATGATGCGATGAACAATGCCTTGAGCACGGCAGATTTTGAAAGCGCCTATGGTGTGATCTTCGATGGGGATGAACAGTGGCAGAATCTGCAAGCATCATCTGGGCAAAGCTATCAATGGAATAACGGCAGCACTTATATTAAGGAAGCATCCTTCTTCAAAGATCTGCCCGACGTGGCGCCGCCGGTTACCGATATCACTGATGCACGCGTGCTACTGATGCTGGGCGATTCGGTAACAACGGATCATATTTCTCCGGCCGGTTCTTTCAAGTCAGACACAGCAGCGGGCCGCTATCTGCTTGATCGTGGCATTGATCCAAAAATGTTCAATTCATATGGCTCACGAAGAGGTAATGAGGAAGTGATGGTCAGAGGAACGTTTGCCAATGTCCGGATCCGGAATAAGATCTCTTCCAAAGAAGGTGGTTTTACAACGCATATTCCGAGCGGATCGCAAATGCCCGTGTATGATGCAGCGATGCGTTATGCGGGTGAGCAAACGCCGCTTATCATTCTTGCCGGCAAAGAATATGGTAGTGGTTCATCGCGTGATTGGGCAGCGAAGGGCACCAATCTTCTTGGTGTGAAAGCGATCATCGCAGAAAGTTATGAACGTATACATCGGAGCAACCTGGTAGGGATGGGGATCATCCCACTGGAATATCTTCCCGGTGAAACTGCGGAATCACTCGGGTTGACGGGCTACGAAACGTATACGATCAATGGAATCGCAGATTCTCCATCTCCAAACAAAGTATTGCACGTGGTAGCGAAAGGAGAGGGAGGAACCGAGATCTCATTCCAGGTACATTCCCGGCTTGATTCAGAAATTGAGATCGCGTACTATGAGAATGGTGGTATCTTGCAATATGTGTTGAGAGATTTTCTGAAGAAGTAACGTGTGCCGGATAAGAAGGAATGCGGAAGGCAAGGCGATACGCGGGAGCGCGGTGAAATACAGTATTTCTCATAGCTGTTTTCGCCGCGCCCGCTGCGTATCGCCGTGTTCGCCGCGCTCCACCTCGTTTCAATGCCCCCGCCTCTTGATAATTCCGCCGGAAGCGTCTTTGATCTCATTCGTAAATATAAAAGCTTTCGGATCGATGTCGTACACCAGGTTTTTCAGCTTCCTGAACTCCAGCCGTGTAATGATCGTAAAGATGATATCGCAATCACTGCTGATCTCATATTTGCCCGGCAGAAATCCCCGCTCACCTTTATAAATCGTAATCCCCCTTCCAAGTTTATTCACCAGCTGGAATTTGATGACTTCGCTTTTTGCGGATACGATCGTCACACCCGTGTACGCCTGTAATCCTTCCACCACATAGTTGATGCAACGTGTAGCCGTGAAGTATGTAAGGATCGAATACAAAGCCGTTTCAATACCAAAGTTGAACGCGGCGATCGTAAAGATCAGGATGTTGAAGGCAAGAATGATCTCAGTAATGGTGAAGGACGTTTTCTTTAAGGCGTATAATGCCAGTACTTCAATGCCGTCCAGTGCAGCGCCCACCCGCATGATCAGCCCAATGCCGATGCCCAGGAATGCGCCTCCGAATATCGAGATCAGCAGCTTATCGGCTGTTACGGAATGTTGGGGTATGATCGACAGGCAAACACCCAAAAGTATAACACACAGTAATGTCCGGATGGCGAATTTTTGGCCAACGCTGAAATAGCCAAGCACGATCAGCGGCAGATTGAAGAAAAGTATAACAACGCCAAGATTGTAATGGTACAACTCATGCACAAGAAGGGAGATACCGGTAACGCCTCCGTCAAAGAAGTGATTGGGTACCAGGAAAAGTTTCAGGGCAATGCCGGCGATCGTAACACCCACTATTGCGAGCAATGCATCCTGTATCCGCTGGACCGGAGATTCTTTATGAAGTTTGGTGTGTTGAAGCCTTGCCTGGAGAGCCGCAAGTGTAGCCTGTTTCTGCGAAGTCAGTTTGTCTTGCGCTGTCCGCGTAAAATAGGTGTGAGCAGAAAGAAACTCGATCTGCTTCATTAGCCATTCGGTATCGTTGGTAACAACGTTTGTCTTCTTTGATTCCTGGTAAAGCCGCTCAGCAAATTCTGTATAGTTATTTGTTCCGAGGTAATAAAGGTCTGCGTCGCACAAAGCACTTGCCAGGTGATCTTCTGAAAGCTGCGGCAATCGTGTGGCCATGATCAGCCGGCAGATATGTTCGATCTGGGTTTCATTATACCCATACTCCGGCAGGTATTTGCGTGCGATCTTGCACGATTCTTCCTCGTGCTCCTGGTGATGGTGAAGGAAGCCGGTGTCATGAAACAAAGCAGCTGTTTTAAGCAATGTCAGGTCATCACCTGAAATGTTTTCTGTTTTGGCCAGTTCTTCCGCTGAACGGATCACATTTTCCGTATGTTCCCAGGTGTGATACGTGATATAAGACGGTAATTCAGTTTTCAGTTTTTCGCTGATAAAAGAATACGCTTGTTGAAAGTTCATGTGTTGCTTTTTGTTTGAACGCCAACGAACTTTGTCCGATGGCAGATGTTAGATGGCCGTTGGCCGAATTTCCACCAGGTGATTTTTATCTTACTAACAATGATCTGAATGCTGATATTCTCATGGTGTCCCTGTTACAAGCCCGGCCAACGGCTATCAGCCATCGGCCATCGTCTCTCAATCCAGCACCTCGTACAACATCATCTCCGCTGCTTTATTTTTTAGTGCCGACCGTCCGATAGGTGCGCAGTTGAATGATTGTTTAATTTTCTCATAACAGGTTTCATTGATCACCACCTGTCCACTGCCGGCGGCAGTTTGCAGGCGTTGAGCCGTGTTCACCACATCGCCGATCACGGTATAGTCAAGCCGTTTTAACGTTGCTGAACCGATATTTCCCGAGATCATTTCTCCGCTGTTGATGCCAATAGAGACCTTCGGGGAGAAATCATGTTCCGCAGGCTGACTGTTGATCTTGTCCCGGATCGCCAGGCAGGCATCCACTGCCCGGTCAAGGTGATATTCGTCCTTAAAAACAGCCATTACGCAATCGCCTATAAATTTATCAATAACTCCATTCTGTGCAATAATTTCTTTGGTGATGAGGTCGAAGTAGCGGTTCAGCAGTTTTACTACCGTATCGGGTGATTCTTTTTCGCTGATCGAAGTAAAGCTGCAGATATCGATAAAGCAAACCGTCGCTTCCAGGTTTTCATTTGCTTCGAGTGATGATTCATATTCACGGGTGCCCATAAAATTCAGGACGTTCGCATCCACGTACATCTTCAGAATATTGTTTTCCTTGATCGCCTGGAGCGTTTCTTTGAGTTGGGCTACGTATTTGATGGTCTTTTGCATTGTCAGTTCGAGATCATCAAAGTTGACTGGTTTGGTCACAAAATCAAAAGCTCCGCGATTCATGGCCGCACGGATATTATCAAGATCGCCATAGGCTGATACCATGACGGTCTTGGTAAGCGGATTACTTTCGTTCAGCCGCGAAAGCAGGGTCAGTCCGTCCATTTCGGGCATATTGATATCACTTAGTACAACAGAAACGTCCGGGTGCTCCTTCATTTTTTCCAGCGCATCTTTTCCGTTAATGGCGAACACGAAATCATATTGCTGTTCCCTGATCTGGCGGCGGAATTTCTGCCGTATCAACGACTCCAGGTCTGTCTCGTCATCGGCTACAAGTATCTTGATCATGGTTGATTGATTTTGAGTTTTTCTTTCAATGCAATAAAGTCTACGGGCTTGGTCAGAAAGTCATCGGCGCCAAGTTTCATCGCCATGGAATAGTTCTGTTCGTCGCCATAAGCAGTGATCATCATGGCCACTGGCGGCGGTTTGTGATATTTCTGTTTGATCTGCTCTAATAATTGCAGGCCACTCATGCCCGGCATATTGATATCTGACAGGATCAGGATCGCTTCCTGGTGTTGCTGGTTCAGGTAATGCAGGGCATCTTCCCCGGAATGTGCGAACGCAAAGGTGACGTCTCCGTTCCGGATCTCCTTCCGGAACCGCTGCTCGAACAGCGTTTTGACGTCCAGTTCATCGTCTACTACAAGAATTTTCATGTCATGATGGTTGATGTGTGATAAAATGGTTGTTTTGAATGAGTCGGGTTGGGGGGAAGTAAAAAGTAAAAAGTAAAAATTCAAAAGTAAAAAGTGAAACAGCGTTGATCCTGGTTCAATATTTCTCTTATTCAATTTTGATAGCAATTGCATAACTCAGTTTGCTGCCAGACTGGCATTTAGTTGAATAGTGAATGTTGTGCCTTCGCCTTCTTTGGTTTCTACATTTAGTTCTCCGCCATGTGCTTTCGTGATTATGTCATAGCTTAGGGATAGGCCGAGGCCCGTTCCCTGGCCTGTTGGTTTGGTGGTGAAAAATGGCTGGAAGATCTTGTCCAGCGCAGTTTGCGGGATGCCCGTTCCGTTGTCATTTATTTGAATAAGGATCTTGCTGCCTGTTTTTTGTGTGGTTACCGTTACAGTAGGTTTGTATCCGGCGATCTGTTGTTTCCCTTTCTCGGTAACGGCATAAAAGGCGTTGTTGATCAGGTTCAGTATCACCCGGCCGATCTCTTGTGGCATGATATTGATCTTGCCAATACTCTGATCAAAACTGGTCTCAAAACTTGCATTGAATGTTTTTTCTTTCGCACGCAATCCGTGGAAGGCAAGACGGAGATATTCATCACACAGGGCATTAATGTCTGTCAATTCTTTTTGCCCGCTGCTGGTGCGACTGTGTTGAAGCATGCCTTTAACGATTGCGTCGGCGCGTTTGCCATGATGGGTGATCTTTTCGAGATTTTGTTTGATGTCATTCCCGATGGCTTTAGCTTCGGCAATGTCACCTTTATCTAACTCGGCATTCATTTCGTCGATGAGCTCATGACTGACCTCGCTGAAATTGTTCACGAAGTTCAACGGATTTTGTATCTCATGTGCAATGCCTGCGGTGAGTTCTCCCAGCGAAGCCATTTTTTCCGATTGTACGAGTTGGGCCTGGGTTATTTTAAGATCATCGTAAGCTGATTCGATCTGTTTTTTAGCGAGTGCTCTTTGTTTGCTGATGCGATATAAACCGGCAATGATGATCAGCAGCAGCAATACTCCTCCGGCAAACAGGTAGTTCTTTACTTTGTTTTTGTACGCATTGATCGCTTCTTCTTTTTCGCGCTGCGCTTCGAGGCTTTTTAATTGTTGTTCGTTGGTAAGTACCTGTATGTTCGTAACAGCATCTTTGCCAAACAAGCTGTCCTTGTAGCTGCTTTCAATAGTCAGGTATTTAACCGCACTATCGAAGCGTTGCTGTTTTCTATAAAGATTTGCAAGCTGACCACTGGCCGTTAATGCTATTCCCGCCAGGTGATGTTGTTCAGCTCCATTAAAAACTTCATAGGCAGTTTTAAACGCTGAGTCGATCTGGTTGCGTAACAGGAAAACATCTGATTTTACAGATACGAAGCCGTAATAGTTTTCTAATCGCTTACCCTCGAGTGCTGACCGTGTAGCGATGTTGAGGTAATATAATGCCGAATCTGTTTGCCCTGTTTTCAGGAAAACTCTGCCCAGGCCTCCGGCGCCAAGTTGGATCCAGAGATTTTCAAAGGAGGTATGTTGCCCGGATACGTATATTTTCCTGAAAAAGTATTGGATAGAGTCTTGATTGTTAATTTTTGGCTGACCATAATATTGCGCCAGTGAATTAAGTTGGGAGATGGCGAAGTAGCTGGTGTCTCCACTATTCGGAATGCTCTTCTGGTCAAGTATGACCTGTCGTCTGTCAAGGCCGGCTTTCGCCATTTTGAGATCGCCGGTTTTCATGTAGATGGTAACGATCATTCGCAGTCCTCTGAATACAGAAGTACTGTCACCCCGTTTTACCGCATGCGCCTGGTTGACCAATAGCAGGTGGAGCGCATCGCTCATTCTTCCGTTGTTATAGTAGTGTTGGGCCAGAATATCAGTTCCCTGGTCAATACCCGGAATATAATTGATCCGGCGAGCGAGATCAATTGTTTCACTAAGGTATTTCTCCGTAGAGTCACGATTGTAATCCCATTTTTCTTCCAGCATGAATTTGATAAAATTGCTGTCAGGTTTCTTTCTTCCTTCTTCACGCCTTTTCAGGTCTTCGGCTGTAGGTTGAGCAAATGCCGCTGCAGTTAGCAGAAGTAAAGAGGTAATATGGATAAGTTTTAATTTCATGCGGACTGTTGATTTAATGGTAATTCAACGATGAAAGTGGTACCGGTTCTTTCATGTGGACTGACAATGAGCCGGCAGCTGTGTGCTTAAGCGTGATAAAAAATGTTATGCCTTCTTCATCTTTTGTTTCTACTGTTAGTTTGCCTCCGCGCCCCTGGCGGATCGATGAGAAAAATACTATCTTCCCTAAAGGTTGGAAGATCTTGTCTTTGATCTTTGCTGGAATGCCGTTTCCGGTTTTCTCATCTGTTTGCCGTTCCCTGGTGTTTTGCCGGAATGTATGTTATAATTTTTCGATGCCAGTTTTTATACCCGTGGAGATCAACCATGCTTTTTTGATCTTTTTATTTTCATCTATTTCGAATTCCAGCTGCCTGTCCGATCCATCGCCGTAGAAGAATTTTACGGGAGATTCCGGTTTCAGCTCAATGGAAGAGCCGCCCGCAGCACGAAACAGTTTTCCGTCTTTCATTTCCAGTATTATTTCGGATGTTGCGTTCTTGTACTTCCCGATAAATGGTTTCAATGCAGTGGAGTCAAGAGTGATCGCTTTGTGTTCGTATGGCATTGCCACATCTTTTCCCGCAAGGATATGTTGCAGCGTTAGCGAAATACTGGAAGAGTTAGACATGTTGTTGGAGAGTACAATGAAGGTTTGATCCTTATCTGTATTGCGGGCAAGATAGGTGACGTATCCGGGCCAGCCACCGGAATGAGAGATGATGTTGCCGAATTCATTCTTTGCGACACCAACGCCGAAGCCATAATACTTTTTTGTTGCTGTGTCCATCATAGCCTGACCCTTTATCATTTCCTGCTGCGTTTGCTCTTTAAGTAGCGAATGATTTTTGACAGCGCGATCCCATTTCAACAGGTCTGTTGTTGTAGAATTGATAATCCCGTCACCCTGTAAACCATCGAGGTAAATAACAAAGCTCAGTGAAGGTTCCTCGTCCGGGATCATATACTTGTTTAGCGAATCATGGTAAAAATATCCAAAGGCGTAATTCGGGATCGTGTCTTTTAAAGACCGGCGTGTGTTATAAGTTCGGGTGTGAGTCATCTGGAGCGGTTTGAAAATGTTTTCCGCCATATAATCTGCGAAACGCTGACCTGATATTTTTTCGATGATCGTAGCAAGAATGACATAGGCGGTATTGCTGTATTCCCATTTTGTGCCTGGAGGAAATAACACCGGCAGTTTCTCTTTTGCCAGGAACGCGATCATGTCATTGTTAAAAGCAATCTTGCTGTGATCCCATTGTTTGATCATTGCATCAAAATAATCGGGCAGGCCGGAAGTATGTGTCAGCATATTCCAGATAGTTATGTTTTGATAAGGAAGTTCCGGAAAGAACTGGCGGAGGGAGTCAGTCAGTTTCAGTTTGCCTTTATCAACGAGCAACAGAATGCCGGTGGCAGTAAATTGTTTACTGACCGAAGCCAGCTCGAAGACCGAGCTGTCATTCAACAAACGCTTTGTAGTATAATCTGCATAGCCATAAGATTTTTGCAAGATTGGTTGTCCATTTTCCGCAACGAGTACATTTCCGTTGAAGCGGAAATATTTTGCCTGTCCGGTGAGAAATTCATCCATTTTGGAAGAAACATCAATGCTTTTCTTTTTTTCGTTGCAGGAAATAAAGAAAAATATTAGTAACAGGTAAGCTATAATTTTCATCGTCTGGTTATTAAATGGTAAATGATTCTTTCGTTTGTAAGCCGGTAATTCTATATGGAGGGTCTTTCCTTCCCGATATTTGTTTCAATTTTTATTTCTCCACCGTGCGCTTAGATTATATCATATGTCAGGCTTGATCCAGGCCCTGTTTCCTGGCCCGTTGGGTTGGTGGTGAAGAAAGGCTGGAAGATCTTGCCAATGATGTTTTATGCAATACCGTTGCCGTTGTCTTGCTGTGCTTCGGATAACACTGATGCAGATAGAAGAATATATATCGGCAGTATTTTTTTTCATGGTGTTGCCTGGCAGAAAAAGGTTAGATATGTATAATGCGGATCTCATGTTCAGATGATCGGTAGTTGAATGATGAATGTTGATCCTTTGCCCTTATCTGTTTTAGCCTCAAGTGTTCCGCCGTGTCCTTTGGTAATAATATCGTACGCCTGTGATAGTCCCAGTCCCGTTCCCTGTCCAGCGGGCTTCGTGGTAAAGAACGGCTGGAAGATCTTGTCGATGATATCATACGAAATGCCATATCCATTATCTGTTATCCTGATCTCTACTTTGTCCGCCAGTTTTTTTGTACTGATGGAAACAGTAGGGTCAAATCCGGGTATCTCTGATTTTTCAGTAACGGCATAAAAAGCGTTATTCAGGAGGTTCATGATCACTTTGCCAACATTCTGCGGATCGATATTTACTTTTCCTGCTGCAGGATCGAACGAGCTATTCAGGTAGATCGGGTAGCTACTGCCTTTAGCCTGGAAGCCGTGATAGGATAGACGAAGATACTCTTCGCATAATGCATTGATATCTGTTGGGTTCTTTTGGCCAGAACTGTTCCTGGAATGTTGTAACATTCCTTTTACGATCCCCTCTGCGCGTTTGCCGTGGTGAGTGATCTTGTCGAGGTTGTCTTTTATGTCAACGCTGAGCGCCCTGGCTTCTGTTATATTTCCTTCAATGAGTTCGAGATACATTTCATCAACCAGTTCATTGGTCACTTCGCTGAAGTTGTTGACAAAATTCAGCGGGTTTTGGATCTCATGAGCAATGCCGGCAGTTAGTTCGCCGAGACTGGCCATTTTCTCCGACTGGATCAGTTGTGTTTGCGTTGCTCTCAGTTCTGTCAACGTACTTTCCAGCATCTGTTTCTGCAACCCCAGTGTGATATTAGCTTTATTCTTCTGACGGTTATTCCGGAAGAGGATAAGACCGATGATCAGTACGATGGCCAGACCGGCGATCAGTCCATACGTTCTGACCTTATTTTTGAATTCTGCCCTTGCCTGTTCCAGTTCGCGTTGTTTGTCTCTTTCCCTGACCCGGATAGATTCAAGCTGCGTTGCTTTATCTGCATTATAAACAGAATCTTTTGCCTGTACGGTCAGGCGGAGATACTTGTAAGCGCTGTCCAGTCTGCCTGCCTGGTCAAAAGATAACGACACGTACTGAAGCCCGCGGACGAGTCCATACATGAATTGTATTTCCCGGGAAACGTCAATGGCGCGTTTTGCGTAAAAGATGGCGCTATCCGACTGACCAAGTGCCTGGTGGATCTGGGAAAGATCGTTCAGTGCATAGGAAGCTTCGGTCTTGTTTGAGGCCAATGCCAGCGGAAGACTTTCCCGAAGGTACCGGAGTGCCATGTCGTAGTCTTTCCTGTGGATATAACATTCCGCCAGTGCATTCAATGTTTTGCCCAAAAATGAAGGCGGACTATTGATCTCTTTAGCTATTTGTACTGCTTTCTGGCAATAGATAAAACCGGAATCTGCGTTGCCGAACTCATTCTGATCAGCGCCATAATTGACGTAAGCCGTCGCGATATCATATTTATTATTGATCTTCTCTGACAGTTCAACGGTTCTTTTTCCGTAGAAAAGTGATTTTTCTTTATCCTCTGCGGAATAATATGCGTATGTCAGGTGACGATTAGCGATCATTATTCCGTAGTCATCTTTCCTTTTTGTAAAGCGGTCGAGTGCTTCAAATAATATGCTGATCGCTTCGGGATATTCACCTCTCCTGGCAATGATGCGGCACAAGGCAAGTTGTGTGTAGTCGACGGCAACATTGTCTTTCCGGGAGATGAAATAATCATTCAGTACGTAAAGGCTGTCAAGATAGGTATGCCCATCCGATTTGAGGTCAAAGTAGCTGATCAGCACTCTCCCTTTTGCGCTATCTGAACCTGCGGAATTGAATCTGTTCTTTACATCTGAAGGCAATGGTTGTGTTATTGCAATCGATGAGATCAGGCTCAGTCCGATGATCAGGGATATGTTGATTTGTTTAATCATTTTTGATCGGCAAGTGAATGGTGAATGTTGTTGATACGCCAGCTTCGCTTTGAACAGTCAGTTTACCTCCATGTGATTTAATTATATCGTAAGATAATGATAAACCGAGTCCGGTTCCTTCGCCGGTAGGCTTGGTGGTAAAGAATGGTTGAAAGATCTTTTCTATAATGCTTTGGGGAATCCCGTTACCATTATCTTTTACTGCGATGCTTACGATGCTGCCTTCTTTCTTCGAGGTGATCCAGACCGTTGGCTGGTAGACGGCATTTGCCTGTTTATTCTTTTCGTTGATTGCGTAAAATGCATTGGTGAAGAGGTTCAGTAATACACGGCCCATGTCCTGCGGAATGATAGGGATATTGCCGATCGTATTGTCATAATCTGTTTCCAGTGTTGTATTAAAGTTTTTATCTTTTGCCCGCAAACCGTGATAAGCGAGACGGAGGTATTCGTCTGCCAATGCGTTGATATCTGTCAGTTCTTTTTGACCGGAACTTGTACGGCTGTGTTGCAGCATGCCTTTAACGATCGCGTCAGCCCGTTTACCATGATGATTTATTTTGTCGAGATTGAGCACAAGGTCGTCAGCGATCTGGATTGCATCTTCATAATTTCCCTTCGTTAATTCTTCTTTCATTTCATCGATCAGTTCATGGCTGATCTCGCTGAAATTATTGACGAAGTTCAACGGGTTCTGGATCTCGTGTGCAATGCCGGCTGTTAACTCTCCCAATGAAGCCATTTTTTCCGATTGAACGAGTTGCTGTTGTGCGGCTTTCAATTCTGTCAGTGATCTTTCCAGTGCTGAGTTGGTATCTTCAACGGCTTTTCTTTTTTGTTCGAGTTCTTCTATGGTTTCTTCCAGGAGGATGGCTGTTGTTTTTTTTACCTTTTCGGTTCTGTCCAGTTTAAAATCGGTGATCGACCATTGTTTATCGGCATCATTGATGGCTTTGAGCATAGCGGCCTTCTCCGGTTCAGGAAGGTCTGCGGGTTCGAGCAGTTTCTTTATATTCTCCAGGTGTGGGTTCAAAAGGATGAGAGTTTAAGTAGTGATAGGTACGGTATGAATAGGGATTACTTTTTGTTGGTTTCATATAGATAGGTGAGCGGCGTAAGAGTGTCGCAAAGTGCGCAAAGGGCCGCAATGGACGCAAAGGTGTTCAGTTTGTCAAAATATGCTTTGCGCTCTTTGCGGCCCTTTGCGCACTTTGCGCTACTCCTACGCCGTTCTCTTTTTAATATCTCTGTCATCTTTCTTTTAAAGCCACTACGCAGGTAGTGAGGTTATTCCGATTCATTGCCATCAGCAACTTTTTTTGCAAGAGCTGATCTGATCTCTTCCGGTGAGTTGCCTTTGATTGTATTGTTTTCATGCAAATGGTGTTTATTTTTCTTTTAATGCCACCCAGCTACAAGTGGTAGAGTGAAATACATTATCGTTAGCAGGATCCTTCCCATATTCACCGTAGGAAAAAAATCCCGCCATTGGCGCACCCCATAGCCTGTGTAGCCCATCATTCTCTTCCTGTATCATGGGGCCAAGTGCGGTGCGTCTGCCAAGACAGGAGAAGACAAGCAGCGCATCAGCAAACGCATTTTCTTTTTGTTTTAGTTCCGCTGCCTTGTTCAGCACTGATTCCACGATATCGAAATCTGGAGGAAGAGTGAACTGCAATTGTTTTCCTTCAGGAATAGCAAAGTCTAACCTGATGGCTTTTCTTTCGTTGTCTATGATCATTGGTGTTCTCAGCGACGGCTCTCCGGCGTCTATCGAAAGAAACGGATAATAGAAGGCAATGTTCTCGCGGAAGTTGGATGAATTAACTTCCGTGCCGATCGATTGGCCGAGATAACGCAAGTACATATCCAGTGCAGGTTGATCATCGATCATCAACAGCCATTCGCCATCATCTTTGGTAACCGTTCTTATTTTGCCAAGTGGCTTCCAACCGGAAATGGCCATTCCATGCAGATCGATCCTGTCATTGTCCAGCGCAAGTATGATAAAGCCTTCGTCTGTTTCTTGATGATTGGTGAAAACGAAAGTGCCTTCCAGCAGGTAGTCGTCGCCGGACATCGCACCGAATACAGGCGTTTCGTATCCTGCTTCCTGAACAATTCCATGGATCAATCTATCGCTTTCATACATTTTTCCTGTTGTTGAAAACGAAGTGCTGCACACGATAAAGGCCGGATGGCTGAAGGTTTGTTTCGCATTGTTTACACCCTCTTTTGCGGCAACGATCACATCGGTGTCTTTTGTTTCACTGAAAATGATCTGGTAATACTGTTTGCTGAGATCCAATAGCAGGATCGCGATCGCGCCATCGCTCTGGTGATTGTTGATAAACTCGCCGGCTGATGTTGCGCCGATAATATCAATGCCAGTGTTGTTCAGGATATTGCTTAGCTCGTCTCTGTTTTGTTTAACGGAAATGAATACGATGGCCAGCGACGGATTAAATCCATCCTGCATGCTTTCGTTCAACGCTGACCGGATCTCCTCTGGCGATTCGCCTGTTATCGATTTGGCACGCATGCGCTATTTTTTATCAATTGATGAAATGATCATTTTCATGAATTCACCCATTTTGCTGTCGTCCATCCATCTTGCCACCACCACGAGATCGTGTTCGTTATCCACTACGATATAGTTGCCGCCAAAACCTGCCGCGTAGTATACTTCGGGTGAAACATCTTTCCATTTCTGTGTTGTATTCATCCACCACATATAACCATATTCTTTATTCGGGGTGGATGGCTTGTGTGCTTCACTGATCCATTTTTCAGAAAGCAGTTGTTTGCCTTTCCATTTTCCTTTCCGGAGAAACAATAACCCAAATCTTGCGTGGTCGAGCGTGTTGATAAAAATGCCGCCGCCGTGATGACCGCCACCACTTACGCTTTGCATCATGATGCCATCGATGTTTACGAAGGTGTTGTCATAGCCATACCATCTCCAGGTAGTTGATGCGCCGATGGGATCCATCACTCTTTCTTTTAAAATCACCGGTAAAGGTTTCCGGTATACCTGCAGCAATGAATAGGCGAGAAGGTTTACACGAACATCGTTATACTTGAATACCGTTCCCGGCTCCTGCAGCTTCCTGTTCTTCCAGTCATCAATACCGCCTTCTCTTGGCGGACGGTCGGCCCAGTCATGCAGGCCGAATAGAGAACCGCTCCAATCCGAAGACTGGTTAAGCAGGTGCTCCCAGGTGATGGTTGAGTTATGTTGCCCTGTATAACTGTCGTCCCAAACGTAATTGGCTACGCGGTCATGAACAGATCTGATCAGGCCATCATCTACTGCCAGTCCGGCAACAGTAGAAAGGTAACTTTTGGTGGCGCTGAAGGTCATGTCCACTCTTTTTACATCACCCCATTGTGCAACGATGTATCCGTTTTTGATCACCAGTCCTGCGGGACCACCTCTTTCTTTCATTGGTCCGTTGATGGCGTAGCCCGGTTCTCTTGCATACGATTTCAGGTTGGCAATACGAAGATCCTTCTCCACTTTGTTCTCGCTCCGTAAGGCAAATGCAATGGCACTGTCAACCTTTGTTGGGTTCATGCCGGCCTGTTGGGGTGTTTTTGACTGCCAGGCTGTATCCGGGTAATAGATAGATTGAGCAGTCGCTGCTACGCATATAAACAGGAAAAGGGATGTTGTAAAATAGTAAGTGATCTTCTTCATAATAATGACTGGTTTCATTTTCTGATGCATTTTTTTGAATTCTTCTTTTTTTCTGCGTTGGTTATGTCGGTTATGATGGTTTGGGTTTGGCGTAGGTTCCCGCAGATTTCGCTGATTTTATTATATCTTCTCCAGGAATTTCCTCTATAAGAGACTTTTCTTTTTTTGATTCCGCAGATTCGCAGATTAGTCTCCATTATCAGACATTTATCTGCGAATCTGCGGAATCAAAAAAAGCCTTTACAATATCATTGTATACGTTCTGAGATCGGCCAGATAAGATCTGCGTAATCCGCGGGAACCTATGCCAGTCAATCAAAGAGGTACACATTACGAAGGGACGGTTGGTTGTTCGATTGAAAGGATTATTGCCAGCTTCACTTTACACCACTCATGTTCTCTACTCTCCAGTCCTGCGGAGCCGAGCCCGTGTCCTGTTTAAATACACGAGCGAAATAACCGGGATCACTATATCCGCAGTCCAATGCGATCGACGCGATACTGTCGGATGTCTCTCTTAGTAGCTCTTTCGCTTTGTTCAGCCTCACGACACGAATAAACCGGTTAGGAGAATGCCCTGTTAGTGCATCCAGTTTTCGGTGCAACTGGGAATGACTCATAAAGACCAGTTTACACAGTTGTTCAACAGTAAAGTCTGTATTCGTCAGGTTATCTTCAACAGCTGATCTGACCTTTCTTACAAACGCATCTTCCGTTTTGGTTTCTTCAGGAACAGAGACAGGCTCTTCGACCGCGCTGTCAACTAAAGCAGAACTGATACCCGCTTTTCTTAAGTAATACGTCTGTAAGGTAATCCGGAGCTCCAGCAGTTTTTTGATCCGTACCTGTAATTCTTCCTGCTGGAAAGGTTTTTCGAGATAAACGTCGGCGCCTTGTTGCAATCCTTCCAGCTTGCTTGCGAGATCTGCTTTTGCGGTAAGCATGATGATCGGGATATGACTGGTGCGTTCATCTTCTCTTAATCGACGGCAAAGTTCAAACCCATCAACAAAGGGCATCATTACATCGGTGATGATCAGGTCAGGGATGATCTCTGTGGCGATCGCGATGCCTTCCCTTCCATCCTTTCCAATGGCGAGGCGGTATTCAGGAATACAGGATGCGGTGTAGGCCACCACATCGGGATTGTCTTCTACAAGGAGAATTGTTGGAGCGGTACTATGCGTATGGCTGTTTTGAATTTCGGGTGAATGGACTTCTTTGGTTAAGGTAACTGGCAGCTCTTTTCCGGTTGAGATCAGCTCATGAACCTGTATTAAAGCTTCTTCGGTTTTTAGCATCGGGATGGTGATCGTGAATTCGGTTCCTTTGGTCGTTCCGCTTGCAGGACTTTTTACCGCGATCTCGCCACCCATTAATTTTACAAGTTCTTTTGTAAGCGCAAGCCCGATGCCCGTGCCTTCCGCTTTACGGGTATGGCTATTGTCCAGCTGATAGAACCGGTCGAAGATATGCAGCAACTGATCATCCGGAATGCCGATGCCCGTGTCCTTTACCTTTATGATCAGTGTGACTTCCGGTTTATTGGGATCGGGTTCTGCTTTAGCTACATTGATATAAATGTTTCCTTTTTCCGGCGTAAACTTCAACGCGTTTGATAACAGGTTCACGATGATCTGCCGCATTTTTTCCGGATCATACGAAACATACAGCGCATCAATATCTGTTAAGAAGTGGAATTGCTTTTGCTCACCTTCACCGAATGAATGAAATGATTCTACGATATACCGGAGGAAATTGATAATGTCTCCGTTGGACAGCTGAAGCTGCATCTTACCTGTTTCCAGTTTTGACAGGTCAAGCATTTCATTCACGAGGTTGAGCAGGCTTTGTCCGTTACGGATGATCATGTTCATCCGGCTTTCGAATTGTTCATGGGGATTATTGACAACCTGCTGAGCCATTCCCATGATCACGGTGAGTGGCGTTCGGAACTCGTGCGTAATGTTTGTATACAATTGCGTTTTGGCAGTATCTAATTCTTTCACCCGCTTACCTTCCAGTTTTTCGAGGTATAGTTGTGCTTTTAATCTTTCCCTGTTCACACTGAATTTGAAATAGGCTCTGATGACCAGCAACACGAGTGCCGCATAAGCAAGATAAGCCCACCAGCTGAGCCACCATGGGGGCAGGATCTTTATGTTCAGCTCATGGATCTTATCACTCCAGATGCCCTGGCTGTTGCTGCCCTGTACGTTGAACGTATAATTTCCGGAAGGGAGATGCAGGTAAGTAGCTGTTTGTCTTGTGCCGCTTTCCACCCAGTTTTTATCGATCCCTACTAATTGATAGCGGTATTTGTTCTGTGATGGGGCGGTATAATCAAGTGAACTGAATGTTAGGGTAATAATATCCTGCTGATGATCCAGTGTGATCTTTTTTGTTTGCTCAATGGTATTTTCCAGTACGCCTGTTTGATCACCTGCAGATACCGGTAAGTTGTTAACAAGAATTCCTGTAATGAATACATTGGGAGTGAATCCGGAACTGAGAATCTCTTTCGGGTCAAATACATTCAAACCATTAACACCGCCGAAGGCCAGGTTCCCATTTTTTAATTTAGCGTAAGAGCCGGTATTGAATTCGTTGTCTTGTAAGCCATAGGATTTAGTGAAATTTCTGAATGACCATTTCGTACTGTCGCCGGTCTTATTTGCCATCAGACAGAACAAGCCATTGTTCGTACTTCCCCAGATATTGGCGTCATTATCGGATAGAACACCATAGACTACATCATCCGGTAATCCGTTTTTGGAGGTAAGGTGAAAGAAGTTGCCTGTTTTTTTATCCAACCGGTTCAGCCCGCCGCCTTTGGTACAGATCCACAGGTATTGATCCGGCTTTGACGGATCGTTCATGAAACAAGCTACATGATTATAGCTAAGTGAATTGCGGCTGTTACTGTTATTGTAGTACCACGTTATCTGATCGGATTTATTCTCTTTATTCAGCGTTACACTGGCAAAGCCTTCCTGTGTGCCTATCCAGTAGGTTCCCTGCCCGTCGTCATAGAATGCCGTAATAACGGCCTGGGGAAGAATAGACCTTGAAACTTTCGTATTAATACTGAAGCTGTCGATCCTTTTAGTGACTGGATCGATGAGCGCAAGTTTTCCTCCACGGCCTGGAAACCAGATCCGGCCCTTTCGATCTTCCACGATCAGTTGTTTCTCACCAGCACCTGCATGACGTGTCAGTAACGGATATTCCGTTAACTCTCCTGAATGGGTGTAATGCAGGAAGCCTTTCTTTTCTGTTCTGAACCAGAAGTCACCTGTATTGGTAATAACAAAATTATCCAGTTCGTCGAGTGGCTGCCTGGAAGGAAAAGGGTTTTTGTGCGCGGAGTCCTTGATTAATTTTGTCCATTCATGCTGGTAGTTGCCGGCAAAGATATTGCCTGCGGCATCAGGGACGATCCATCTCACGCTTGTACCGGCAAGCAATGTTTTAAATTTGCTGGTGGCAACATTGTATTTACGAAGACCGTATCCGGCCGATCCCGACCATAATATACCTGAGCGATCGAGGATAAATGGATACGCGATCGGTGTATGTTCTCCTAATTTAAGATCCCATTGAAGCGGCTTTTCTTCTTCCAGTCTGCTGATATCATAAGAGCCGCATTCACCATAGTAATTATCACTTAATGGTTTCCACTCGCGCAGAACGATGTTGCCGGCTCCGTATCTCGCGGTGTCAAACAAAGGCGACAGGATTTTTTTTCCGTCCGACAGGTATACGTTCCGGTTAATGACAACGCTTCCGTCCTGGGTCAGTATGCCGGTATGCAGGAGCTGGCCATTTTCGAGTTTGATAAAACTGTTCCGGGCAGGGTCAAAGCGATAAACGGCACGATCCATTCCGCCGACCCACATCTGATCGTCTTTATCTTTTCCCAATCCGAAAATGGTGACGTCGTTAGGCAGCGTAAGCCGCGTGATATGAGGTTTTGCGTCTCCGCTAGCGGGCAGATCAACGATATTCAATCCGGCGCCATCTGCGGCTACAAGCATACGGCCATCGCGGAGTTCATCCATCAGGCGGATCGTATTGCCGGATAGACTGGCTGCATCCGAGATCTTGTTAGTAATACGAACAAATCTTCCGGATCTTTTATCATACACATTCAAACCGGCATCCTGGGTGCCGATCCAGATGCGCCCTTTGGAATCTTCGAAAAGTTTTAAGATGGTATTACTGCTGAGACTTTTGGGGTCATAGGGATCAGTCGAAAAAACTTTGAAAGAGTAGCCGTCATACCGGTTCAGTCCATTCTTTGTGCCCACCCAGATAAAACCTTCGCGGTCCTGCAGAAGATCAAACACCATACCCTGTGAAAGCCCCTGTGCTGTGGAAATGGTCTGGTAGGCCGGCTGCAGGTTTTGGGCGATGCACGGCATACCCGTCCATAAAAGGAACAGGAGGAATAAGGTTCTTAAAGCAGTGGATGGTGTGGGCATCTTCCTAAAGGTAAAGTAAAGGCATACGCTTCCGCTTTTAGCCAAAAGAAATCAAGGAGATCTGCGGATAAAATGGTGAAAAAATCCCAGCTGTGCAGAATTTGTCCGGGTGTGCGCAGTAAATCGTCACGGGAAAAGTGAAAAACTACTCACAGAAATCTGCTGATGAGCAGACCTTTATATCATTCCCACCCATGAGAGTAATCAGTCCGCATCCGCCTTATCCCTTTTACCAGCCACCATGACCAACACACTGCCGCAGAACCGTATATCGTCTATCGACCTGTTGAAAGGACTCGTGATGGTCGTCATGGCGCTCGATCATGTCCGGGACTTTTTTCACTACTCGACTTTTTTCTTTAACCCGATGGATCCAAGCCAGACAACGGTTCCGATTTTCTTTACCCGGTTCATCACGCATTTTTGTGCGCCTGCGTTCAGTTTCCTGGCCGGACTTTCCGCTTTCATGAGTGGAAGGAAAAAGTCGAAGGGGGCATTGTCCGCCTTTTTATTAAAGAGAGGACTCTGGTTGCTATTGCTAGAATTCACGCTCGTCGTTTTTGGATGGGCTTTTGATCCAACCTTTAGTATGAATAACATTGCAGTGATCGCCTGCCTTGGCATGAGCATGATGCTGCTGGCGGCATTGATCCATTTACCGCGCACCGTTTTGCTGGTGTTATGCTGTGTCGTGATCGTTGGTCACAACCTGCTGGATCCGATCAACCTTCCGGAAAACTTTTTCTGGTCGGTCATTCACCAGCAAAGTATATTTCAGTTCGGCAACGTGAAGTTTTATGTGGATTATCCCATCATTCCCTGGTTTGCCGTCATGGCCCTGGGCTACTGCTTCGGACCGCTTTATAATAAAGAAACTGATGCACGTAAAAGGAGACAATTATTAACCATGACAGGAATTGCTGCCGTTTGCCTGTTCGTTCTTTTAAGATGGCTGAATATATACGGAGACCTGTTGCCCTGGACTGAGCAGTCGACAGCTGTCAGAACATTGTTTTCATTCCTGAACGTCACGAAATATCCGCCTTCTCTTCTTTACCTGCTGCTCACGCTGGGTTGTACGATGATCTTTTTGGGGATCAGTGAGAATTTTAAAGGCAGGATCGTCAACTTCTTTACTACGTTCGGCCGGGTACCTTTCTTTTATTACCTGCTTCATTTATACCTCATGCATGTACTGGCGGTGATATACGGACTTGTATCAGGGCACGGCTGGAAACTGCTGTCATTGCCAGATTGGTTGCCGGAGATCCATAGTATTAGAGGCTACGGAACAAACCTGGTTGGCGTTTACCTCGTGTGGATACTGGTGATCGCTATCGCTTATCCAATATGCAAATGGTACGACTGCTATAAGACTGTTCATAAGGAGAAATGGTGGTTGAGTTACCTGTAAGGCCAGGACTAACTGAAAAATAAAATATACATAATGAAACAATTCTTTTGGATCTTAACACTGATCACGGCTACAACAATGACCGCTTGTAACAATGCTGATACATTGAAGCCAACAGCGGCACCGGCTGAAAAGCATGCTGAAGCGCCCGACTATTTTCTTCTTCGGCCGGTTACAGAGAAAGCTTATGGTTATACACATGCTGTCCGTATAGGAAATGAGATCAGGATCTCCGGGGCCGTAAGTATGGATGATGCAGGAGTGCCAACAGCGAAAGGAGATATGGCACAGCAGATGAAGAATTGCTATAGTGATCTTGACAAGATCCTGAAACATTATGGATGCAGTTTTGATGATGTTATAGTGGAGAACATCTTTACCACCAACATGCCGGAGTTCCTGAAGATCTCTGGATACAGGAATGAGATCTATAAAAAGCAATATCCAACGGGCTCATGGCTGGGAGTGCGTGAACTGGCACTGCCGGAGATCTTGATCGAGATTGAGCTGGAAGTGTATAAAGCGCGGTGAGGCGGGGGAATTGATTTGCGGGTATAGTTCCCGCAGATCTACGATGATCGGGTAGCAGATGCGCAGATCAATTTCAACTGGCAGACACTTATCTCGTAAAGGTTTCTTCAACTGATATTCAAACAAGGAAAAGTATCAGCATCTTTTATCGCTTGAGTATTGTAAAATCTGCGAAATCAGCGGATGACATGGCAAGGGGATAAGAGTATCGCGAAGCGCGCAAAGAGTCGCTAAGG
>JBEVKW010000083.1:0-5966 GCA_040509495.1 Chitinophagaceae bacterium | reverse complement strand
TAAGCGTTCGCGTTTATACAGAGAAAGACTCCCCACAACCACACGTTCTGCTGGCATTCGGGTTATTGAAATAAAACCCTTTCCCATTGAGGCCTTCAGAGAATTCGAGTGTAGTGTTGACGAGATACAGAAGACTTTTGAGGTCGGTAACAACCTTTACGCCGTTGCTTTCAAAAACCTGGTCATTGGGACGGCTTTCGTTATCGAAGTCAAGTTTGTAACTGAGGCCGGAGCACCCGCCACCTACAACGCTGACACGTAAAAACCACGACAAATCGTTATCCCTGCCAGCTTCCGCAAGCAGTTGCTGCACTTTCACTTTTGCTTTGTCACTTACGATGATTCCATTTTCCAATGCTATATTCATAGTATGCTCGTTATTGATACACGTCTCTAATTAACACGCCGGAAGTCGATATGTTGTCCGGATCTTTATTTATTTCTTTCGGATAGCGGGAGTCTTACCAGATCTGGCTCAGATCCACCCCGTTCTTATACATTTTCCAAATTTCGCTTGTCCCGCGCAGTTTTTCTACCGTTTCTTTCACTTTTTCTATGGCGAAGTCAACTTCCTCTTCGGTTGTATAGCGTCCGAGGGCAAAGCGAAAGGAGCTATGGGCCTGTTCGTCTGGTATTCCTAACGCTTTTAATACATAAGACGGCTCCAGTGAAGCAGATGTGCAGGCTGAACCGGAAGATACGGCCAGTTCTTTATTAAAACCCATCATGAGCATCTTCCCTTCTACATAATTGAACGAGATATTGGCCACATGAGGGAGCACTTCCTGCGGGTCACCATTCAGGCTGGAAGCTTCCAGTTGCAATAACGCATCGCGAAGCCTGTCACGCAGTTTTCGCAGGCGGGCCGCCTCCGCGCTCATCTCTGTTAAGCAGAGCCCGGCAGCTTTACCAAGCCCCACTATCCCGGGTACATTTAATGTGCCACTGCGAAAACCTCTTTCGTGGCCTCCGCCATCCATCTGGGCGGCAAGCCTGACCCGAGGATTCTTCCTGCGGATATACAGTGCGCCCACCCCTTTCGGACCATACATTTTATGGGCAGAAAGGGAAAGAAGATCAATGCCATCGACCTCCACATTCACCGGGATCTTCCCCGCAGCCTGTGCCGCATCTGTAAAAAAAAGAACCTGGTGTTTCCTGGCAATGGCGCTCACCTCCCTGACCGGCGACACGGTCCCCGTTTCATTGTTCGCATACATAACTGCGATCAGAATCGTTGTGGGGCGGATAGCCGCTTCCAGTTCTTCAAGGTTCACGCGCCCATTTTTGTCAACACCGACATACGTCACCTCGCCTCCAAGCTTTTCAATATGCGCGCAGGTATCCAGCACTGCTTTATGTTCGATTGTGGTGGTGATGATATGGTTTCCTTTTCCCGCATACATTTCAAATACGCCTTTGATCGCAAGATTATTTGCTTCCGTTGCTCCGGAAGTAAAAACGATCTCCTGCGGTTCGGCGCCGACCAGTGCGGCCACCTGCTGGCGGGCAACATCCACTGCATCTTCTGCCTGCCAGCCAAAGGAATGATGGCGGCTGGCTGCATTACCATATATCGTGGTGAAGTAAGGCAACATGGCTTCAACCACCTGTGGATCGCACGGTGTAGTAGCATTGTTGTCGAGATATACCGGAAGATGAAGCATTACGATCAGGTTATTTTCAGGATACAAAATTAGCAAGAATCCTTAGTCTATTTAATTACTACATTAGATCTCTCAAACCAGTCCCAATGCGAAAGATCGAACACATAGGCATCGCCGTATCCAGTCTTGCCAATTCTGTGCCCCTCTTTGAAAAACTCCTTGGAACTTCCTGCTACAAAACGGAAAGTGTAGCTTCAGAACGTGTCAATACCGCTTTTTTCCAAACCGGGGAGAATAAGATCGAACTGCTCGAAAGTATCGATCCCGATGGTGTGATCGCGCGCTTTATCGACAAAAAGGGTGAGGGGATCCATCATATTGCCTTTGATGTCGAAGACATTGAAGCAGAAATGGCGCGGCTCAAAGCGGAAGGCTTTGTGCTTCTGAACGAAACGCCTAAACAAGGAGCCGACAATAAACTCGTTTGCTTTCTTCACCCCAAACATACCAACGGGGTACTGATCGAACTTTGCATGAACGCGAAGCGCGAGTAGAACGCGAATGGCCACGAATGGCCGCGAATGAACGCGGATACGGTTTTAAGGGTTTGTAAAATTTTCGTTTTTGCAAGAGCGCCAATAAAAAAGCCGCTGTCTCTTACGACGCGGCTCAATACTTTATCAGGATATTATAAAGGTGAATTCTTTAGGAGGCTATTTGCGTTTATTCGTGGCCATTCGCGTTCTATTCGCGGCTCGCGTTCTATTCGCGTTCATGCTTGGTTTCCACTTTCGAGTCAGAGTTGACGATCCCCAGTTTCTCCACGGCAGCCTGGGCGGCGATTTGTGAGGCGTCTTTTTTATTGAATGCTTTGCCTTCGGCGATGGATTTTCCGTCGATCACGGCAGCGATGGTGAAAAGGCGGCGTCCATTTTCCAGCTTCTCGTTCATGGTTTCAAACTCCAGTACACGACCATTCTTATTTGCCCATCCGTAAAGTTTGTTTTTGTGATTGATCTCAAGCGTTTCGAGATCGTCCATGAACATATGGGGTTGAATGATGTATTCGAGCACCCATTTGGAAGTTTTCTTGTATCCGGAGTCGAGGTAGATCGCCCCTACAAGAGCTTCGAGTGTATTTCCGAAGATCTGGCTCACTTTGAGTGAGCTGTCCATTTTGTTATAGAGGGTTACTTTTTTGAGGCCCATCCTGGTGGCGATCTCATTGAGTTGCTGACGGTTCACCATCTTGCTTCTCATTTCTGTCAGAAAGCCTTCTTCGCGGTAGGGATATCTTTTGAAAAGATAGTCTGCGATCAGGGCGCTAAGGATCGCATCTCCGAGATATTCAAGCCGCTCATTATTTTCATCAGCCCCTTCGCGTACAGAGCGATGGGTAAGAGCAGTTTTGTACAGGGAAATGGCTTTGGGTTCAAAACCTAAGATATTCTTAAGCTCCTTCTTGAAGGTAGAACCGGCGTGTTTTTTAAAAAGATTAGTCAGGAAATCCACAGGAATCAATCTACGAAAAAAAATTAAACGATTTCGGGTCAACAGATAAAAGAACGTAATTTTCTCAATTCGCCGACCTGTTCAAATGTAGGTTTAAAAGTTTAATAGTTTAAAAGTTTAATAGTTCAAACGCTCCGGATCAGAACTTTTAAACATTAAAACTATTAAACTTGTAAACTTTCGCTCCTGGCACACATGAATCTGCCGCGAAGGCGGATATGTTGACCCTTAGCCGATTAATCCTGGAATTTCTTTACGATAACGCAGGCATTGTGACCGCCAAAACCGAATGTGTTGCTTAATGCAGCATTCACGGTGCGTTTTTGCGCCTTGTTAAACGTAAAGTTCAGTTTAGGATCGAGTTCCGGGTCATCCGTAAAGTGGTTGATCGTGGGAGGGATCGTATCGGTTCTCACCGCCTGGATACAGGCAATGGCTTCGATAACACCGGCAGCGCCAAGGCAGTGACCTGTCATGCTCTTGGTTGCACTGATATTGAGCTTGTAGGCATGATCACCAAATACATCCAGGATCGCTTTCACTTCGGCGATATCGCCCAGCGGAGTGGAGGTACCATGTGTATTAATGTAATCAATGTCTTCCGGCTTCATGTTAGCATCAGCCAGTGAGGCGAGCATAACATTTTTAGCGCCCAGACCTTCCGGGTGTGGTGCGGTAATATGATGAGCATCTGCAGTTGCTCCGCCGCCTACTACTTCGCAGTAGATCTTGGCGCCGCGGGCTTTTGCATGTTCTAATGTTTCAAGTATCAGTACGCCGGCTGCTTCACCCATGATAAAACCATCACGGTCTTTATCATAAGGGCGGCTGGCTGTTTTAGGGTCATCATTGCGTTCGCTCATTGCCTTCATGGCATTGAAGCCTCCGACGCCGGCCTCGCTGATCACCGCTTCGCTGCCTCCGGTAACAATGATGTCTGCTTTCCCGATGCGGAGAAGTGTCAACGCATCGATAATGGCATTGGTGCTGCTGGCGCAGGCGCTGACAACGGCATAGTTTGGACCGCGCAGGTTATGACGCATGCTGATCTGGCCTGCAGCGATATCCAGGATCATTTTTGGAATGAAGAAAGGATTGAAGCGCGGAGTACCGTCGCCTTTGGCGAACTCCTGCACTTCGTTCTGGAAAGTGATCAACCCTCCGATACCACTGCCGAGTACAACACCGATACGGTCCGGGTTGATATTGTCTTTGTTAAGGCCGGCATCCGCCATTGCCTGGTCGCTGGCAACAAGGGCAAACTGGGTGAAGCGATCGATCTTACGCGCCTCTTTTTTGTCCATGAACTGAGTCGCATCGAAGTTCTTCACTTCGCAGGCAAACTTTGTGCGGAACTTGCTGGCATCAAACAACGTGATCATGTCTGCGCCGGACACACCATTAACCAATCCATTCCAGTATTCATCGATTGAATTACCTAATGGCGTCAAAGCTCCCATTCCAGTTACTACTACCCTTTTGAATTCCATAAAACCTTTTATATTAAGTCAAAATTAAAAAGTAAAAATTAAAAATATCCTATGTGAAAGAATGTAGCAGCTAAAAGACTGCTTTTTTTACTTTTTAATTTTGACTTTTTACTTTACAGCGGGTTTGTTCAAGAGAAAAAACCGCCTTCTCTGCATGTCACAGTCAGAAGGCGGAATCTTTTATTTCTCCGTCCACCTTTGCAAAAGCTACGGTGGATAAGTCCATTCCATTTGATGTTCGCGGCAATAATAATTTTTCTCTGTATCACCGGCTTCCGGAGTAACAGAGCAAGAGCCTTATGTTTTGCAACGAGACAGGCGATCCTGTGCCCGGATGAAAGAACGTTCAATTAAAAGCGGTGATCGCTTTGCGTTGAGCAGTTTATTCAACAACAGAAAGATCGTTAATATGCATTACTTAGCATGCTCTTCCAGGTAAGCTACAGCCTGACCAACAGTAGTGATGGTTTCAGCTTGCTCATCAGGAATGGAGATGTTGAATTCTTTTTCGAATTCCATGATCAATTCAACGGTGTCCAGTGAATCGGCACCCAGATCATTGGTGAAGGAAGCTTCGTTGGTTACCTCTGCTTCGTCAACACCCAATTTGTCAACGATGATCTTTTTAACTCTTGATGCAATGTCTGACATGTCGTATAAGTTTAGTTTATAGGGTGCAAAAATATACTTTTTGAGTAAACCAACATCGGAAAGGGCATTTTTTCCGGTTGGAAGCTAATAAATTGTAGGTAAGGGCATTAAGAGCGCCCGATGGCGGATGACCGATGGCCGATGCCCGATTTCCTGCCTTAACATGATACCTTTTCCTTCTCGCGAAGATTTCATCGGCCATTGGCCATCGGTCATCGGCCATCGCTTTTTGGCTGTCTTCCAACTTCTTTGTAATTTGACCACCCCCAAACGATCTTGTTTATATGGCTTTGAAAATCATTGATCACGGCTCTGAAGAGTACCAGTTGATGGTAAAGTTGCGCGACGATATCCTGCGCAAACCGCTCGGGCTGAGTTTTACTCCCGAAGAGCTGGAATCTGAAAAAGATAATATGCTGATCGCCGCCTTTGAAGAGGAGCGGATCCTGGGTTGCTGTATGCTGCTGGAAGAGCAGGGAGGTACAATCCGCCTGCGGCAGATGGCCGTTTTGAACGATCTGCAGGGAAAAGGTGTTGGACGCGCTTTAATGAACTTTGCAGAAAATCTCGCGCGGGATCGCGGATTCCGCTCCATCCGCATGCACGCCAGGCTGAATGCTGTCGGATTTTATGAAAAGGTCGGATATAAAGTAAAAGGCGACCAGTTCATGGAAGTCACCATACCGCATTATGTAATGGAAAAAAT
>JBEVKW010000082.1:0-7936 GCA_040509495.1 Chitinophagaceae bacterium | reverse complement strand
CCCGTCATGCTGATGCCTTACTGTATCTGTCACTGATCTCCGGACGCAATCCCGAACTTTTGATCGGTCAGCACGTAGTGTCAGCACCTGCGGTTCGTCAAAGCGGCCTCGAGATCATGTCCACCGGGTATATTGTTATTGACGGGGGTGCGCCGACCACCGTTTCGTATATCAGTAATGCGGCGCCAGTGCCGGCTGATAAAAATGAGATCGCGATGTGCACGGCAATGGCTGGAGAAATGCTGGGCATGAAACTGATCTATATGGACGCTGGCAGCGGAGCACGCCGCGCTATTTCAGAAAGCATGATCGAAGCAGTCTCGAAAAGCATTTCTACTCCACTGATCATTGGCGGCGGTATCACTCAGCCGGAAAAAGCTTACCTGAATTGTAAAGCTGGGGCAGATGTGATCGTTGTCGGTAATGCGATCGAAAAAGATGCTTCATTGATCCGTGAAATGAGTGATGCGATCCATTCCATCACTGTAACAGCTTAGCTGTAACCCGTTCCCCCGGCTACTTATCATCGTGCTGCAGCGATGACAAAAGTGAAAATCCTGTAACTGTATCAATCCTCTCTCCCGAGATAACGTGGAAGCCGCAATTTCCCGGGTGTTTCAGCCCCGCTGATCAGGTCTTTTGCCGCATGTGCGATCGCTTTGACAATTACACAGAGATTTGCCAGATCCATCCGGGCCACCTCATCACAGGGCTTGTGATAGCAGGGCTCATCATCGTCGCTCGCCATAATCGTATGAAACGGGATTCCTTTCCGGAAAAAAGGGAAGTTATCACTACGGGCAAAAAGCATCTTTTGTTCATCCGGTTCCCTGACCACCTTTATTCCTTCTGCGGTCAATGCCTTTTTTAAGAAAGCCGGCATTGAGGAATAGTGCTGACCTGTAATGTAAACTCTTTTCCTGCCGTACTGCGGATAGCCAAGCATCTCCAGGTTGATCCCTGCTTTTATTTTATCCATCGAAAGCACCCTGGTCATCGCTGATGAACCTCTCAAACCGATCTCTTCACCTGAAAATGCGCAAAACACCAGGGTTCTTGCATTATCATCCCTCATCGCAAAATATCTTGCCAGCATCAGCAGGGCTGTTGTACCAGACGCATTATCGTTCGCTCCATTCATGATACTATCCCTCCCTTTTTCAATCCCCATATGATCATAATGAGCGGAAAAAACGATGCATTCCGAGGGTAATGTTTTTCCTGGCAGTATTCCGGCAATATTGTAGCTGACAGACCTGTAATACGCTTCCTCCGCTACCAGTCGCATCGTCTGCGGAGCATCCACACCAGTGATCAGGAGCCTTGCACCTGCAAATGTATCTGCGGGGAGACGTATCCTCGTCCAGTCCTCCTCTTTAAATGGATTGGCAGTCCACAAAAGCAGATCTTCCTGCACATCCTGGTAACGTTTCAGCATATCAGCACTGACAGAATCGATCTGTATCACCTTGAATGAGGAAAGCTCCCGTGGTTGATAAATCCCCGGAGCATTGTGAAAGTACAGGTAGTCGTCCGGGCTGACCACTCTGCCATTCCATTCAAGCCTGTCTTTCTTATTTTCAGAAGGGCCGCCGTTCGGCTGAAAGGCATGAAAGAAACTACCGCCCGGCAAAGGTCTCAATCCTGAATGGGCGAAGTCCTTCATCACAAAATTGGCCGCCTTCAGCAGATCGGAAGTCAGGTTTCCCCGGCCACGCAATGAGTCGCCGGCCAACACTGTAATGATCTCTCTTGCCCTTTGCTCAGGAAAAGAATCTGCAACAGGTTGCTGAGCCAATAAAAAAGGCCACGCTCCGAAGAGCATGGCCAGGAGATGTGCAATTTTTTTATGCATGGCTTACACCAATTATTATCTCAGATCCTCCGTCTTAACCCTGCTCGGCGTATCCTTGCCTGCAATAATGCTGCGTGCACTTAATGCGATCGACTTGATCACCATGGCCATGTTTGCCATATCCAGCGTTTCGACATGATCACTCACTTTGTGATAATGTGGCTCCACATCCATTTTCGAAGTTGAGATTGTGTGAGCAGGCACACCCAGTCTCGCCAGTGTTGCATTATCCGAACGGTAGAACAATTGTTGCTCAGTATACGGATCAGGGTAGAAAGTAAATCCAGTGCCTTCCAGGTTTTTCTGAAGAATAGTTCCCATATCGGTTTTATCATAACCGGTGATATAGGCTGAATTCTTTCCCCACTTGCTTTCTGTACCGATCATTTCCAGGTTGAACATCGCCACTACTTTAGCGGGATCGAATTGTTTGGAGAAATATGTTGAGCCATACATCCCAACTTCCTCGCCGGTAAAGGCAGCAAATACGATCGTACGCTCATTATTCTTTAAAGCTTTGTAGTATTTAGCCAGCAACATTACGGCGGTAGTACCTGCCGCATCGTCATTCGCGCCATTGTAAATAGAGTCGCCATTTACGGGTTTGCCGATGCCGATGTGGTCATAGTGGCCAGAAAAAATCACATACTCATCTTTCTTGCTTTTCCCGGGCAACACACCTACCACGTTAGCCAGCGGCTGTTCGGTTAGTTCGAATTTTGCTTCGATCAGGAAATCTGAAGCCGGTTTTGATTCAAGGATCAGAACGATATTATTCTCTTTTTTAAATGCGGCTCTTCTCAGCGAAGAAGACACACGCGTAAAGATATTGGCAAAGCTGGGATCGATGTAAATGATCATGTTTTTTCCCGACTGTACCAGCTTCGGATATTCAACATTAAAGTTTGCACCAGCGGCGATGCTGCCAACTTCATAGCCGGAAGCCGGCGTCACTTTTACTTCTGCCTGTGTGGTTGAAACCGCCACATTTTTTGCGTCGATCTGTTTGCCATCCAATGTTGCTGATAAACCTGTCTGTTTTGTTCCGATAAGCGCAAACTTTTGCAGGTAAGAACCGTTGCCTTTCCAGGTCTCAAGGCCTGCAGCTTTGAATTCCGCCGCAATAAAATCTGCCGCTTTATCGATCTCCGGAGAAAAGGTGCGACGACCCTTCATTTCATCAGATGCCAGCACGCGCTCAATCCGCTCTGCTTCTTTTGCATTGATGATCTTATCAATATTCTGCGAAAAAGAAACAGTTGCTACTGTGAGCAACACCGAGCTAAAAACGATTTTCATCATTATGTATAATTAGAAATTTACAATGCCAAGCCCTCATGAAGCAGGAACTTATCTTTAATTTTTACTCTCAATTTTTTACTTTCTCAAAGGCTCATCATTTCTTTGAACTTAACGGTTTGCCGCCGGCTTACTTCGATCTTTTCGCCTCCTTTCAGTTCAAGCAATAAGCCTCCGTTGAAATACGGTTCAATCTTTTCTATCAGGCGGAGATTGACGATATGTTTCCTGTTCGCACGGAAAAAGAATTTCTCGTCGAGCCGTTCTTCCAGTGCGTTCAATGATTTCAGGATAAGTGGTTTGTTCGGGCCAAAAAATACTTTTGCATAATTGCCCACGCTTTCAAACAGCCTGATCTCGCTCAGCTTAACGAACCAGCAGCGCTCTCCATCTTTTACAAACACCTGGTCATGCTCTCCGAGGATGCTGTTATTAACAAATTCACCGTTCGTTTTTACTTCTTTTGCTTCCGCAGCATGAAGCTTATGAATTGCATCGGCAAGACGTTTGGGTTCAACGGGCTTCAACAGGTAGTCAAGCGCATTTACTTCAAATGCCTTTAAAGCAAACTCATCATAGGCGGTAGTGAAAATAACCTGTGGCGCCCTTTCCAGTTGAGCCAGCATATCAAACCCTGTTTTGCCTGGCATCTGAATATCAAGAAAGATCAGGTCAGGCTGAAGGCTGTCAATTTTAGAAATGCCCTCTTCCGCATTTGCTGCTTCATCTATCACTTCTATCTCGGGAAATTCCTGTAATAATTTTTTGAGTTCGGTCCTTGCCAGACGCTCATCATCGATAATAATAGCTCGCATGTGATTTTTTTTAATGATCGGCAGTGAACGGGATCAACACCCTTGCTTCTACAAGTTCAGGTGTTGCCTGTCTGATTTCAAATTTAGCTTTATTTCCGTACAAAAGATTTAACCGGTTGGTAGTGCTGGATAAGCCAAAACCGCTACCGTTGACCTTACTGTTCAGCAGGCCGGTGTTTTGCACAGATAATTCATGGAAGTTATTTTTCAGTACGGAGATCACTCTCACCACTCCTCCCTTGATCTGTTTGCTGATACCATGTTTGATCGCGTTCTCTACCAGTGTCTGCAGCATCATTGGCGGCACCGGCAGATCGAGCGTGTCTTCGTCTACTTCGTATTCAATTTTGAGCCGGTCTTCGAACCGCATATTCTCCAGCGCGAGATAATCCTTTACAATATCAAGTTCCTTTTCCATTGGAGCCTGCTCTGATTTGTCAGATTGCATACTGCTGCGCAGGATATTACTCAGCTCAGTAATGGCGCGTCGCGCACGCTCAGGATTTTCATCCACCAGCGCACGGATGCTGTTGAGGGAATTGAAAATAAAATGAGGATTGATATGCGCTTTGATGGTCTTTAATTCCAGTTCTTTCACAAGCGACTCCAGCCTTAACGTATCCAGTTGCTGTTTACGGCTTTTCGTTACATAGTGGTAAATGAAATAGATCAGGTTCCAGATGACGATATTGATAAAGAAGTAGAAAGCTCCGCTAAGGATAAGCAGCAGCGGACGGTCTACGAAGTTCTTTTCGCCATCATTCAGCAAGCCCAGGCTTTCACATGCCTGCATATACAGGGTTGCCGTGATCAGGGAAAACGCGATGGAAATAAAAAAGAACTGGGCTACCTGCTTTTCGATCGTTTTCTGTAAAGTATTCAGTTGAATGACCACCGCCCTCATGAGGTGGGTGAACACGATCCCGAGCAATACGAAAATACCCAACCGGGTGAGTACCAGTCTGCGCGACTCTGCATCCCCCATTTTCTCGAAGAAGATGGCAAAGAAAACATTGATCGCAGCAAAAGAGCCCCAACCGATCACCTGAAACAGCCAGTATAAAGAATTTCCTATCCGCATAAATTCAAATCTAATTATTTCCGTTCCTGTTGAAATGCGTAATGATCCAACGCTACCCCTTTCATCATTTTTTCCAGTCGCCACGCATCCTGTTGTTGCGTCCGGTTTGCGGACACAAAATGACAGATGAAATAGACCAGGTTCCAGATTACGATATTCACGAAAAAATAAAAACTTCCATTTAAGATCAGCAGCAGCGGCCTGTCCGCAAAAAGCACTTCTCCTTCACCCAGGATCTCCCAGTAAAGTTTGGCCATGACATAAAAGGTGCCGGGTATAACAGAAAAGATGATCGACAAAAAGAAGAAGTAAGCGAATTGCCTGTCAAGTGATTTCCGCACCACATTCAACCTTTGGATCACTGCGCGCATCGTATGAGTGGCGGCAAAACCGAGTAAGATGAAAACCGACAGTTTGGATATCGTCAGGTACCGCGATGGCGCATCCGCCATCCTTTCAAAAAAGAATGCAAAGAAGATATTGATCGCGGCAAAACAGCCCCAACCAATAAGCTGGAATAGCCAGTATATTGACCTACCGATACTCATGTGAACAAATCTAACTAATTCCGCCTCCGGCGAACATGGTAAATATATACCAGTGGGCGAGAAAATAGACAAAAGGGAGCAGGGAAATGTGGCCGAGAAGCGTTCACCCTTCACCGTTGTCCGCTGACCGGATAAAAGCTGTTGCTGATGTACATAGTCGAAGCTCCGGCGGAACATTCACGATCAGCCTGTAATTCCGGGCAACGGACAAAGGTGAACAGACAACGCGCCTTCCCAATCCACCGAAAAAGCCTACTTTTGTCGCCAAAACCGCCCTCCATGGAGATTATACCCGGACCGCTGTTAAAAACGATCGACTCACCTGCCGATCTTAAAAAGCTTCCACGCGAAAAACTGCATCAGGTTTGTGACGAATTGCGTCAATACATCATTGATGTGGTGAGTGTGCATGGAGGACATTTCGGTGCCAGTTTGGGCGTAGTGGAATTGACAACAGCGCTTCATTACGTGTATAATACACCTTATGACCAGCTCGTATGGGACGTTGGCCACCAGGCTTATGGACATAAGATCCTGACCGGCCGCCGCGATAATTTCGTTACCAACCGGAAATATAATGGCATCAGTGGTTTCCCCAAAAGAAGCGAAAGCGAATACGATACGTTCGGCGTAGGGCACTCCTCCACATCCATTTCTGCTGCATTGGGCATGGCCATGGCTGCCAAGTACAAAGGAGAAACAGACCGCAAAACCGTAGCGGTGATCGGCGATGGCTCGATGACTGCCGGTATGGCTTTCGAAGCCATGAACCATGCAGGCGTGGCTAATTCCGACATGCTGATCATTCTTAACGATAACGGCATCGGCATCGACCCCAATACAGGTGCACTTAAAGAATATCTCACCGATATCTCTACCTCCCCTACCTATAATAAAGTGAAAGATGATGTTTGGAAACTGATGGGAAAACTTCCCGTTGGCAAGAACTTCACCCGCGCTATGGGACACAAGCTGGTAGAAGGATTGAAAGGAATGGTCAACAGCAGCGCAAACCTGTTTGAAGCCCTGAAGATCCGGTATTTCGGACCAATTGACGGACATAATGTCGCCAAACTGGTCGATACACTGAAAGACCTGCGTGATATACCAGGCCCTAAACTGCTGCATATCGTTACCACCAAGGGAAAAGGGTATGCACTGGCCGAACAGGATCAAACCAAATGGCACGCGCCAGGCCTGTTTGATAAAGTAACCGGCGAGATCTTTAAAAAGAAATTTGACACACCGCAACCGCCCAAATACCAGGATGTATTTGGTCATACGCTGATCGAACTGGCTGAACGCAACCAGCAGATCTTCGGTATCACTCCTGCCATGCCCTCGGGCTCATCATTGAAATTCATGATGGAGAAAATGCCCGATCGCGCGTTCGATGTTGGCATCTGCGAACAACATGCGGTAACACTCAGTGCCGGTATGGCTACACAGGGCATGCGTGTGTTCTGTAACATTTACTCTTCGTTCATGCAACGAGCCTATGACCAGGTTGTGCATGACGTCGCGATACAAAAACTGCCTGTGGTATTCTGTCTTGATCGCGCCGGACTTGTGGGTGACGACGGACCGACGCACCATGGCGCTTATGATATCGCCTATATGCGTTGTATCCCGAACATCGTGATCAGCGCACCGATGAATGAAAGCGAGCTCCGGAACCTGATGTATACGTCTCAACTGGATTCGACCGATGTTCCATTCGTGATCCGCTACCCCCGCGGTGAAGGCACCATGCCAGAATGGAGAACAGAAATGAAAGAGATCACCATCGGCAAAGGGCGTAAACTGAAAGACGGTGATGGCATTGCCATCCTTTCATTCGGACATCCGGGAAATTTTGCTGCCAGCGCTATCCGCGATCTGAAACTGGAAGGTATCAACCCAGGCCATTACGATATGCGCTTCGCAAAACCGCTGGATGAAGAACTGTTACATGAAGCATGTCAGCGTTATCAGAAGCTCATTACCGTAGAAGATGGATGTATTGAAGGCGGATTCGGAAGCGCCGTACTTGAGTTCATGGCGAAACATAATTACCGGAACGAAGTACGCATTCTCGGTATTCCTGACCGCATCGTAGAACATGGAACGCCTAAAGAACTGCAGCATGAGTGTAAATATGATGCCGTAGCGATCAAAGAAACTGTGCTGGAAATGATGAAGGACAAAGTTCGGGTTACTGAATTGCTGGGATAAACTAACTTATCGACTATAATGTGAAAGCCTCATCAAATTTCTGATGAGGCTTTTTATTTACCTGGCGTAGAAGTATCGCTAAGAACGCCAGGGAAGCGCAAAGGGCGCTAAGAGATGATCTTAG
>JBEVKW010000081.1:0-5149 GCA_040509495.1 Chitinophagaceae bacterium | reverse complement strand
TCTGAGTACTTCACTTTGCTCCAGTAATGACGCAAGCGGGCTGTCAGCCACATACGGTTACTGAAATTATATTTCACGTTCAGTATATTTTCAGCAGTGCGTATTTTTCTCAGGCTCATGAATACGCTGTCATTGTTTGCCGAAGACGTAGCATAGCCGAAGTTGCGATTATGCATTTCAAGGTAGTTGGAAAGTCCTACGCTCAGTTTATTGCTGAAACGATAAGAATTACTGAAGTACATTTCGAGATTGCTCGTGTTATACTTGCCAGAATAGCGGTGATAGGCTTCAATTGTTGCAGTATATTTTTTGGCAGCGTTTGTATTCAACCAGAACCCTTTCATCCAGGAGGAAGGGCGTACTACTTTCCAGCCACTGCGTCTTGCCTCATAAAAATCATTTCTTTCGGGCTGCCAATCCCCGGTGATACCGAATGACCAAAGATTCTTCAACTGCCCGTTCACATTACCATTCAAGCGAAAGTCCTGGTACTGCCGCGGTTTATATAATTGTGTATAGTTGGCATTCAGGTTAAGATAGATATTGTTGTAGAAACTTTTGGGCTTTACCCATTTGTAACCTGCATAAAAACCATGCGTAAGGTAATTGTTATTGGTAAAAAAGCCGAGGTCATTCTGATTGTATTTGTCGTCATACAGATAGCGGTGAACATCAAAATTGAATCTTCCTTTGAACTTACCAAAGAACAATCGGTATTGATTGCCGACTACTGATTTACCGTTTCCGTCATATCCAATTAACCGGCTTTGGGTCACCTGCCCCCAGAAATTATAGTTTACGTTATTATCATAAAGGTCCCAGTCGATTGAAGTCACATTCGCATCATAGGTCTTCCCGCTTCTCCAAACATTGGTGTTGATCAGTGTTACACGGGAGTTATTTTTCAATCCCTGATCGAATACCAGAATGTTGTAATTGGTCAGTGGGCTTGTTTCCACTGTGTATCTTTCCTTCAGTCCGTTTTCGATCGTTGCATACTGCGCTTTGCTGATAGCATTGAAGAATCCTATTCCCAGTTTCTTTTTTGTGCGCCCGCTGATCTTCGTGGCGTTCAGCAGTTTTGTCTGTACAGGATTATCGATGACTTTTTCGTCGGGTTTCAAATTGGCATACGCAGCGCCGTAATTGATCGGTGTACCACCGATACGCCGGCTGTAAAAGAGATTTCCTTTATTGAAGAGTTCTGTGCCTTCATTAAAGAAAGCGCGGTTCTCATTGAATCTTACTTCGAAAGGAGAAAGGTTGAGCACCTGGTTGTCGCTCTGCACCTGGCCAAAATCGGGGATCAGCGTCATGTCCATAGTAAATCCGTCAGAGATCCCATATTTCACATCCATACCGCCATTCACTGATGTTTCCCAGGCATTGGTGGTGGTGGCGTTACGTGTCAGGTAAGATGAAAAGTACGGGGAGAAGGAAAGACGTAATGGTGGTTTGATATCCTGCAAACCCGCCCATGTACCAGCCTGGTTCATAAAACCAAACTTCGTTGGATCAACAGGGCTCCAGGAGAACTGTTGCCCGGTTTTCGCACGCCGGCGAAGGATATGGACATTCCAGTTCTGTAATTTCTCTTTACTAAAACGCAAAGCGCTGTACGGGATCCGCATCTCAAAAGACCATCCGCTGTCTGTCACCTGTGTTTGCGTGTGGTATACGGTGTTCCAGCTCATGTCTTCATCACCGATCGAATATTTTATATCGAATTGTTCATTCAGAGGTGTGACATAAAAGCCCAGGCCATTGATCTTGTCCTGGTAAGTATCAAAAATGATCCCGACAAAATCATTCACGCCTACTTCGTCGCGGCCCGCCAGTTGTGTAGCAATACTGTCTCTTGTTCTTTCGAAATTATAACCACCGAAATAAACGAAATCGTTATCATATAATAGATAAAGATGTGTTTTGGTAGCGGGATCTTCAGCCTTTCCGAACGTAGGGCGCATTTCTGTGAGGTCACTTATCAATGGTGACTGTTTCCAGGCATCTTCATTCGGAACTCCATCAAGAACAATAGGAAGGCTGGTACGTACGGCAGGTATTTGCTTTACGGTCTGGGCATTAGCGGCAAGGCAACTAAGCAGCAGTAAACCTGGAAATATTCGTTTCATTCTCAGAGTTAAGTGGTATTGGTTTTACAAAGAAACGGCGACGTCAAATCAATAGTTACAGGCCTTCTGTTAATAAAATCGGAATGCGTTATAAGTGGTAACTAATAATTATGAACGGAATGTATCTGCCCGTTTCTATAATATCACTGCACAAAGAGACATAATCTCTGAAGCCCTGGAAAAATATTTACACGTGACGCAGAAATCTGCCAACGAAGCAGGGGTTGTGATGTTTGACGGGCATAGGTTGCCGCAGATTACCAGATCAAATTGCTGACAGATTGAACCTGATCGGTGTAATCCGAGCATGCAAATAAACGCACCTGATATATTAAATTATTTCTGCATTACGGGCAGTGACCCTGCGTGATGTGGAGGAATCTACACCGTTCGAAGTTAAGTCTGCCCCGATATATCAATTGGCAGGAAGATTCCGTAAAAAAAAGTCCCGCGTATTACCGCCCAGAATTTTTTCAATAGCAATGCGGTCAAACCCTTCTTTTTCCAGTGCTGCAACGAGTAGTGGAAAACCGGTGATGTCAAACGGGGCTTCAATGGCGCCATCAAAGTCTGATCCTATCGCTACTTTATCCAGCCCGATCTTATCAACGGCATAGCGAATGCTTTTAGCGGTTGCCGCAGCATCTGTTCCGCAAACAGCCGTTTCCCAAAGACCGATCCCTATCAGCGCATCACGCTTTGCCAGCTCCGCCAGTTGCTGATCAGAAAGATTTCGCGGGTTGTTACATACACCCTGCACGCCCGTGTGTGACACAAGCAAGGGGCCACTTGTGCTGGCAAATACATCGGTGACCGTTTTCGGAGAAGCATGTGCAAGATCAATGATCATATGCAGACTGTCCATTTTTTGGATCAACTGTCGTCCGGCATTTGTTAGTCCATACTTTTCCATTCCATGTGCAGACCCTGCCCATTCATTATCGAAGAAATGAGCCAGCCCGATGTAGCGAACTCCGGCTTTATAAAAATCATTGAGATTACTTACATCGTTATCGAGGCAATGTGCTCCCTCCAAACCAAGCATTCCGCCGACGAGCTGGCGGTTGCTTTTTCTGTCGCTGATCAATTGCTTCAGTTGTTGAGCACTTTCAATAACACGAAACTCTCCCGACGACTTTTCCGCATAGCTGTGAAGCTGCCGGCACTGGGTAAGCGCGCGGGTTTTCAAGTTGAACCAGGTCTGAATAGGACGGAGTTGTGCAACGCTCAGCAAAGTAATATTATCTGTCTTATCGCTATTGCTATCATAATTCTGATCACGGGGTGTTTTGCTTACAATGGTAAATACCTGGAAAGCGACATTTGCTTGTTGAAGACGGGGAAGATCAACATGGCCATAGTCGTGCTTTTTCAACAGGTTTCGTTTCCATAACAATTCATCGCAATGAAGATCAGCAATAAAAGGTAGTGAATCATACCACGCATCCGGCGGAACCTGTACGTTTTTCGTGACAACTTTATTCCGGCTTTTATCAACAAATGTTGGAACAAAACCAAAGAAGATGATCAGGGCTACCAGGAGGATAACAGCTATGATGAGCAGGACTTTTTTGCGCATGTGGAAAGGTATAGTAAAATCCATTAACTTGAGTCAAACCAGACCAACATGCGACCCAGCCAGGATCTGACACGCCAGCGTATCCGCTCCATCGATCTTTTGCGCGGAATTATTATGATCATCATGGCGCTTGACCACGTGCGCGATTTCTTTCATCAGCCGGCCATGATCACTGACCCGCTCAATCTTGAAACCACAACGCCGCCTATTTTCTTTACCCGCGTTATCACCCATTTTTGTGCACCCGTGTTTGTATTTCTGTCCGGCTTATCAGCCTACCTTGTCGGCTTGCGGAAAACAAAAGCTGAACTCAGTGGCTTTCTGATCAAGCGAGGTATCTGGCTGATCTTTGTGGAGATCGCAATCATGAGTTTTGTACTGACGTTCAACCCGAAGTATAATTTTATTTTGCTGGGAGTGATCTGGGCGATAGGATGGAGCATGATCATCCTTGGTTTGCTGATCAGGGGGTCTTATACATTGATCTTAATAACAGGACTGATCATTTTCCTGGGCCATAATATCCTTGATCAGGTGCAGCTTCCTGAGGGTAAGGTATGGTTTGTGCTATTTAAGATCCTGCTTACCTCTTCGGGCACTTTATTGCCGGTACGAGGGAACCATTTTTTTCTTGTAGGCTATTCTATTCTTCCATGGCTGGCGATCATGTTGCTGGGTTATGCAGCAGGCCGCTTATATGAAAGCGGTTTTAATGCTCAACGCAGGAAGAAAATACTTATAAGGTTAGGTGTTGCCGCTCTCATGCTGTTTTTGCTGCTTCGCTTGCCGAACATTTATGGTGACCCGAATAAATGGGAAACACAATCAACTGCGGTGTACAGTATCTTATCGTTTTTCAGGGTCACCAAATATCCCGTGTCTTTGCAGTATGCGTGTATGACGCTGGGGCCGGCATTGCTTTTCCTGGCGATCTCAGAAAACTGGAACAATCGCTTCACGCGTTTTGCCACCGTATATGGAAGCGTTCCCTTCTTTTATTATGTGGTGCATTTCTTTTTAATACATGTGGTCTGCGTGATAACGTTTTTCGCGGTTGGTCATACAATGGCAGAAGTAGCTGATCCGAATTCTTTGTTTTTGTTCAGGCCCGTAAAGTTTGGATTTCCTTTGTGGATTGTTTATTTGTTTTGGATGGGGATCGTATTAGCGTTGTATTTGCCATGTAAATGGTATAGTGATTTTAAAAGTAGAAATAGGTATTGGTGGTTGAGCTATTTGTGAACAGTATTGTTCACAATATATGAACCATACCGGGAATTTTTTGCCGGGCGGGCAAGGCGCTGTTTTTTTTTCGACGAAGGGTCGAAGTCTCTGTTTACTTTTTTTGCCTTGATGCAAAAAAAGTAACAAAAAAAGATCAAGGCTGCGGAAAAAATGGCTAAAAATGGGAGGGTGTCACCTGCACAAAAAAAAACTC
>JBEVKW010000080.1:0-9850 GCA_040509495.1 Chitinophagaceae bacterium | reverse complement strand
CGCTCTGTGGTAAGGCATTGATTTGCGGAATCTGCGGGAACCTTTACGCCAGTCAAAGTTTGAGAAGTCTCTAAACTAAAGGAAATTATGAATGAAGTAAAATCGGCGAAGTTCAATAACTCCTATATCATTGCCATCTCTTTCATATCAGCATTGGGTGGATACTTATTCGGTTTTGATTTCGCCGTTATAGCGGGTGCACTACCGTTCTTGAAAACGATGTTTGATCTCACTCCATTGCAGGAAGGTTTTCTGACGGGTTCGCTGGCGTTGGGATGTATTGCCGGAACCTTGATCGCCGGTTCTGTTGCGGAGAAGTATGGACGGAAACCGGCATTGATGAGTGCCGCAATGATCTTCGCGCTGTCGTCTTTAGGCATGGCATTTTCCGGGTCACTTCCTGTTTTTATTGCGATGCGATTTGCCGCAGGCATTGGCGTGGGGATGGCATCCGTGCTGAGCCCGATGTATATCGCTGAGATCTCACCGGCAAGTGTAAGGGGAAGGAATGTATCCATTAACCAGCTGACGATCGTGATCGGCATATTGATCACAAACCTCGTGAATTATCTTCTTGCGGATAGTGGCGTGGATGCCTGGAGATGGATGTTTGGTCTCGGTGTGATTCCTTCTGTGTTATTTTTTGCAGGTGTGTTCTGGCTGCCTGAAAGTCCGAGATGGTTGTTAAAGAACAATAAAAGAGAAGCATCAAAAAAGGTATTACTGAAGATAGGCAATGAAGCGTATGCGTCTTCGGTGACGAATGACATCAATGCTTCATTGGTGAATGTGAAGAAGCAATCGTGGAGAGCATTGCTTGATAAGGCGGTGTTCCCTGCATTGGCAGTTGGGATCGGCCTGGCTGTGTTCCAGCAGTTGTGCGGCATCAATATCATCTTTAATTATGCGTCGACCATTTTTGCTTCGGTAGGAGCTGGGATTGATCAGCAGTTGCTGGGAACGGTGGGCATTGGTGTGGTGAACCTCGCATTTACCTTACTCGCGATGTGGCAGGTGGATAAGCTTGGGCGCAGACCATTGATGCTGATCGGCTCTATCGGGTTGACCGTTTTGTATATCGTGCTTGCGCTGGCATTGAAAGCGCAGTTGAGTACGGCCTGGGTAGCGGTCTTCGTATTTCTCGCGATCGGCATGTATGCTACTTCGCTGGCACCGGTTACCTGGGTGCTGATCTCAGAAATATTTCCCAATAAGGTGCGCGGAATGGCGACCTCCGTGGCAGTTGTTTTCCTATGGATCGGTTATTTCGTTCTGACATTCACCTTCCCGATTTTGATAGAAGCAATGGGAAGTACGTATAGTCCCTTTATTCTTTACGCTGGAATTTGCCTTGTCGGCTTCCTGTTTGTAAAAATGAAGGTCAAAGAAACGAAAGGCCGGACGCTGGAGGAAGTGGAGCAGGTGATGGCGGGACATTAAAAGGAACGCGGCGGAAGCGGCGATACGCAACGGACGCCGCAAAACAGCCGTGGAAGATATTTTAATTCGTTGCGCTCGCCGCGCATCGCCGTGTCCGCTGCGTTCCTTTTACGCCGATGCTATTAAATGCTGCCAACACGAGGAGGATTGCCCGCTTACCTGTAATTTAGTTCCTATGAATAAAACGAACGACAAACAGCAAGCTCCAACACGATTCGAGACCTTCACAATAGATAACGGTATTATCCGTGTTGTACTGCTGAATTACGGAGCAACAGTGGTAAGCGTGGAGACGCCCGACCGCACCGGTAAGACCGCCAATATCGTTGCCGGATTTTCAAAACCGGAAGAATACCTGGACGTTCATCCATATTTCGGTTCAGTGGTGGGCCGGTTTGCAAACCGGATCTCCGGGGCAACATTTGAGCTCGATGGAAAAGTATACCAGCTTTCGCTGAATGAAAAAGTGAACCAGCTGCATGGCGGCTGGGAAGGGTTTGATAGAAAGATCTGGCAAGTGGACAATGCATCTTCCAGCTCGGTCACTTTCAGTTATCTCAGTGCAGATGGTGAAGAAGGTTACCCGGGAAATCTTCGTGCGACCGTGAAATATTCACTTGCCGACAATAATACTTTGCTGATCGAATACCGTGCGGAAACCGATAAGCCAACGATCGTCAATCTCACCAATCACAGTTATTTTAACCTGTCCGGTTTTCAAGATCCTGCGATCCTTGATCACACGTTACAGATCGTTGCCGATAGCTATACCGTCAAGAATGAAACAAACACCTCAGGCGGTGAGGTTAGAAAAGTGGAAGGGACGGCGCTTGATTTCCGTGCTGCAAAAAAAATAGGAGAAGGTATTGAAGAGTTTGGAGCAGACATGGGGTATGATCATAATTATGTGCTGCGTGACACCCCTCCGGGAACACAGGCATTAGATAAGTCGAAATTTAAAGCGGCAACTTTAAAGTATGCGTTAAGTGGCCGGATAATGAACGTATACACCGATCAGCCGGGAATGCAGGTGTATACAGCCAACTGGTGGAAAGGGGAAATCACCGGTGCACACGAAGTGCCTTACATAAAACATGGAGCTGTTGCGCTTGAAACACAGGCCTGGCCTGATTCTCCCAATCATGCAAAATTCCCGTCAACAATATTGAGACCGGGAGAAGAATACCGGTCATTCACTGCCTATGAATTCCTGGTTGAGTAATACCCGTATCCATTTATACAATCTCAGATCTTAAATCATGTGTATGTTACGTTTCTTTTCTTTGTTAAGTGCATCGTTTTTTTCGCTTATTGCAGCCGGTCAACAGACCCTCCCCTTACTCACAAAAAATAATGCGCTGGTCCTCCAGGTGGATGCACAGAAAAATGTGAGCACCATTTATTTTGGTGAGAAACTGAGTAATACGGCTGAATATGCGAAAGTGCTTTCGATGTACCGGCAGGGAGAAGAATACACCGGTGTTGCAGATGCTGCGTATAGTTCCGCCGGTTCAAAAGATCTGTTTGAGCCCGCCATTTCTGCGGTACATGCTGATGGAAATACCAGTCTCGATCTCGCATATGTTTCGCATAACAGCGAAAACATCGGGAAGGGCGCAACATTAACAACGATCATTTTAAAAGACCGTGTTTATCCATTCCAGGTAAAACTGTTCTATAAAACATATGCCGACCAGGATGTGGTGGAGATCTGGAACACGATCAGTCATACAGAAAAGAAACCTGTAGTGCTGACTAAATTCGCTTCCGCCAATCTGTATTTCCGCGCACCGGAATTCTGGTTGAGAAATTATCATGGCGAATGGGCGCGTGAGATGCAGCCGGAAGAAGCAAAGCTCACACACGGGATCAAAACACTCGATACGAAACTGGGTGCAAGGGCTAACCTCTTCCAGCCGCCATTGTTCATGGTGTCTATGGGTAAACCTGCAACAGAAGATGACGGTGATGTGTTGGTCGGTTCTGTATCATGGACCGGAAATTTCAAAGTAGATCTTGAACTTGATAACCGTGATAATCTTCGCTTGACAGCAGGGATCAGCAATTTTCAGTCTGCATATACTTTGAAACCAAATGAAGAATTTGAAACAGCAAAATTTCTGTATACATTTTCATCCAAAGGAAAAGGATTGGCCAGCCGCAACCTGCACAACTGGGCAAGAGAGTTTGGAATGGTGGATGGGCATGGATCAAGAATGACGTTGCTGAATAACTGGGAAGCGACCTATTTTGATTTCAATGAACAAAAGCTGGCGGACTTATTAAAAGATACAAAGAAGCTCGGTGTTGATCTCTTCCTGCTGGATGATGGATGGTTCGCTAATAAGTATCCGAGGAATGATGATCATGCAGGGTTGGGCGACTGGAAAGAAAATACAAAGAAACTGCCGAACGGTATTTCTTACCTTGTCAAAGAGGCGACAAATAATGGCGTGAAGTTCGGGATCTGGATAGAACCGGAGATGGTCAATCCGAAAAGTGAGTTGTATGAGAAACATCCTGACTGGGTGATCAAACAACCTGGCAGGCCGGAGCATTATTTCCGTAACCAACTGGTGCTTGATCTGACGAATCCAACAGTACAGAATTTTGTATTTGGTGTGGTGGATGATCTGCTGACAAAGAACCCTACGCTTGCTTATATCAAGTGGGATTGCAATGCGGTCATCTATAATGCACATTCTGCTTTTTTGACCAATCAGCAACATCTGTATATCGAGTATGTGCGTGGCTTGTATAAAGTGTTGCAGCGGATCCGTGCGAAATATCCAACGATACCATTGATGCTGTGTTCAGGCGGTGGCGGACGTGTTGACTATGGGGCGTTGCAGTATTTCACAGAATACTGGCCGAGTGACAATACAGATCCACTCGAGCGTATCTATATGCAATGGGAGTATTCTTATTTCTTCCCGGCGATGGCTTCTTCAAATCATGTTACTGAATGGGGCAAGCAACCGTTGAAGTACAGGATCGATGTGGCAATGATGGGTAAAATGGGTTTTGATATTGTGATCAGTAAGTTGCCGGAGAAGGAACTTGCGTTGGCGCAGCAGTCGGTGCGGGTGTATGATTCTGTAAAGAACGTGATCTGGCATGGTGATCAGTATCGTTTATCTGATCCATGGAAAGAGCCGGTGGCTTCGGTGATGTATGTTGATCAGCAGAAAAGCAAGGCAGTGGTGTTCAATTATCTCGTGAATAACCGGTATGGACAGGGGTCGGTGATGCCGGTGAAATTGAAGGGGCTGGATGCCGGCGGGCAATACAGGATCCGTGAGGTGAATGTTTTACCTGGTTCGAGATCGGCTATCGATGCTGCTAAAACTTATACCGGAGAATTCTTGATGAAGATTGGATTTAATCCGGCAGTGAGGCAGGGAAGGAATAGCGTGGTGTTAGTGGTGGAAAGGGTTTGATCTTCGATCGGAGTTGTGTGGAACGCGGCGGACGCGGAGATACGCGGCGGGCGCGGCGAAAACATACGTTGCATTTTTGCCGAGCCCGCGCCTCGTTTCGTTGCGTTCGCCGCGAAAACATACTTTGCATTTCGCCGCGCCCGCGCCGCGGTTCGCTGCGTTCTCCGCGAAAAACATACTTTGTATTTCGCCGCGCCCGCCGCGTATCTCCGCGTTCGCCGCGTTCCAAATACGCCAATCAAACTTAAGGCTTCAATAAAGCCTGTAAAGCTCTTGCATTTTCAAACGCATTCCCCATCGTATTATTGAAATACGCATACACCGTTCTCCCATCTTTCAGCCAATCTTTAATTTGTGAAGCCTGCTGTTCCAGAAAAACATCGCTGTAAGAATCTCTATAATCTCCTTTCGGTCCATGATACCGCAGGTATACAAATTTAGCTTTGTCTTTCACTTCATTCATCTTTGCTTTTGGATGATCATGTAACACCATTCCTGCGGAGAACTCATTCAGCAGTTCCCATGTTTCGCTGATGTACCAGCTGTTGTTCCGGAACTCGACAGCTTTATGCCATGAATGGCCATCATCCAAAGCGCTTATCTTTTCAAGGATCCGCTGCACTTCATTGAATTGCTCAAGCGCGATCTTCCCGGGAAATTGAATAAGGATGCTTCCTTTTTTGTTACCAAGACCTTCCGCTGTTTGCATGAACTTTTCAACAGCTTCTTCATTCCATTCCAGGTTCTTTGCATGACTGGCTTCTTTGGTAAGCTTGATGGAAAAACGAAATGATAGTGGCACTTCTGTTGCCCATTTTCCATAAGTCTTTTCCTGCGGGATCTTATAAAAAGAGCTGTTGATCTCGACACTGTTGAAGATGCTGGCATAGTAATGCAGCCGGCTCGATTGCTGAAAAGCCTTCGGAAAGGTTTTCTTATTGCCGGGTATAACAACGTTTGAGGTGCCGATCCAGATCTTGTTATCATCTATCATATAGCTGGTGAAACAAACAATATGCCTTATGCCAGGTGCAGGCGATTAATCTTATTTGTTTCTGTAAGCGTGTTCATTGTGCAGTACGCTTTTTCCCATTGGATCCGCCGGAATTTCTTTTAAGCCATTGTAAGGAGCACTTAGAAAATGCGCGTGAACCACGTACTGACCGCGAACAAGAACTCATCAAGCATCCATGTCCGCCTTCCTGGATGTCAAATTTTTCCTGTTTATCTGACTGAGCGTCAACTTATTTTGAAATCAAAGGGGCTTAATGCCATTTTGCAGTCGCACTGAACTGCCCCTCCCGGAGACACGTCACTATTTTCTTTGTAAATTGTAGCAAAGCAAAAAAGTAATGGCGATCATCCGCAAACCGCTCCTGCCGCTCAATGGGCGCTATGACCATGTGGTTTTCTACCGCCTGCCATGCGGATTGATCTGCCGTGCCCTCCATCCACATACCCGTAAGCGGATATTAAAGGATCCCAAATTTGCCGAATTCCGCAAATGTTCGAAACTGATGGCGATGGCCTCAAAAATTGGCTCTGCAGTATATCAATCGCTTCCCCGGGACTTCCGGCAATTCTGGATGTACCGCGCTTTTGTGGGCGAAGCATTTATAATGCTGAAGGATAAAGAGATGACAGGTGAACAGGCGCTGGAAAGCCTGTTCAAAATATATGTGGAAGTATGGTATATAAAAGCAACATCAAAAACGGCTGAGCGGAGGAGACAACGTGAAAAGAACGTCAGCTCCCTGAAACAAACCAGCACCGTAAATATAAACATCCGCAGAAAGGCGTACACAGAAGTGCTGCCCTTTAACGACTTTCACTTTGCCATCCCTACCAGGATTTTCAATAAAGGTCCGGGATACCCTGGGTACCATAACATGGGCAGCGGACCCCCGTTTATTACGGAGGCCAGTCAGCTTGCCTGAACAGCATAGAGCGAAGTTCACCGCAAAATGCAGCGGGTAACTGATCCTTTTTTTGCTGGCAACTGTTAAATTGTACCCCAACAATAATGAAGCGCGTCTGCCCTCCGTTATCATTCTATAACTTCAACCTGACCTTAACCTTCTATTTTATGAAAAGGATTTTCTTCGGCACGTTGCTGCTGGTTATCACCCATTCGCTGTATGCGCAGCCTGTTTTAAAGAATCTTTCGCTGACAGCTCCGACACTCGACATTCTTTATATCGGCGTCGAAAATAGCCTTGTCGTGGAAGATGTTTCCGATATTGAACATATAGAGATTGAAATAGGGGAGAGAGTCTTTGAAGAATACAAGGGACGTTTCCATGCAACCGTGCATACGGTTGGGACCGTTAAAGCCGATGTTTACAGGAAGACGGGGAGTGGCCGGCAACTGCTGTTCAGTAAAAATTATCGTACGGCGCCTCTTCCCGCCCCTGCAGCGGGTTTGATCAGAGCGACGGATACGGTACTAACAGTCGCTTCCATCATCGCCAGCCCGCACATGCAGGTGTTTATGCCTGGCAGTTACTTTGTTCCTAATATGGCGGTTGTTTCCTACTCACTGGAGATCCGGGATGGAAATGGAGAAATAATACTTGAAGAAACCAGGAGTGCGGGACATAGACTGAGCGAAGGAATGATGGGCAAAATAAAAAATCTCAACCCGGGCGACAGGCTTTTGTTCAACAATATCAGGATGAGTAGTTCCGATGGGAGAATGCAAAAAACTGAACCATTCACTATTTATATAAAGTAATTGAATTAACAGAAACAAGCTGATCGCTCAAAACCTCCGGAAACGGACTCAGTCCCCGGAATCCGACATTCGGTCCCCGATATTTACGCTTAGGACAGAAAATTCCGCCTTTTGCCCTATTATTGGTCAATTTTGCAGGAATTCATGGCTACCAGGAAAGACACATTTTTAAACAACAAGTACAGGCGGATCCTCTTCATCGTTTCAGCTTTCTTTTTGTCGTACCTGATCTCGTTCATCCTTGATCCCTATGCATATTTCTGGCAGGTCTATTTTGAGCGCAGCCTGCCGGATATGATCCTGGAATGGACGATCACCCTGGTGTTCTGTATTCTTGTCTCCGAAGCAAGCATCCGGATCGGCAATAAATTGAACGACCATCTTCCCTGGACCGAACGGCCGGGCAGGAGATTAATGGCGGAAGCCGGTTTCAATATGCTGGCTGTTTTTATCATTATCGGCATCATCAGTGTCGTTTGTTATTTCTTTCCACCGGATGACAGGCTATTCACCATTCGCCCTAACTATATTATTGAGCGTAACCGTGGCATGCTGCAATGGGTGGTGGTAAGCTCGATGATCGCGTTTATGATGATCGCCATTAATACCGGGAATTACCTGATCGTGAACTGGAAGAATACCGCCATCAAAGCAGCGGAGTTGAATGAGGTCGCGATGGAAGCGGAGTTACAGGCATTGAAATTCCAGATCGATCCGCATTTCGTATTCAATAATCTCAGCGTTCTTTCGGAACTCATTCTCGAAAGCCAGCAACTCGGCTATGAGTACGCAGAGAATTTTTCGAAGATCTACCGCTACATGCTGGTCAGCTCCAGGAAGAATACAACCTTGCTGGAAGATGAACTGAAGTTTCTCGATGCTTATATGTTCCTGATCAAAAACAGGATCGGCGAAGGCGTGATCTTTGAGATCAATGTGAGTGCAGATAGCCGGACTTTGTATATGCCCCCGCTTACGCTGCAGTTGCTGGTGGAAAATGCATTAAAACATAATAAAACGAGTAAGAAAGATCCGTTGAGGATCAGTATCTATACCACCGAAAAAAATGAACTGGTAGTGGAGAATGCCCTGCGGCCGATCGAAAAGCCGCTGGATTCCTCCGGTATTGGAATAAGAAACATTGTGAGGAGATACGATCTTTTGTCACAACGTCAGCCGCAGATCTATAAAGACGAAAATCTGTTCCAGGTAACCATTCCTCTTATCAAAGCATGATCAATACGATACTGATAATAGAAGATGAAAAGCCCAATGCGGACAGGCTGCTGCGGTTGATCAGAGCGATCAGGCCGAAGGCGGTGGTCGTTGCTGTGCTCGATAGTATATCGGATAGTGTTGACTGGTTCCGTAAGAATGAACATCCGGATATAGTATTGATGGATGTGCGTTTGTCAGATGGGTTAAGCTTTGAGATCCTGGAGAAAACGACGATCAGCTCTTCTATCATATTCACGACGGCATATGATGAATATGCGGTCAAAGCATTCAAGTATAACAGTGTTGATTATTTGCTGAAACCGGTGGAGCAGGAAGAACTGGCAGCGGCATTTGAGAAGTTTGAAACAATACCCTCAGCTGTTCAGCAGCCGGCGATTGAAGGGCTGATCAATTATCTTCAGCCGAAGGAATATCGTGGGCGGTTCTTATTGCCATTCCGTGACGGGTATAAGACTGTACTCGTAAGCGATATCGTATTCTTTTATTCTGAGTTGAAGATCACGAGAGCGAAGCTGTATAATGGCGCGGACGAGATCCTGCCGCAAACGATGGAGGAATTAGAACAGCAATTGAATCCGAAACAGTTTTTCAGGGCGAACCGGCAATTCATCATTCATATTGATGGCGTGAGCCAGGTGCATAATTATTTCAATGGGAAGTTGAAAGTGGAGATGAAGGGCAATGCGGACACGGAGATCATTGTGAGCAGGGATAAAGCGCATTTGCTGAAGGGGTGGATGGATTATTGAATGGCGTAGAGGAACGCGGCGAACGCTACGATACGCGGCGGACGCGGCGAAAATAGCGTTGAGATATATTGTATTTCGTTGCGCTCTCCGCGTATCGCCGCGCGGACACGGAGATCATTGTGAGCAGGGATAAAGCGCATTTGCTGAAGGGGTGGATGGATTATTGAATGGCGTAGAGGAACGCGGCGAACGCGGCGATACGCGGCGGACGCGGCGAAAATAGCGTTGAGATATATTGTATTTCGTTG
>JBEVKW010000079.1:0-14655 GCA_040509495.1 Chitinophagaceae bacterium | reverse complement strand
GAACTTAAACGAATCTTTATCGCAAACGATTCTTCCTTTCTCAGTCCGCCGGCCTTGGAAAAAATGGCGTTAAGAAAATGGGAGGCTGGCACCGTCTGAGCGCCGAAGGCAAGCGAAGGCACAAAAAAACTGTCCGAGCCAGCACGCCACACAACCCAAAACCTTTACCGGCGAGTTTTTTTTTGTGCAGGTGACACCCTCCCATTTTTAGCCATTTTTTCCTCACCCTTGATCTTTTTTTGTTACTTTTTTTGCATCAAGGCAAAAAAAGTAAATCAAAGACTCCGAGGTTCTCACCTCACCTCCTCACTAACACCTTAAAGAAATCCGCTCCGGGGCAAACTCCCGAAGCAGATTTCTTTCCCCCAGACAACTTACCTTTGCCCCATGATTGTAATAGACAACATCCTGATCAGTGACGAAGTAATCGAAAAGAGGTTTGTCTGCGACCTGGGAAAATGCAAAGGCGGCTGCTGTGAAGACGGCGATGCCGGCGCTCCACTGGCCAAAGACGAACTGGCCATGATAGATAAATATTACGAAAAAATCAAACCTTATCTCCCGGCGGATGCAATCGCCGAGATCGAGAGAAAAGGACTATACGAATACAATGATGAATTCGGATGGGTGACCCCCACGCTCCCCAGTGACAACGAGATCTGCGTGTATGCCTACCGCGAGCGCGATGGTCTGATCAAATGTGCTTTTGAACAGGCATATTATGATGGCCTGATCTCCTGGAAAAAACCGATCAGCTGCCACCTGTACCCAATTATCGCCAAGTCGGGAGTGCACGGCGATTATGAACGCGTTAATTACGAACCCCGCGAACAGATGTGCAAGCCGGCCTGCCAGCTCGGCGAAGAATTGAAAGTGCCGGTGTACAAATTCCTGAAAGAGCCACTGATCAGAAAATATGGCGAAGAGTTCTACGAAACACTCGACGCCATCGCCACCGGTTATTTTGAAGAAAATCAAAAATAGCAACAGGTGAAAGAAACAGTTTCCCGCTTTCAAACGAAAAGTGCTGAAAAAGCTGCGGATCTTCAACACCGCAAAACGATCAACTTCAATATCGGGAAGTATAACGCCGTTGTGCCCAATGGTAAGCAACAGTTTGCTGAACTTGAGCTTGCACGCGAACGTGCCAAGAACCTGAAATGGCGTGCTATCGAAACGCTCGATCAACAACTTGAAAGTTTCGAATCGAATATCACGCGGCGTGGCGCTAAAGTGATCTGGGCCGAAAATGCCGAACAGGCACTTGAAGAGATCGGCAAGATCTGTGAAGAAAAGAACTGTAAAACGCTGGTGAAAAGCAAGAGCATGGTAACAGAGGAAATTCATCTGAACCACTATCTTGAAAAAAAAGGGATCGACAGTATTGAAACAGACCTCGGCGAATACATTCAGCAACTGGATAACGAACCACCTTATCATATCGTTACCCCGGCCATGCACAAAAGCAAAGAAGATATTGCAAAGCTTTTTGCAGAAAAACTGGGCACGGATCCGTCACTGACTCCCGAACAACTTACGCTGGTTGCACGCGATATCCTCCGGCAGAAATACAGGGAAGCCGAAGTAGGTGTTACCGGCGCCAACTTTATCATCGCAGATATCGGTGCTGTTGCCGTTACGGAAAATGAGGGTAATGGACGACTCAGCTGTTCCCTGCCGAAAACACATATCGTGATCGTAGGGATCGAAAAAGTGATCCCTTCCATGACAGATCTCGGTCTGTTCTGGCCACTGCTTGCCACCTTTGGAACAGGACAGCGCATCACTTCGTACAATACGATCATTGCCGGACCGAAACAACCCGGCGAAACAGATGGTCCGGAAGAAATGTACGTCATCCTGCTTGACAATGGAAGAACCAATATCCTTGCTAATGAAAAGCAGCGCGAAAGCCTTTATTGTATCCGCTGCGGCGCATGTTTGAACGCCTGCCCGGTTTATAAAAATATCGGAGGCCATACATATGGCACAACATACAGCGGTCCTATCGGCTCGGTGATCACTCCCAATTTGAAAGATCTGGGCGACTGGAAACACCTCAGTTATGCATCATCCCTTTGTGGTAATTGCACAGAAGTTTGCGCAGTTAAGATCAACCTGCATGAACTACTACTGGAAAACAGGCACGAAGCTGTGGTAGAAAAGGAAACAGACCTCTCCGAACGTGTAGTCTGGAAGATGTGGAAGACGGCAATGCTCAAAAGAAAATGGATGAATGCAGGAAGCGGAAATATGAAAAGCTGGGTGATCAATAAAGTAGGAAAAGCATGGACTAAAAACCATGGCAAACTTGATTTTCCAAAGAAATCATTCAATGAACAATGGTTGGAGAAACATCCCGAAGACAAAAAGAAAAGATAGTATCTTAACGGTTGTTATACCAACACCTTGCTCGTTTATACTCCGCAAATAACACCCCGTATACAATACATTTTCGATTTTATCGGGAAGGAATTGCTGCAGTCAGGATTCAGGCTTACCAGCAATAAAGAGGCGTTCATCAGCGAATCAGTTCCTTCCATTAATTATTCGAATGAACGGATCAAGACGGATGAATGGTTTCTACAGCCACACCCGATCCTATATCAAAAAGAGATCAGCATACAGGATGTTTCGTGCAGGGAAGTATCAGGACTCAAAGCGTTTTTTCCAACGAAAGGGGATTTTGACTTTGATATTTTTGCAGCCTCGTTCTACCTTCTAAGCCGGTATGAAGAATATCTGCCTCATGAGAAAGACATGTATGGAAGATATGCTCATCAGAACTCTATAGCATTCCGGGAAGATTTTTTAAATATCCCTCTCGTAAATAACTGGCTTGCTCTTCTAAAAAAATCTTTACAACAACGTTTCCCTTCTCTTGCCTTCCAAACATCCTCCTTTCTTTTCTTACCAACATATGATATTGATATTGCGTGGTCATATAAGCACAAAGGATGGAGGAGGCAGGCTGGCGGTTTTGCCCGTCTGTTTTTTTCAGGCAAATGGAAACAGATCGGCAGAAGAATGTCCGTTCTTCTTAAGAAAACAAAAGACCCGTTCGATGCCTATGGCTGGATGAACCAGTTGCACGAGAAATACAATTTGAAACCTTATTATTTCTTTTTGCTTGCAAAAAAGCCCGGGCTGTATGATAAGAATATTTCGCCTGCTATGCCGGCGATGAAAGCGCTGATCAGTGATCATCTCATCCGTTATCCGGTAGGTATCCATCCATCCTGGAGAAGCGGAGATGAACATGATCTGCTGAAGGAGGAGGTCGCGGCATTGTCGGATCTTACGCGCAACCCGGTGCTGTCATCGCGTCAACACTATATCCGGTTCCATCTGCCGGAAACATTCCGCCGGCTGATTGCAAATGGAATCAGGTTTGACTTCTCGATGGGATACGGCAGCATCAACGGATTCAGGGCGTCATTGGCAACGCCCTTTTACTGGTACGATCTCGTAAATGAATCTGCCACCAATCTCTTGTTATTCCCTTTTTGTTTCATGGACGCAAATTCGTTTTATGAACAGCATGATCCTCCTGAGCGCGCGCTGGAAGAAATGAAACATTATGACAAAGTGGTGAAGGAGGTGAATGGCACATTTATCATGATCTGGCATAATTCATTTCTGGGAACAGATGAATTGTATGCAGGTTGGAAGGAAGTGTATGAAAAATTTGTCAGCACCAGAAACTGAGCTCTTTGTACCGTATGGACTCATCAAGCATCAGATGCCTTCCGCTTCAGGTTGCTCTACAGCCGGCAATGCTTTAAATGCCTTATTCACCAGGTAAACTCCGGCCAGCGCAACTAATCCTCCGATGATAATGTAAATAGTGATTTTTTCTGAGAATAGTAACGAACCAAGTAATGCCGCAACTACCGGGTTAACGTAAGCATAGATCGAAGCCTGTTCTGTTGGTAAATTCTGTAAGGCATACAGATAAGCCATGAAGGAGATCAGCGACCCGAATAATACAAGATAACCAACAGATGCCCATGATTGCCACGGGATCTCACTGAAAGGAATGGCGAGTTGGTTTGAAGGGGTATTTGCAACCTGTGTGAATACAAGAAGGATGAAGCCGGAGATCACCATTTGCAAGCCCAAACTAAAATATGGATTAAAAGAAGCAGCCTTCTTTTTGGTATAGAGTGTTCCGAATGCCCAGGTCCAGGTGGCGGCCAACGAGATAAAAATGCCGAACCGGAAGTCCGGATTTTTGAAATCGCTTAAATGATCGAAGAACACGATACAGATCCCGGCAAAACCTATCAACAAGCCAATGATGGCCCGTGCCGGGATCTTACCGCTTGAAGTAAACAGGCCAATTACAACCAGCCACAAAGGAAAGATGGATCCAATGATGGCACCAAGGCCTGCAGTGATATGTTGCAAACCCCAGGTACTAAGCCCGTTTGTTAAAGCAAAATTCAGCAGGCTCAGGATGATGATACTGATCCATTCTTTTCTGTCAGGAAGCCTGGCTCCTTTCCACAGGAAAAAGATGACGTAGCATAAGCCACCTATACTTTGCCGGATGCCTGCCATCTGAAGTGACGGCATGTATTTCACGCCCTGCTTGGACGCCAGCCAGGTGGTACCCCATAAAAAGCAAACCATCGCCAAAGCGAATATCGCTTTGGCACGGGTGCCTTTTTTCCGGATCGTCAGGGGATTAAAAACCGATAACCCTCGAATAGAGTTACCGGTTTGAGATAATGTTTTGTATATGTCGAAGCGGGGCATCAATGTTTGAAATGCCTGATGCCCGTGATCACCATCGCCAGTTTATTTTCCTGGCAGTAGTCGATCGAGTCCTTATCCCTGATCGAGCCGCCGGGTTGTATAAAGGAAGTAATGCCTGCTTCATGTCCCATCTTCACGCAATCATTGAACGGGAAGAAAGCGTCACTTGCCATTACCGCGCCGGTGAGATCGAACTTGAATTGCTTTGCTTTTTCAACTGCTTGTCTCAATGAATCGATACGGCTTGTTTGTCCGCAGCCCTTTCCAATCAGCTGCTTGTTTTTTACCAGCGCGATCGCGTTTGATTTAAGATGTTTACAAACAAGGTTTGCAAATAACAGATCATCTTTTTCATCTGCGGTTGTTGCCCGGCCACCGGCTTCTTTCCATTCTGCAAAATTTCCCTCGTCAACTCCCTGGATCAGTACCCCATTCAGAACAGATTTGTATTGCACTTTATTACCGGGCTGTGCTTTTAATTCAAGCAGGATGCGATTCTTTTTTGATTTCAGAATGACCAGCGCTTCCTCACTGAACGACGGTGCGATCAGTACTTCAAAGAAAAGCTCGTTAATGGCTTCCGCAGTAGCTTTATCAACGGTTCCGTTTGTTACAAGCACCCCGCCAAATGCACTTTCCGGATCTCCTGCGAGGGCCGCATCCCAGCTTTCTTTGATGCTGCTTCGCTGCGCAACTCCACATACATTGGTATGCTTGATGATCGCAAATGTGACGCCCGCACCTGCAAATGGAAATTCATTAATGAGCTGAACAGCTGCATCAACATCTACCAGATTGTTATAGGAAAGTTCTTTACCGTTCAACTGCGCGAACAATTTATCCAGGTCTCCATAAAACACGCCCGTCTGGTGCGGATTCTCTCCATAACGCATTGTCTTTGGAAAAGGAACCGATTCAAGGAAATACAGGGAACTTTCCGTGTTGAAGTATTTTGCAATGGCTACATCGTAATGAGCCACCGTTTCAAATGCTTTTGCTGCGAACATTTTGCGTTGTTCGAGGCTTAGCTCTCCATTTTGATTGCGCAGGATCTCCTCCAGTACGGAATAGTCTTTTTTAGCGGCAATGACCGCAACGTCACGGAAGTTTTTCGCCGCCGCACGGATCATAGAAGGGCCACCGATATCGATCTTTTCAATGATCAGTTTCTCTTCACTGGTTGAAGCGACCGTTTCTTCAAATGGATAAAGATCTACGATCACAAGATCGAGTTCCGGGATATTATATTGCTTCATTTCCTCAACATGCGTATCATCATCACGTTTTCCAAGAATTCCGCCAAAGACGGAAGGATGAAGCGTTTTTACCCTTCCTCCGAGAATGGAGGGATAAGTGGTCAGGTTTTCAACCGGAACTACATTGATGCCCAGTTTCTCAATAAACTGCTGAGTACCTCCGGTGGAGTAGATCGTCACCCCGTTTTCAGCCAGCCATTTTACAAGTGAGTCGAGACCGTCTTTGTAAAAAACGGAAATCAATGCAGATTGGATCTTCTTATTCATCCGGTATTTTTTTGATGTTGATAAAGGCCCGGGAGACGGGACCGATCTTTAAAATGAGCCGCAAAAGTACGCTATCATAAGGTCATCACAAAAGCTCCTTTTGTACGGATATCGTGAAAGGGGATTCCCAGCGCTTCACATTGTAGCTGCCAGTGACGGGATGTGTACACGGGAACGGACGCATCAGCCACTACCTGCCTGATACTCATGCCCTGCAGAACCTCCGTTACATCGACAGACGGTTTTTGCGATAATATGACCAGGTCTATCTCCGGCCTGTGATCCAATGCCTGATAGCGGATGGCCGGATCAAGCAGGAGGATTCTTTTGGAAAGAAACGACAGGTAATTCCCTGATCTCGCCAGCATACCGGGATCAGATCTCTTTAGGCGGAGTAAGCTCCTGGTGGCGGCCAGATCAGGATCGCGATCCTGCGCAGGAGAGGTCGACACGAAAGATCTTCCGCAAATGAAATCAGCTGAACGCTGATAAACAATGATGAGTTGCTGGTTGCCGGCTTCGAGAAAAGAACAACAGCGGATCACAGCAAACACTGTCAGTAACAGTATACCAGCATAGATCAGCTGCCGGGCTTTTTTTCTGTATATCAGGCACGACAAGAACAATACGAGGGAAAAAGCCAGGAGTACGGCCTGAATGAAGTTTATCTGCAATCCATCCCATAAGGCAAAGGGCAATTGTTCGATCCGTTCAATACAGGCATTCATCAGACGGATAAGAGCTGACGTAATGCTTGCTGTAAGAGAATACATCAGCGGTATGACGGCTGAGATGCAAAGAAAAATTTCCAGTAAAAGGATCAGGCTCGACAGGGGAACCGCAATAATGTTCGATATAAGAAAGTAATTCGGGAACTGATGGAATTGATAGATACATATCGGTAGGGTAAGTAATTGAGCTGAAAGAGTAACGGCCGTCATTTGCCAGATCATATCAACAAGCTTATTGCGGAAACGTAAAAGTTGGTAAATGGGTTTCATGAAGATCACAATACCAATGATGGCTGCATATGACAGTTGAAAACCCGCATCCCAAAGCCAGAACGGGTTATAGCAAAGAAGCATAAATGCCGATAGCGCCAGCGAGTTGAGAACGTTTGACTGCCGCGCTATAACGTTACCGGTTACAATGCAGGAGAACATGATTGCAGACCGCAATACAGAAGGTTGTGCGCCTGCGAGGAGTGTAAAGATCCAGAGCCCGGTGATGGTCAACACCGGGGATAGCCATTTAAAATGAGGAATACGAGAAAGGGGAAGCAGCAGCTTTACAAGTAGCCAGTAGATCAAACCAAGATGCAAGCCCGAAATGGCGATGATATGGATCACACCCGTATTGGTATAGGATTGCACCAGTGACCTGTCGAGTTCATCTTTGTATCCGATCAGTAGAGCTTCGGCAAGACCGCGTTCTTTCTTTTCAGGAAAAGCCTGTTGGAGAGATGAGAGTACCCAGCTTCTGATACGGTTGATGAAATGATAGATCAGCGGCTCGTCATGGCCTGCGATCACGAAATCCTTCTTCAAAAAAACCTGGTGGGTGACACCCTGGAACAGGGAATATTCCCGGTAGTCAAAAGACCCCGGGCTGGCCGGCGGAGGGATGGATTGGAGGGTGCTGCGGGTAACAAGGATGTCGCCCGCCCGAAGACCAGCGGACAGGAGATCTTTCGGAAGATAAACGTAAACAGTTCCTTTGGCCTTCAGTGGCTGACGGTCGCGGATCAATTGAACAACTACCCCGCGGGTTTTAAAACTTTTCTGCTTTTCGGATGGGTTTTCGAGAAGTTTTATTACCAAAGCATCAGTTTCTTGGTATATATTACCAAGCCAAAGGGAGCGTTTTCGAATATCCTGTTGCCAGACAGCGAGTGCTCCCAGCGTCAGAAACAGTAGAAATACCGATATACCATTGATAAACCCCGATCTATACCGGCTGAAAAATGGTAATACAGGAAAATTGTACACCACGATCAGCCCGATGCTAACCAACGCTGAACCCAACATCACTCTGACCGGAGTGGACCAGTAGTATTGACACGCGATTCCCAGAAAAAAAGGGATCACGATCCTGCTGACAGGGACTTTTTTCCAGAAAAAAACGGTTGAATAGGGCATATTTCTAACTAATCCGTATGGTAAATGGAACGGGCTGTTTAATCAGGCCCGGGAGATCGTTTTGGAAGTACGTTCTTAATTCCAATATTTATACGGTGTTCTCACCATTTTTTTACGGTGTTTATCACGGGTGAAAAGACGGTTTTGTTTGATTATTCTTCCCGTTTTTATTCCATTTTTTTCTCGGAATTCCTTGATAATCCTTATTGTATAAATATGTTTAATTCATAAATTATTGATTATATAGAAATTATACGATAGCCTCCAGCCCGGCGGGGTGATAGTTTTGACTTGTAAACGGTTTTACACCACTCAAAAAATTAAGGCTATGGTAACTATTCAGAAAAAATCATTAAAAGTTGGTAAGCAAGTAGACACTAAGCACGTAGATAATGCGATCCGCAATTACAAGCAGGAGAGATGGGCGCAGAATTCGGAGCGTTTGGGTAAAGAAGATTCGCTGAGTGTTTGGTATAGCATTGAGGAGCTCGAAGAGTTTATCGCAATGAGCAAAGAGCATGGAGCTGATGGCCTGAAACTGTATTTCGGTGCATACGATAAGGATTACGCTGATCAGCCTTTATATGCGGGTCGTCAGACAGTGGTCCTGGTTGCAACCAAACACAAAGAGTCTGCAGACGGTAGCCACAGTAGCCACAATAATAAAGACATCTATGTTCAGAATGAAAAGGGTTCTTCGATCCTGGCATACAATGCAGGTTTAATATGCCCTCCTTTCTGTACCAGAGATGGTGGAAATGGTGGTATTGGTATTACCATTGTTGACAGAGGAAATGATGGCTTTACTGTAGTATAGTTCCCGTTCATTGCCCTGTAAAGAAATTGAAACCTCCCATTGGGAGGTTTTTGTTTTTAATGGTACATTTAGCCATTATTTCTTAAAATGAATCCACTATTCGTTTATTTTATCGGGATCAGTTTTTTGGCAAGCCTGTCAGTATATTTCTTACCAAAGCCTGCGGAGCGTTATCTTAAACTATTCCCTCCTTTTCTTTTTGCTACCGCGACAGTTGAAATAGTGGGGGGGTATCTTGAATCGATCGGGAAACAGAATGTGGCTTTGTACAATGTTTTTACGGTGATCGAATTCTGCTTCTATTTTTTTGTGCTGGCAGAAGTAGTGCATAAGAGTGTCATGAAAAAGATCATGCGGATCACAATTTTTATCTACGCCGTCAGCGCATTAGTTAATATATTTTTTTTCCAGGGGCAGAAGGGATTTCATACGGTCACTTATTCTATCGGATGTTTGCTGGTTGTGATCTTCTGTATCTATTATTTCTGGGAATTATTCCGGTTGCCAAAATCAGTTAAGCTCCATTTGAACCCTGCTTTTTGGATCTGTACAGGTCTTTTGTTTTTCTATTGTTGTGGTTTTCCGCTTTATGGATTCATTAATTACCTTGTAACCGTTTCTCCATTACTGCGGTATAACTTTTTTACAATTGTTACAATTCTGAATATCTTCTTATATTCCCTTTTTACGATCGGTTTTTTATGCAGAATCAGGATCAGGAAATATACTTCGTAACCATTGTTGGATTGATACTGGGCTTATTACTGGTCGGTTTCATCGTGACTGCCCTATACCTTTACCAGCGCCGTCAGCGCCGCCAGGAGCTTGAAGTAGAGCGTTTGAAAGATATGTACGAGAAAGAGGCGCTGCGATCGCAACTGGAAATTCAGGAAGACACGTTCAAAACAATCGCGCAGGAACTGCATGATAATATCGGGCAAATGCTCTCCGTTGTTAAGCTGACACTTTCCATTGTCCCAGTAGAGAAAGAGCATGTTGCATTTGAACAGATCCAGAGTTCACAACAATTGCTTAACAAAGCCATCTTTGACCTTTCCAACCTTACCAAAGGGCTGCATACAGACAGGATCGCCCAGATCGGTCTGGCAGAGTCTATCCGTTTCGAGCTTTACGCACTCAAAAAAGCAGGAATTCTGCAGGTTCAATTCTCTATTGATGGAAATGAGGTTGACCTGCCTGAACAAAAATCTATTTTCCTGTTCAGGATCTTCCAGGAGTCGTTAAATAATATCTTAAAACACTCCAAGGCCACCACGCTGATCGTACATTTGAGTTTTTCCGAGGAATTGTTCACGATGGAGATCACAGACAATGGCGTCGGATTTGATGTAAGCGAAAAAAGAGGTTCAACCAATTCTTACAGCGGGGTTGGCCTGAAAAGCGTGTTCAACCGGGCAAAGCTTATCGGCGCCGATCTTTCTATCGACAGTAGTCCGGCAAACGGAACAACTATCTGGATAGAACTTCCCCTGGATAAGGAATCATAACATGGCAAAAACAAAACAGAAAATACAGGTCGCAATTGCTGATGATCACAGTCTTCTTCGCAATGCGCTCGCGAAGCTGGTCGGAACATTTGAAGGCTATACGGTCGTTTTTGAAGCAGACAATGGAAAAGATCTTCGCGCCAAGATCATGCAAAACGTTGTTCCCGACATCGTGCTGCTTGATATAAACATGCCGGAAATGGATGGCTTCGAGACTACGCAGTGGCTTCACAAGACCTATCCGCATATTAAAATACTGGCCCTTTCCATGCTGAGTGATGAAAAAACGATCATCAAAATGTTCCGGCTTGGAGCAAAGGGATACCTGCTGAAAAATACCGATCCGGCCGAATTAAAGCAAGCCCTCGATTCTATCGTTGATAAAAGCGTTTATCTCTCGGAATATGTATCCGGTAAACTCGTGATGGGGCTTCACCAGGAAGCCGAACCCACAGAAAAAGAAGTGGTGCTGCAGGAAAAGGAACGCGAATTCCTCAGATGGGTTTGCTCTGAATTATCTTATAAAGAAATTGCGGAAAAGATGTTTCTCAGCCCAAGAACAATTGATGATTACCGGCAATCACTATTCAATAAGTTAAAAGTTCACAGCCGCGTCGGACTGGTAATGTATGCTATAAAGAATGGAATTGTTGAAATGTAGAGGTGAAATACAAAGTCATATTACAAGTAAAAAATTACCCTGATAAAAGGATCATCTCCTGTATCAGGGTAATTTTTTACTTGTAATATGACTTTTTACTTCGACAGATACATACTTCTGTCTTTATAAAGTTGTCTGAAATACGGGTCTCTCAGGTCTTTTACAAACCTGATCGCTTCACCGGTTGATTTCATTTCTGGTCCGAGCTCTTTATTAACTCCCGGGAATTTATTAAAGCTGAATACAGGTTCTTTGATCGCAAAGCCTTTCAGTTTCTTCTCAAATTTGAAATCTTTCAGTGTATTAGCGCCGATCATGATTTTGGTAGCGACATTCAGATAAGGGATCTGGTATGCCTTCGCTATGAATGGCGTTGTACGTGATGCGCGCGGATTCGCTTCGATCACAAATACTTTTCCGTCTTTGATCGCAAACTGGATATTGATCAGGCCTTTTATATTCAGGGCACGGGCGATCTTCTCCGAATAATACTCCATCGTGGTTACTTCCATTGGAGTGAGGTTGAATGCGGGCAGTACCGCATTACTGTCACCACTATGGATACCTGCAGGTTCGATATGTTCCATAACTCCCATTACATGGAAGTTCTCGCCATCAAATATCGCATCTACTTCAGCCTCCTGGCAACGGTCGAGGAAGTGGTCGATCAGGATCTTATTTCCAGGGATATGCTTCAGAAGGCTTACTACTGCCTTCTCCACTTCTTCATCATTGATCACGATACGCATGCGCTGACCGCCGAGTACATAGGATGGGCGAACCAGTACAGGGTACCCGACCTTATTTGCGACGGCAACTGCTTCATCAACATCATAAGCAGTTCCGTAATCAGGATATGGAATGTTAAGTTCTTTCAACAGGTCGCTGAAACGGCCACGATCTTCCGCTATATCCATACTATCGTAGGATGTACCGATGATCTTGATCCCTTTATTGTGGAGTTTTTCTGCAAGCTTCAACGCTGTTTGTCCGCCGAGCTGAACGATCACCCCTTCTGGTTTTTCATGCTCGATGATATCCCAGAGATGTTCCCAATATACGGGTTCGAAATACAGTTTATCGGCGATATCGAAATCGGTTGAAACGGTCTCCGGGTTACAGTTCACCATGATCGCTTCATAACCGGCTTCTTTGATAGCAAGTAATCCGTGCACACAGCAGTAATCGAATTCAATACCCTGTCCGATCCGGTTAGGTCCGGAACCGAGTACAACGATCTTTTTCTTATCGGAAGCTTTGCTTTCGTTATAGTTACCACTTTCAAAAGTGGAATAGAAGTAAGGTGTTTTTGCTTCGAATTCTGCAGAGCAGGTATCTACCATTTTGTATACACGGGTGATACCGGCCTCTTTTCTTTTCTTATATACGTCTTCTTCATCACCGTGTTCGAGAATGCGGCTGATCTGTTCATCGCTAAACCCGTTCACTTTCGCTTCTTTCAACAGTTCCAACGGTAAGGTATCAAGATCGTATTTGGCGATTTCTTTTTCGATATTACAGATCTTCTGGATCTCGGCGATGAACCAGCGATCGATACCATTTGTAGCTTTGGAGATCGTGCCAATTGAGATGCCTGCCATCAGCGCGTCTTTAATACGGAAGATGCGGTCCCATTTCGGCGTTTTGATATATTCCAGCAGCTCTTCTGCGTGCATCATGCTTTTGCCGTAATAACCGAGTCCGACGGCATTGTTCTCAAGGCTCTGACATGCTTTCTGGATCGCTTCTGTGAAGCTGCGTCCGATAGACATCACTTCGCCAACGCTTTTCATTTGAAGGCCGAGGGTGTCATCGGCGCCTTTGAACTTGTCAAAGTTCCAGCGTGGTACTTTGACAATCACATAGTCGAGAGCGGGTTCAAAGTAAGCGGAAGTTGTTTTCGTGATCTGGTTTTCCAGTTCATCCAGGTTGTAGCCGATTGCCAGCTTTGCAGCGATCTTTGCGATAGGGTAACCTGTTGCTTTGGAGGCAAGCGCGGATGAGCGGCTTACGCGAGGATTGATCTCGATAGCGATGATCTCTTCTGTATCCGGATTGAGAGAGAACTGAACGTTACAACCGCCGGCGAAGTTGCCGAGGTCGCGCATCATCATGATCGCGGTATTCCTCATGAGCTGCATGGCGGTATCGCTAAGTGTCATGGCCGGAGCAACAGTAATGGAATCGCCTGTGTGAACGCCCATTGGGTCGAAGTTCTCCACGGTGCAGATGATACAAACGTTGTCAGCAGAGTCACGGAGCAACTCAAGCTCAAATTCTTTCCAGCCGAGTACAGCTTTTTCAACGAGTACTTCGTGTATGGGAGATGCCTGCAGGCCGCGGTTGAGTGCTTCGTCAAGATCATTTTTATCGTGTACAAAGCCGCCACCAGTTCCGCCCAATGTGAAGGACGGCCGGATCACCAGCGGGAAGCCGATCTCCTGGGCAAATTCTTTTCCTTCGAGGAAAGAGTTCGCGGTTTTGGCAGTTGCAACCGGTACGCCGAGTGCGATCATCCACTGGCGGAATTTTTCACGGTCTTCTGCTTTATCAATGGCCTTGATATCCACACCGATCAGTCGCACATTGTATTTTTCCCAGATTCCGAGATCCTCCGCTTCTTTAGCCAGGTTGAGTGCAGTTTGTCCACCCATTGTAGGCAACACAGCATCGATCTGGTTTTCTTCAAGGATCTGTTCAATACTTTCAACTGTCAGCGGAAGCAAATACACTCTGTCTGCCATCATCGGGTCGGTCATGATGGTAGCTGGGTTGCTGTTGATCAGGTACACTTTTACACCTTCTTCGCGAAGGCTGCGGGCTGCCTGGGTACCGGAATAATCGAATTCACAGGCCTGACCAATAACAATAGGCCCTGAGCCGATGATCAGGACCGAACGAATGGAAGTATCTTTTGGCATCTTTAACTAAGAAGGGGGTTATACCGGATTACCCGGGGTGTTGTCAAAACAAATTCCGCAAAATTAAGGGAATCGGGTGGTTTTGGTGGAGGTGAGGGGAAAGTTTTTTGGGGAGGAAGCGGGAATGACTGAGTGTCATAATATTTAGGCTGGTTTAGAGTATTGAAGTGGTGTTGCCGGGCGGGCAAAGCGCTTTTTTTTCGACGAAGGGTCGAAGTCTCTGTTTACTTTTTTTGCCTTGATGCAAAAAAAGTAACAAAAAAAGATCAAGGCTGCGGAAAAAATGGCTAAAAATGGGAGGGTGTCACCTGCACAAAAAAAAACTC
>JBEVKW010000078.1:0-10437 GCA_040509495.1 Chitinophagaceae bacterium | reverse complement strand
TATGATCAAAAAAATACAGCTGGACAGAACATTAAAGTCTGGAAGTTCAATATCAGCAGGTATGTTCAGAACGTGGTTAACAAGAAGGAACTGCCTTTCGATCTGAGAGTTTATTCACCCTATTATATCTTCGGCTATTACAAACCGACGCAGGCTGCCACAAGTTCCCTGCAGCGGGTAACGGTAAATGCAACTGTCGGTGAGGGTAGGGTTAGATTATATGGTGGAAATACGACATCCCCGGCGACCAACCCGCAAAGGATGCGCCTGCGGATCATTTATTCCAAATTATAACGAAAAAGTTGCCATTATTGAATTAAATGAGATCGGGTGCTATATTTGCCCCGATTTTCATTTATTGCAGATCTAAATCTATTAATTCAAAGTTCATTTATGCCTTACCTCTTTACTTCTGAAAGTGTTTCCGAAGGTCACCCGGATAAAGTTGCTGACCAGATCTCTGATGCGCTCATCGATAACTTTCTTGCTTTCGACGCCCAGTCGAAAGTAGCTTGCGAAACCCTCGTTACTACCGGCCAGGTAGTATTAGCTGGTGAAGTAAAGTCAAAAGCATATCTGGACGTTCAGGAAATCGCCCGTGGTGTTATCCGCAAGATCGGTTATACCAAAAGCGAATATATGTTCGAGGCAAATTCATGCGGTATCCTTTCTGCCATTCACGAACAATCCGCTGATATCAACCAGGGGGTCGACCGTAAAAAGAAAGAAGAACAGGGTGCTGGCGACCAGGGAATGATGTTCGGTTATGCGAGCAATGAGACCGAAGACTATATGCCACTTGCGCTCGATCTGGCTCACAAGATCCTGATCGAACTCGCTGCGCTGCGCCGCGAAAATAAAGCGATCAAATACCTGCGTCCTGATGCGAAAAGCCAGGTTACGCTTGAATATAACGACGACAACCAACCGGTAAGAATCGATGCTATCGTGGTTTCTACACAACACGATGATTTCGATACCGAGTCAAAAATGCTGGCTAAGATCAAAGACGATATCGTTAAGATCCTGATCCCACGCGTTAAATCGAAATACAAGAAATACGCAAAACTGTTCAATGACAATATCAAGTATCACATCAATCCAACCGGTAAATTCGTGATCGGTGGACCACATGGTGATACAGGTTTGACAGGCCGTAAGATCATCGTTGACACATACGGTGGTAAAGGTGCACACGGTGGCGGTGCATTCAGCGGTAAAGATCCTTCTAAAGTTGACCGTTCTGCTGCTTACGCTACCCGCCATATCGCTAAAAACCTTGTTGCGGCCGGTGTGGCAAGCGAGGTACTGGTACAGGTTTCCTATGCGATCGGTGTAGCAAAACCAACCAGCATCAACGTAAACACTTACGGAACAGCAAATGTAGAGCTGACTGATGGCGAGATCGGCAAGATCGTTGAAGGCATCTTCGACATGCGCCCTTACTTCATCGAACAGCGCCTGAAATTGCGTAATCCTATCTACAGCGAAACAGCTGCTTACGGACACATGGGCCGCAAGCCTGAAGTGATAGAGAAAACATTCACTTCCCCTGATGGTAAAAAAGTATCCAAAAAGGTTGAACTGTTTACCTGGGAAAAGCTGGATTATGTATCGAAAGTTAAAAAAGCATTCGGCTTAAAATAATCGAGCGGAAAAGTGGTGAAAGGGTTTAAAGAGTCTGGGCAACCAGCTTTTTGAACCCTTTTGCTTTGGAGGGGGGAAAAAGTTTAATAGTTTAATAGTTTAAGAGTTTGAAAGTTTAATGTTGACAGGTTCAATGCTTAACCTTAAACTATTAAACTTTTAAACTCTTAAACTTCTATCCCTCCTCTTCCCAAAACAACAACAACATGAACGAGACTAACCCATGGCAGATACTGGGAGACAAGCAGGTGTATGACAATAACTGGATACGGGTAACAGAGTATGATGTTATTAATCCAGGTGGGGGCAAGGGCATTTACGGTAAGGTCCATTTTAAGAACCTCGCTATAGGCGTGATAGTGCTGGATGAAGAGGAGAATACGTACCTCGTTGGCCAGTTCCGGTTCCCGTTAAATGAGTACAGTTGGGAGATACCTGAAGGAGGTGGAGCAATGGATACTGATCCGCTTGATTCCGCCAAAAGAGAATTGCTGGAAGAAACCGGGTTAAAGGCAAACGACTGGAAACTTATCCTGAAGATGCATCTATCTAATTCTGTGTCGGATGAATATGCCCTGATATATCTTGCGACGGGTTTACAGCAATTCGAACCCATGCCTGAAGAAACAGAGCAGCTGGTGATCAGGAAGCTGCCGTTCGAAGAAGCCTGGCAGATGCAACAGGCCGGCCTTATCACCGATTCGATGTCGGTTGCCGCGATCCAGCAGGTGAAACTCATGCTGGCGGGGATTGTCTGATGAAGGAAGACGGCTGTTTGCCTGCAACCTGTCCTCCCCACAAATCCCTACCTTTGCCCCGTGAAAAATTTCCGCTCTCCCCAACGACCAAAAAAAAGTTCCCTGGTAATAGGTTTCCAGGCAGTGATCAACGCCCTTCGCACCGGCCAGGCATTGGACAGGATCTACCTTGACACCAGATCCCAGGCAAATGAAGTGAATGATATAAAGAAATTTGCTTCGCAGGCAGGTGTGCCGATCAACTATGTTCCAACAGCAAAACTGAACACATTCAATGCAGGCGAACATGGCGGTTGCATCGCACAGATCGCAAGAGTACAATACCAGGATCTTCAGCAGGTGATCTCCTTTGTTGTAGAAAAGGGAGAAACCCCACTTTTTCTTATTCTGGATGGCATCACGGATATCCGTAATATCGGGGGCATAGCGCGCACTGCCTATTGCTGCGGTGTTCAGGCGATCATTATCCCCGAGAAAGGTGTAGGAGCGCTGAACGAAGACGCGATCCTTACCTCTGCCGGTGCTTTGGAGAAGTTGCCTGTGTGCAGGGTCAACAGCCTGGTCAAAGCTGTCGATGAGCTTCACCTGAATGGTATTAAAGTTTACGGCAGTGAAATGACTGCCGCAACCAATATCGCTGATTGTGATCTCCGTGAACCTGCCGCCATCATTATGGGAGGTGAGGAGAACGGGATCCATCCCACTTTGCTGAAAGTGTGTGATGAAAAAGTAAAGATTCCAATGGCAACTGATTTCGAAAGCCTGAACGTTTCCGTTGCAACCGGGATGATCCTTTACGAAGTGATGCGGCAAAGGCGGTAGGCAAAAAAAAGTTTAAAAGTTTAAAGGTTTAAAAGTTTCACGTAAACTTTTAAACAGTAAAACCGTAGAACTTTTAAACCGTAAAACTTTTAAACTCTTATGCTCAAACTCATCGAATGTCCCCGGGATGCAATGCAGGGTTGGAAGCGTCAGATCCCAACGGCGAAAAAGATAGCGTACATCAATTCGCTGTTGAAGGTAGGATTTGACACGATCGATTTCGGCAGCTTCGTCTCTCCGAAAGCCATTCCGCAGATGGCAGATACAAAAGAGGTGATAGCTGGTCTTGACCTTGACGGTTCAAACAGCAAATTACTTGCGATCATCGCCAACCCCCGCGGCGCTGAGGAAGCCAGCGTGTATGAGCAGATCTCCTTTCTTGGTTTCCCTTTCTCCATATCAGAGACGTTTCAGCAGCGGAACACCAACTCATCTATTGACGTATCATTTGAGAGGGTGGAAGAGATCCAGAACATCTGTATCAAAACCGGCAAAGAACTGGTCGTTTATATCTCAATGGGGTTTGGCAATCCGTACGGAGATCCTTACTCGGAAGAGATCGTGTTCGAGTGGGTGAATAAACTGGTGGGGATAGATGTGCAGATCATTTCTCTTGCAGATACCGTGGGGCTTGCCTCGCCTGAACAGGTGAAAGATATTACGGCATATATGACCGAATCATTTCCTGGTACTGAACTGGGTGTTCATCTTCATTCAACTCCTGCAAACTGGAAAGAAAAGCTGGAAGCAGCGCTTTCCGCGGGGTGTAAACGTTTCGATGGCGCACTGAAAGGCATAGGAGGCTGCCCGATGGCAAACGATGAACTGGTCGGTAATATGAATACAGAATGGATGATCGATCACTTCGAAACCGAAGGGTTCACACTCAACCTGGATGAAGAGGCCCTTGAGAAAAGCCTCGCCATTGCCGGAGAGATCTTTATATAGCGGAAGCCGTACTGTCCTTCCAATGGCAACAATAAAATTTAATCGACCAATTCGCGCTCATTCGTGACCATTCGTGCTCATTTGTGTTCGCCCTCATTCGTGTACTATGGACTTTATGTTGGATATTGATATCAAGCCCTTACCAAAACCGATCAGTTATCACGACAAGATCCTGTTGATCGGTTCCTGTTTTACAGAGCATATCGGTAATACACTCGCTGATCTGAAGTTTCCGGTAATGCAGAACCCGCATGGCATCCTCTTTGATCCCGCGAGTGTATGTAAAAGCCTGCTCCGTTATATCGAGAATAAGAAGTACACGCAGGATGACCTGTTTTTTCTCAACGACGTCTGGAACAGCTGGGAGCATCATTCGCGTTTCTCTCATCCTGATGCGGCAAAGAGCCTGCAGTTGATGAATGAGGCAACAGAAAAAGCGCATGCGTTCCTGAAAAACGCCAGCTGGATAATTGTTACACTGGGTTCATCATTTTCCTATCGCCTTACCGGCACCGGTGAGGGCAAAGCCGGTGAAGGTGTTGCAAACTGTCATCGCGCACCCGCGCAATGGTTCAGAAAACATATGCTGGCGATCGATGAAACGATCACATTGCTTGATACGATCTATTATAAACTTCGACGGTTTAATCCTGATCTGAATATTCTTTTTACCGTCAGCCCGGTGCGACATATCCGGGATGGGGTAGTGGAGAATAACCGGAGCAAGGCAAGACTGATCGAAGCAGTACATCATATGGTCAACAAGTTTGAAGGGCAATATTACTTCCCGGCATATGAACTCGTGATCGACGTGCTTCGTGATTACCGTTTTTATGACATCGATATGGTGCATCCTAACTATCCCGCCACGAGTTTTGTGCTGGAAAAGTTTGCGGATAGCTGTATCGATGCGTTGTCAAAACAACTGATGCAAGAGGTAAAGAAGATCAGTATCGCACGCAGGCATAAAGCCTTTCATCCTACCATACCCGCGCATCAGCAATTTCTTGCGTCTCACTATGAAAAAGTGAAGGGCTTGATGGAGAAGTATCCCTTTCTTGACTTTACAGAGGAGGCGGCTTACTTTTCCGGGAAGCAGTAATGGGTCGACGGGCGTAGGAGCTACGCAAAGGGCGCAAATGGACCGCGAAGAGCGCAAAGAAGAACTTAGCGGCCTTTGCGGGATCTTTGCGCGCATTGCGATACTTCTACGCCATTCAACTTTACCCAGGCCTCACCTTCAGCCCACCACCTCCGGGTCGTTGAGATAAATTAGTGTAGAAATGACACTTAAAATAAAATTTCCTACATTTACGTGTCCCTAAAACATCAAACCCTTTAATCAGATTGCCTGTCATGACAAAAGACGCGTTACTCCAGGAATTCAAAACCCGGTATCAGCAAGAGCCTGAATACACTTTTTTTACACCAGGCCGGGTAAATCTCATCGGCGAACATATCGACTATAATGGTGGCAAAGTGATGCCCTGTGCGATCACATTAGGTACTTACCTGGTTGTTTCCAAAAACACCGATAAGAAAATCCGTTTGCAGTGTATCAATTTTCCGGAAACAGCAGAGCTTCAATTGCAGTCCTCCTATACGAAAACGGGCAAGGAGTGGTTCAACTACCCGCTTGGCGTGATTGATGAAATGCTGCAGCGCGGTTATGAGTTGTCTGGCCTGAACATGTTGTTTTACGGGGATCTTCCGATCGGCGCCGGTGTATCATCTTCTGCATCGATCGAGGTCTGCACGGGAACAGCGATCAGTCAGATCTTCGGACTGAACATCCCGGGAGAGGAAATGGCTGTACTGGGAAAAAAGGTCGAGAACGAATTCATCGGCATGAACTGCGGCATCATGGATCAGTTTGCCGTCGCCATGGGGAAAAAGGATAAAGCCATCCTGTTGAATTGCGACACACTGGAATATGAGTATCTCAATTTCGAGATCGGAGATAATATACTTGTACTGATCAACAGCAATAAAGAAAGAAAGCTGACTGATTCAAAATATAACGAACGCTTTGCAGAATGCGGCACGGCATTGAAACTATTGAAGCAGGTTGTCAAAGCGGAAAATCTTTGTGATATCTCCTCTGAAGAATTTCATAAGGCGAAACACGTGCTGAACGACGCCGTTCTCGAAAAACGCGCATTGCACGTGGTTACAGAAAACGAGCGTGTAAGCTTGTCAAAAGATGCATTGCTGAATGGCCGTCTTGAAGAATTCGGTCAGCTGATGTACGCGTCCCATGCCTCCTTAAAAGAGCTGTATGAAGTATCCGGTATTGAGCTGGACACGATCGTCGAATTCAGCAAAAGCTATCCGCATTGCATTGGTGCGCGGATGACTGGTGCCGGCTTCGGCGGTTGCGCGATCGCACTCGTGAAGAAAGAATCCTTCCACGATTATGCTGAAAAGATCAAACCTCACTACAAAGAAAGAGTCGGCTACGAACCCGGAGTATTCGCTTCGGAAATAGGAGATGGGGCGAGAGCGATCTGAGGAAAAATTAAAAAGTCAAAATTAAAAAGTAAAAATATCAGGCAGGAGTATCGAAACAACTCTCGATCCCGGTACCTGATATTTTTACTTTTTACTTTTTACTTTTGACTTTCACTTAATGTATCCTGTCGCCACGCACTTCCATCGTCTCCATCACTTCTGCTTCGAAATCGAGCCATTCTTTCCATCTTTTTCGCACGACTTCTTTGTCCATATAGGTTTCAGCGAGGTCAATGAACAGCGTATAGTGGCCGGCTTCGCTTTCCATAAAGCGCCTGTAGAAGTTCCGCAGGTATTCATCTTCCAGGCCTTCGCTGAGGCGTTTGAAGCGTTCACAGCTTCGTGCTTCGATCAGGGCCATGGTCAGCAGTTGATCCAGGAACCTGTCTTCCCAGTCTCCACCTTTACGCTGAAATTCCAGCAGTTTGTTCACGTACAGGTCTTTTCGCTGCTTTCCCAGTTTCAGCTTTCGCTTATGTAATTCCGCCAGCACCAGCCTGAAATGTCCCCATTCTTCCGTGACGATCGGTGCCAGTTCTTTCACCAGCTTCTCTTTGTCGCTATACCTTGTGATCAGCGTGATACAGGTGGTGGCCGCTTTCTGCTCGCAAAACGCGTGGTCCGTCAATATGTCTTCCAGTGATTTTTCTGCGAGGTTGATCCATCTCGGGTCGGTCGGCAACTGAAGCCCGAGGATGTTTTTTGTGTCTTGGGATAGATCCATGAGGCGAAATTAAGCAGTGGATCTTTACTACCATTCGACGACCCAAAAAACGATGGCCGATGGCAGATGGCCGTTGCCGCAGGAGAGCTTTCGGCATGCAATAGATTTATCTATTGAAAATTAGATACTTATCTTTGCCAGGCTGGAAAGATTCTTCAAAATAAAGACTGTAAGCGGCCAACGGCCATCGGTCATCGGCCATCGCGCGTTCTTCGGATAAGTCCAAATAATTTGGCTATTTCCCCATTTCATCCTACTTTTGCCGCCACAAAATTATAATAGGATACAACTAGGATGACTCCTTAAAAAAATCAAAGATGCCTCTAACAAAAGAAAAAACAGCAGCTATTTTTACACAGTTTGGTGGATCAGCCGCTAATACAGGATCTATCGAAGGTCAAATCGCGCAACTGACTGAGCGTATCAGCCAGATCAGCGGACATCTTCAGCAGAACAAAAAAGACTTCTCTACTCACCGCGGCCTGATGCAACTGGTTGGTAAACGTAAACGTTTGCTGAACTACCTGCAAAAGCATAACCTGACAGGTTACCGCCAATTGATCGAGAAACTCGGAATCAGAAAATAAGACCTTACTGTTACTCCCGCGAGTGGAGTTGGGTAAGTCTTTAACCTGGGAGTTTTGATCAATTTCAAGGACAGGACTCTCTATATAACGATTATTCCCAACTTCTTACAGATGTTGGGAATAACTGTTTTTAGGAATGCCGTTTTTCGCGCTGACTGTTTCAATTTTCATTACCAATTTTTCCAAATTTTATGTTACAACAACCAATACGCAAAACTTTCGATATAGGTGGTGGCCGGATGGTAACGATCGAAACCGGCCGTCTTGCACGCCAGGCTGACGGTGCCGTTACTGTTTCCATGGGTAACTGTATGATCCTCGCTACTGTGGTTGCGAATAAAGAACCCAAAGAAGGACAAAGCTTTTTCCCGCTTACCGTTGATTACCAGGAGAAGTTCGCTTCTGCCGGCCGCATCCCCGGTTCATTCTTCAAACGTGAAGCACGTCTGAACGATTATGAGATCCTCACCAGCCGCCTGATCGACCGCGCTTTGCGCCCATTATTCCCTGATGATTATTTCTGTGAAGTGCAGGTACTCGTATCACTGATCTCCAGTGATGTGGACGTACTGCCTGATGCAATGGCCTGTCTTGCTGCATCAGCTGCCCTTGCAGTGTCTGATATTCCGATCAAAGAAGTTATTTCCGAAGTACGTGTAGGACGTGTGAATGGTGAATACATCATCAACCCATCCCGCAACGAACTTGAAGAGTCTGATCTTGAATTCATCGTAGCTGCCACTGAGAAGAACCTCATGATGGTGGAAGGTGAAGCACATGAGTGCAGCGAAGAAGACCTGGTGAAAGTGCTCGAGATCGCTCACGATGCGATCCGCATCCAGATCAAAGCACAGCAGGAACTCCGCGATATGAAAGGCGTAACCGGCAAACGTGATTACACCAAGCCTGTTACCGATGAAGCGCTGGAGCAAAAAGTAACTGCTTTTGCAAAACAAAAGGTTTACGAAGTAGCTAAAGGTGCCCTGCCTAAGCACGAACGCAGCGATAGATTCGCAGCGATCAAAGAAGAACTGATCGAATTCCTGAAAAGCGAATTAGCAGAGGGCGAATCACTGCCTGATCAGACAAAGAAACTGGCGTCTACTTACTATGCGGATCTGCAGTATTATGTTGTTCGCGACATGATCCTCGACGAGAAAGTAAGATTGGATGGCCGTGGCCTCGAAGATGTTCGTGCACTGGATATGGAAGTAGATGTACTGCCTTCTCCACACGGAGCGTCTTTGTTCACAAGGGGTGAAACGCAATCACTCACTACAGTTACCCTCGGTACTGCCCTGGATGAACTGCTGGTGGAAAGTGCTGCTAAATCATACGATTCTAAATTCTTCCTGCATTATAACTTCCCTCCGTTCTCTACAGGCGAGGTAAAAATGATGCGTGGTCAGAGCCGTCGTGAAGTAGGTCATGGTAACCTTGCCATGCGTTCACTGAAGCAAATGATGCCAACCGGTGATTTTGCTTACACTGTTCGGGTAGTGAGCGATATCCTTGAATCAAACGGTTCATCATCTATGGCAACGGTTTGCGCCGGCTCTCTAGCATTGATGGATGCTGGTGTACCTATTCCTCACCACGTTTCCGGTGTGGCAATGGGATTGATCACCAAAGGCGACAAATTTGCGATCCTGACTGATATCCTCGGTGATGAAGATCACCTCGGTGATATGGACTTTAAAGTAACCGGTACCCGCAATGGTATTTGCGGTGTGCAAATGGATATTAAAGTGGATGGCCTGAAAATGGAAGTAATGTCACAAGCCCTTCAACAGGCAAAACGTGGCCGTCTTCATATCCTTGACGCCATGTATGAGTGCATTCCTGAAGCGCGTAACGAAGTGAAACCACATTCTCCACGCATGGTGAAACTGTTCATCGAACGCGAGTTCATTGGTGCGGTGATCGGACCAGGTGGTAAAGTGATCCAGGAAATGCAGCGTGAAACAGGTACAACGATCAATATCGAAGAGGTTAACAATATGGGTGAAGTAAGCATCTTCGGTGTAGCGAAAGAAGGTGTTGACAAAGCCCAGGCATGGATCAAAGGTATCGTTGCCGTTCCTGAAGTAGGAGAGGTGTACGATTCAGTGGTGAAATCAGTTGTTCCTTTCGGAGCCTTCGTAGAGTTCCTGCCAGGCAAACAAGGATTGGTTCACATCAGTGAGATCAGCTGGAAGCGTCTCGAAACACTGGAAGGTGTGGTAAGAGAAGGAGACACTTTCAAAGTAAAACTGATCGGTACAGATCCGAAATCAGGTAAGTTCAAGCTTTCCCGTAAAGCGCTGATCCCAAAACCTGAGTTCAAGCCAAGAGAAGATCAGCAAAGAACGCCTCCTCAGGGAGAGTAAGAGAAAGATAAGTCAAAAGTCAAAAGTAAAAAGTAAAAAACGAACAGTCATCCTGAACGTTTTTTACTTTT
>JBEVKW010000077.1:0-3355 GCA_040509495.1 Chitinophagaceae bacterium | reverse complement strand
ATCGAGATCTCTTTCGGACAAACTGCTTCACAAGCTTCGGTAAACGTACATGAACCGAATCCTTCTTTATCCATTTGTGAAACCATGTTCATCACACGATTTTTCCGCTCTGTATTACCCTGAGGCAACAATGCCAGGTGAGACACTTTCGCAGACACGAACAGCATTGCTGATGAGTTTTTGCAGGCTGCAACACAAGCACCACAACCTATACAGGCAGCCGCTGCAAACGCTTTATCAGCATTGTCTTTTTCAATTGGAATGGCATTACCGTCGATAGAAACACCGGTATTAACGGACACATAACCACCCGCCTGGATGATGCGATCGAAAGAAGAACGGTCAACCACCAGGTCTTTCACCACCGGGAAAGCATTCGCCCTCCAGGGTTCAACCACAACGGTATCACCGTCTTTGAAAGCGCGCATGTGCAACTGACAGGTTGTTGTACCATGCCACGGACCGTGCGGGCGACCATTTATATACATAGAGCACATACCGCAAATACCTTCACGGCAATCGTGGTCAAACGCGATCGGCTCTTTTCCGTCGTGGATCAGTTGTTCATTCAATACATCGAACATTTCCAGAAATGACATCTCCGAAGAAATGTCTTTCACCTGGTAAGTTTCAAAGTTACCCTCGGCTGATGCATTCTGTTGCTTCCAGACCTTAAGCGTAAGATTCATTGAATAGTGCTCCATATTTCGAGACCTTTTTTCTTGATTGATTGAAATGTTTAGCAGTTTGAAAGTTTAATAGTTTAAAGTTTAGCCGTCTTAAATTGCGTTTGCGTTTAATGACATGTAAACTATTAAACCTCTAAACTTTTAAACTTACTTATTTATAGTTCCGCTGACTCGGCTTGATCACATCGTACTTCAGCTCCTCTTTATGCAACTGCCAGTCGCTGTCGCCTTTATATTCCCAGGCTGCTACATACATGTATTGGTCGTCATGACGCATCGCTTCGCCATCTTCTGTCTGGCTTTCTTCCCGGAAGTGACCGCCACAGCTTTCGTTACGATCGAGAGCATCTTTACACATCAGTTCACCCAGTTCGATAAAGTCAGCCACACGGCCGGCCTTGTCAAGCTCGGTATTCATTTCGTTGATGCCGCCAGGAATACGAACATCACTCCAGAATTCCTTTTTCAGCTGCTGGATCTCGACGATCGCTTCTCTCAGCCCTTTTTCATTACGCGCCATTCCACATTTCTCCCACATGATCTTACCGAGCCGCTTGTGGAAACTTTCGACAGACTGCTTCCCTTTAATGTTGACCAGGGTTTTGATGCGATCGCTCACAGCTGCTTCTGCTTTTTCAAATGCTTCGTGAGAAGTCGGGATCGGTTTTGTGCCGATCTCGTCAGCCAGATAGTTACCGATCGTGTAAGGGATTACAAAATATCCGTCAGCAAGGCCCTGCATCAGTGCAGAGGCTCCAAGACGGTTCGCTCCGTGATCGCTGAAGTTGGCCTCACCCAATGCATATAAACCTTTGATATTCGTCATCAGTTCATAATCCACCCAAAGACCACCCATGGTGTAGTGAACCGCGGGGTAGATCCTCATCGGAACTTCATACGGGTTCTCACCAGTGATCTTTTCGTACATATCGAAAAGGTTACCGTATTCTTCTTTTACTACTTCTTTACCCAGGCGGACAAGTGTTGCTTCGTCAGGATTCTCGATACCCAATTTGCTTGCCTCTACCCTTCCGTATTTGTTGATCAGGTTGAAGCGGAAATCGAGATACACCGCTTGTTTGGTTGTTCCCACGCCGAATCCGGCATCACAACGCTCTTTCGCAGCTCTGGAAGCCACGTCACGAGGTACGAGGTTACCAAAAGCCGGATATCTTCTTTCAAGATAATAATCCCTTTCTTCTTCCGGGATATCGTTCGCCTTGCGGTCGTCATTTTGTTTTTTAGGAACCCAGATCCGGCCATCATTTCTCAACGACTCCGACATCAGGGTCAGTTTGCTCTGGTGATCACCCGTTACAGGGATACAGGTCGGGTGGATCTGCGTAAAGCAAGGGTTGCCAAAGAAGGCACCTTTGCGGTGAGCTTTCCAGGCAGCGGTTACATTACTTCCCATGGCATTCGTGGAAAGATAGAATACGTTACCATAACCACCGGTACACAGCAAAACAGCGTGTCCGAAATGGCGTTCTGTTTTACCGCTGATCAGGTCACGCGCGATGATTCCTCTTGCTTTTTCATCGATCACTACCACGTCAAGCATTTCATGACGGGTGTACATCTGCACGTTCCCAAGAGCTACCTGGCGCTCGAGAGCCTGGTAAGCACCGATGAGTAATTGCTGCCCGGTCTGACCTGCCGCATAGAAGGTTCTTTTCACCTGCGTACCACCGAAGGAGCGGTTGTTAAGCAGACCGCCATATTCACGGGCAAAAGGCACACCTTGCGCCACGCACTGGTCAATAATATTCACACTCACTTCAGCAAGGCGGTGTACGTTCGCTTCCCGCGCACGATAGTCGCCACCTTTGATCGTATCATAAAACAAACGGAATACAGAATCACCATCATTCTGGTAGTTCTTTGCTGCGTTGATCCCGCCCTGTGCAGCGATAGAGTGTGCACGGCGCGGAGAATCCTGGAAACAAAACGCTTTTACTTTATATCCAAGCTCACCGAGTGAAGCGGCAGCAGATGCGCCAGCCAGACCCGTTCCGACAACAATGATCTCGATCTTTCTTTTATTGGCAGGGTTAACCAGTTTGCAATGGCCTTTATAGTCTACCCATTTTTCTTCCAGTTTTCCTTCAGGAATTTTTGAATCTAACATAACCGAGGATTTCTCTTATTAGTATGATTAGAATGATTTCAATTAACGTTGAACAGGTTTATTATACCCAACCCAGGTAAAAGCTGATCGGCATCATGGCGAAAGCCAGGGGAACGATGACAGAGAACCCAATACCTACTGTGTTGATCAGGGCAATATACTTATGGTTTGTTACACCCAATGCACGGAATGCACTTTGGAAACCATGTACAAGGTGCCATGCCAGAGAAATGCAACCCAGTACATAAAGAATAACCACGGGCAGATTATCATTGAAAACGTTCGCCATTTCACCAAACAGGTTATGGTATTCCTTGCCGTCGATATAAACCGGCTCAAGACCTGTGATCCGTGAAGGAACCCAGAAATGCGCGATGTGCATGATCAGGAACAACAGGATCAACGTACCCAGCAGACCCATTGATTTTCTGTACCAGGCAGAACCTTTGCTTCCCATTTTAACGGCATAACCCTTCTTTCTTTTAGAGCGATTCTGGAATTCCAGAACAAGCCCCTGAATGATATGCAGGAAAAAGAA
>JBEVKW010000076.1:0-6044 GCA_040509495.1 Chitinophagaceae bacterium | reverse complement strand
TGCTAATTCATCTTTTTTCAATTCCCTGGAACGGCAACCCTATTTCCTGAATGCGTCGAGGGGGAAAACGGTTGATACGTCCGCCGTGATAGAGGCTTTGAAAAACAATAAGATAAAAGCCGCGGCACTGGATGTGCTGGAGAACGAGAAACTGGAAACCTATACAGAGAGCGAGAAAGACAATCTAAACTGGCTACTGTCTCAGCCCAATGTGATCGTAACCCCTCATATTGCCGGCTATAGTCACGAGGCATTTTTACGAATGGCGGAGGTAACGCTTGAAAAATTAGGACTTTGATAGCGTTTTTTTTCTAATACTTTCCTATTTTTGTGTCACTTAATACCGCAACGCTTCAGGTCAAATCCTGAGGCGTTGTTATTTTTTTTGTTTATACCTAAGGAGGTAATTATGAGTAACATTCAGTATGTGACAAAGGAAACTCTGGAACAGATGAAAGTAGAATTGCAGAAGATGAAGTCTGTGGACCGTCCCGCTGCGAGCCGTGCTATCGCTGAAGCCAGGGAGAAGGGTGATTTGAAAGAGAATGCCGAATACGATGCTGCTAAAGAAGCTCAGGGGTTGCTGGAAGCCAAGATAGCCGTAATGGAAGGCTCAATGGCAAATGTGCGCGTATTGGATGAGTCAAACATCGATACCAGCAAAGTATCCATCCTCACCAAAGTAACTCTCACCAATCTGGCTACGAAGAAACGTGTAACCTATCAAATCGTAAGTGAAAAAGAGGCTGATCTGAAAGCCAGTAAGATCTCGATTTCATCTCCGATCGGTAAAGGTGTACTCGGAAAAGTTGTAGGCGATATTGCCGAGGTGCAGGCGCCTGCGGGAGTAATTAAATTCAAGATCGAAGATATTTCGGTGTAACTCAGCCCCGCGCGAGGTTGATATTTTCAAACGAAGAACGGTTTAAGGAAGTTGCTCCGCTGCAATTTCCTTAAACCGTTCTTCGTTTGGAAATGATGAACAGAGTTCTGTAATTATCAGATCCTGTCCGTGATCAAACGGCTATTTATTGTTTGGTGTTCAGCTGAAAGCTTATACCTGCGTAAAAGTTTCTTCCTGCAGCCGTATTGTAGTAGCGACCAGCAGCGGCGTTGATGTCATTACCAAGGCTGTACTGCTGATCAAGCAAATTATCTGTACCTGCATACAAACTGTAACTGACCTTTTTTCTGCCAACAGCTTTCCATCCGATCCGGCTTCCCACTAACTGATAAGATGTTGCTATTGCCGTATTAGCGTCATTCAGGAAAATGCTGGATGACGCATAGAGGTTCAGATTGAAGAATAGCCCGTTTTTCAAGCGCAGATCTGCCATTGCAGCAAACGTTCCTTTTGGGATACTTGGCACCCGGTTACCGCTGAAATCGTCCGCTCCTTTTATAAAGCTGCCATAATTGAAATGATTGTAAGTGTAGTCAGCATTGATTGTCAAATAATGGATGAGCTTGCTGTAGGATGGCTGGTAAGTATAGTCTGCATGTGATTCGATACCTCTTTGCTTTACATCTCCCGCATTAATAAAAAAGTCTGCCCCTGCTGCATCACGTCTTTGCACCAACGCATTGTTGAGCCGGAAGTAAAACGCAGTAGCTTCAACTCTTAATTTGTTTTGGAACAAAAGATACCTGGCAGTCATTTCATAATTCCATCCTTCTTCGGCTTCGAGATCTGTGCTGATCACGCCGGTTGACGGCAGTAGTTCCGCAACAGTTGGAGGTGAAAACCCTCTTGAAACTGTTCCGAACAGTGAAAGACGATTTCCGATCTTTCTCATCAGGCTCACACGAGGAGCCAGTTCGTTCTTATATGACCGGGACTGCTTAACTACAGGAAAACTGCTAAGCCGGGAAAACGTTACATTGGTTTTGTTCAGGCTAACACCCGCCTGGATGAACCATTTTCCTTCCAATGACCAGTCTCCCTGGAGAAACACACTTAAATTGCGGTAATTGACATCATCATTTGTTTGCAATGTATCCGGGTTGCCATTTCTATTCCTGGAAACCTGTGTATTGAAATATCCCTGCTGAAATTCCGCGCCGCCATTCATTGCCCATTGTGCTTTCTTCCAGGTAAAAGTTGTTCTTCCTCCATAGGAAGGCTCATTCCTCCGTTCATAATTTCTAATGGTTGGATTTTTGATTTCAGCGAAGGCTCCGTATAATGTTGTTGCATTCCGCAGGAATGAGCTGATCTGGTATTTATTCGTAAAGCCTGCGAGAATATTTTTCTGATAGATAGTTGCCTGTGCTTGTTCTGCTCCCGGAAATCCACCTGCTGCCGGTCGCGCCGCTTTGGGATTGTTATTATATTCGGCTAACGTCAGCGCTCCCGGAGTTTGGTACCGCATATCTGTAAAAAGGACAGTTGCACTCAGTTCCTGCTTTTCTGATAGTTTCAATTGCGATAGCCAGGAAAAATTATCCCGCCGCATGGCACTTTGATCCCGGAAGCCGTCGCTCTGATTATGGGCATAAGTGAACTGGTTCTTATTCTCCTCATTGCCAAAGCGCGCGGAAGCAAAAAGATTCTGCAGGTTATAGCTGCCTGTTATGTAGTCGGCTGAAACACCGGGCTGCCATTGATCAAGATTATTGATCAGTACAAGGCCTCCCGTACCTGCTCCATAAAGGCTGGATGCAGGCCCCTTAAATACTTCAAGGCTGGAGAAATTATTCCATGCAAACTGATTGAAATACGTATTACCTCCGGGATCCGTCACCGGTATATCATTCCAATAAACCTTCACGTTCCGGACGCCAAACGGCGACCGCAGTGAACTGCCTCTGATATTTATCCGGTAACTACCGGGAGAACGCTCTTCCATACGAACGCCGGCAATAGTATTAAAGCTGTTAACGAGGGAGGATTTGTTATACAGGTCGCCATTATTCACATCTATTATCCTCACGGGAACTCCTGCTTCCGACAGTTTTCTATACTGACCAAACGTCCTGACAGTTACTTCTTCCAGCACATGCGCTGTATCAGTTGCTTCCTGCGAAAATAACGGTGCGGATATCAACCAGGTTAATACAAGGAAAGTTGTTCTTTTTTTCATCGAGCGGTATTGGTTCTAATTACTAAGGTAAATCTTAACTTTGGCAACATTCAGGTAATACGGACTTATAACTTTGTAAGTGGGCCCGGGATGTATTTTACAGCTAACAAACAACCCGGGATAAATTTAAACCAGCGTAACATGACACTTTTTTCCAGGATCATTGCAGGCGAGATACCGAGTTACAAGATTTCTGAGAATGATCATTTTTTTGCCTTTTTGGACATTTTTCCGCTTCGTGAAGGACATGTGCTGGTGATCCCCAAGATTGAAACAGATAAATTTTTTGACCTGCCTGAGGAATACCTTTCCGGAATGCTGGTATTTGCACAGCCGATAGCAAAAGCGATCGAGAGAAGTTTTGATTGTAATCGCGTAGGGCTCGAAGTGATCGGCCTCGAAGTACCTCACGCCCATTTGCACCTGATTCCGATCAACGAATCAAATGATCTGAATTTTGTGCAGTCAAAATTGAAGTTGAGCCCGGAGAGGCTGAAACAGATACAGGAGCTCATTATAAGTAATCTGTAATGTTGAAGGCCATTCAACTCATATGGTTGCGGCTGACCCACCCAATGCCAGGCCATCCGAACTCATCAGTTATTTGACCAGCCGGTGAGGATTTTTCTTCAAAAAATCATCCCATCCATTTACGCCTTTGGCCTTGAGCGGCAGGTTGCCCCCGATCTGGTAGTGATGACACACGGCAATTGCAACAGCATCTGTTGCGTCAAAATATTGCGGCGCTTCCGAAATACTCAATAACTGTTGCAGCATTTTCCAGACCTGCTCTTTATCGGCGTTACCGTTTCCTGTAACAGATTGTTTCACTTTCCGCGGAGAATATTCGGTAACAGGTATCCCCGCACTCATTGCAGCGGCAATTGCGACGCCCTGGGCACGGCCCAGCTTCAGCATACTTTGTACGTTTTTTCCAAAGAATGGGGCTTCAATCGCAAACTCATGCGGTTTATAAGTCCTGATCAGCTCTGTTACTTTTTGATGGATCATATGCAATCGCTCATGATTGTCTTTCTTTCCTGAAAGTTTGAGCGCATGCATTTCCTGAAGGGAGATTTTTCCTTGCTGTACCCTTATAACACCATACCCCATCAGCAGGGTGCCGGGATCAATACCGAGGATTATTTTAGCTGACTTTTCCAAACCGCACTGTATTTTTACGTTATTAGGGAATATTCAAAAGTAAAAAGTAAAACTGCAAAATTCAAAAGAACAATACATCCCTCATTTTCCACTATTCGCTGCATTTAATGTACTCTTTTGAATTTTCCTTCTAAATTTTGCAATGTCCGCATGCCTGTAAAGATCATACATAACAAACGGTTTCGCTACTTTATCAATTATTTTCTTGGTCCGCTATTGTTTATATGGCTTTCCTATTCCATTTTCCGGCAAATAGCCAGCCAGCCCGGTCTGGAGCAGTCCTGGCAACACATAAAGGAGGCCTTTGACAGTCAAAGATTGTGGCTGTTACTGGCGGCGATGTTGCTGATGATCGTTAACTGGTCAATCGAAACGGTCAAATGGAAGCTGGCTGTGCAGCGTGTGCAACGGATCGATTTTGTGACGGCATTAAAAGCCGTAATGTCTGGTGTTTCCTTTTCGGTGTTGACGCCAAACCGGGTGGGAGAATACCTGGGGCGTGTGTTGTATATGGAGGAGGGAAAAAGGCTGAAGGCGATTTCGCTGACCATTACCGGAAGTATCAGCCAGTTGATCATCACGCTGCTGATGGGATTCATCTCGCTACTGGTAATGGGAGAAAGCGTCATCAGCAGCGGGATGATCACTTCCTTCTGGTTCCGGCTGATCCTTTATGGTGTACTGACCGCACTGGTTATTTTAACACTATTTTATTTCAGGCTGGCTGTGCTGGTAAAATGGATAGATCGGCTGCCCGTAATGAGAAAATACAGTTGGTTGCTGGATACACTGGAGAATTTTAATGCAACGGTATTATTGCAATTACTGTCTTTATCAGCAGTCAGATTTGCGGTATTCATCATACAATATTTTCTGCTTTTTCGTTTATTTGAAGTAGAGGTATCCTGGTGGCAGGGTTGGTGGGCCGTGAGCCTTTCCTTCCTGGTAATGGCGGTGATCCCGACGATCGCACTGTTCACCGATCTTGGGTTGAGAGGGAAAGTGAGTTTACAGCTTGTAGGATTATTTAGCAGCAACCAGCTAGGGATCAGTCTCACAGCTTTAAGTATATGGTTTATTAACCTGATTATCCCGGCTATGGTAGGAAGTTTGCTTATCTTAAGCATTAGAAAGATCTTTAGAAATAAATCGGATCAAAAGGTAGGGGAAGACCCCGGTTGATTTGTTGTTCTGCAAACCGGTGATAGTTTGACCAGACCTCTGATCCTGTCCCGTTATGAAAATTTAAACAAAGCGATTGATGAAAGTCATATTCAAACTACTTTTCCTGCCGACAGTCATCCTGCTGGCATTTACAACCAAAAAGGAAACGCCATTTGCTGATTCGTGTGGAATCAAGAACACCGCTTTTAAAGCAGGCGAAAAAGTGACCTATAAGGTTTACTATGCCGTTGCCGGTATTTACGTGGATGCGGGCACCGCCACTTTCACGAATACCCTGGAGGTGCTGAACAACCGCCCGGTATATCATATTGTTGGCGAGGGGCATACAAACTCGTCTTACGATATCCTGTACAAAGTGCGTGATAAATATGAGTCGTATATAGACACGGCCACCCTTCAGGCTTTAAAATTCGTTCGCAACGTAAACGAAGGTGGGTATAAAAAATACCAGAACGTTTCATTCAATAAAACGGCGAATACAGCGGTAACAAACGATGGCGTATTCAACGTGCCGGCTTGTGTACAGGACGTTGTAAGTTCCGTTTTTTATGCAAGAAATATCGACTTCGACGTGCTGAGGCCAAATGACAAGATCTCTTTCTCTATGTTCCT
>JBEVKW010000075.1:0-11655 GCA_040509495.1 Chitinophagaceae bacterium | reverse complement strand
GTTATGCAAGCAAAGATTGAAGCAGATAAATTAAACAAACAGAATGGCGAAGTCAGTTCGTAATAGCACAGCAAAAGCGCGAAATCAAGCAAAGATTAACCAGCTCAACAACCTGGGAACATCGGTTGACAATCTTGAATTCAGTGATGTAATGACCCCATTGGAAGGAGTGATTGGTGATTTCATTCTGAGAGTTCAGGATAATATCAATATTGAGAAGGATTTTGTTACAACTGGTAGAGTATCAGATATAACAATGAAAGCTGAGAATGGAGGTATAAGCGTTTATGGAAGTCCTCACCTGATCTATCAAGATCGCGGGGTAAGTGGAACAAAGAAAAAATATAATACTCCTCACTCTTACCTGGATAAAAAGCCACCGCTGCAACCTTTTCTGGATTGGGTGAAGGCTAAACAGATATTTCTGACAGAGAAAAACGATAAGTTCAGAGTTTATGATATGAGGTTATCCAAAAAAGATAGGACCAAGGACAGACCATTTAAGGAGCTGACAGATGATCAGAAGCGAACCAATGCAGCGTATGCTATGCGGGAATCTGTATTTCAGGATGGTATTGAGCCAAAGAATATATATGAAAAAGAAATACCTCAGTTGGTTGATCAACTTGCTGAAGTGGTTGCAAACTTTTCCGTTCAATATATCCTTCAACAAATAGACATAAATCCAAGAGCAGGGGGAGGAAAAAGAATTATTATTAAATGAATAAGATTAAAGAGATAGCAACAGCGTGGAAGAACGTTTTAATTAAAGATGAAGAAATAGAAGCTTTGTCAAAACAGAGAATGGAGGTGTGCAATGCTTGTCCAAAGAAGGTTGTGAGATTCGGAGCTGAAATATGTGCTGAGTGTGGATGTTTTTTAGTAGGGAAAACCAGAGCAAATGTTAATGGTTGTCCTTTGAGAAAATGGGAGAAATAGAACTATTTATAATCAATGATTACCATACTTAAACGTCCATCAAAATATTCACCCGTTTATAACCCGTCTTACTGGCAGTTCAAAACCGATAAGAGCAATATCTTATCCTTTAAACTAAGGGTGATTGATCATTCCAATGCTGGAATCATCAGCACACAATTGCTTTATCCGACTCCAAAATTCATATCAGGGTCTTATTTTGATATTTCCAAGATAATGTTGAATTACCTGACATGGGAGATAAACAATGATCCAGTTAAGTTAATCGTTCCTTTATCCAAATCGGTAAAGGCATATACCGTTGAGATCACCGAACAATTATTGGTGGAGGGAAATATCGTGGATGGAGATAGCTGGAATAATGCCAGTGATCCTTGTTTTGTGTGGAGGTCTGAATTGGGAAGGATTGAGTTTAATTCATATTCTCAAGTTAAGTATCTGATCAATCCAACTGGTTTAAGTTCATTTTTAACCAATGCTCCAAACTTTAAATTGACAACTGACATATCTGCTGAACATCTTTATTTCTTGCAGGATAATTCCGTTCCTGATTTAAAGGTGAGAATTAGGACATATTCGGGTAATGGTATTTTAATCAAAACAGAAATTGAAAGCATTCCTTCCCTGGATCAATTCAAGATGTTTAGGCTTAACATTTCACCCAAAGCACTGAATGAGTATTTTAATTTGAAATTCGATAATGTTAAATACTATACGGTTGATCTGGTGGATGGTTTATTCAATCCCAAGACAACGGAGAGGGTTTATCTATATGAGAAGTCAAATTGCTCATTGGAATATGTGAATGTATTATGGGAGAATAGATTGGGTGGTTTTGACTCTTATAGTTTCGTCGCTCCTTCTGATCAAATTGATGTAGCCAGGACAATATTGAAAAAGAATATCTATCAATTGGATTCCAATGATGTTTACACAGATATCAGAGATCAGGTATACAATCCCTCAGAAGTTATTATTAACTCAAGCCAGGAGCTATCAACTAAATTGCATAGTTTACAGTTGACGGATGCTGAGGGTTTATGGCTGGCAGAATTGTATTCAAGCAAACAGGTATTCGTTGAATTGGGAGATGGTGCATTGGTGCCAGTTATGTTAATGAATAACTCATATCAAATACCAAGAACTAAATACAGAAAGAATGAACCCAACACCATCAGCATTGATATCAAGATGGGTGAGGGCATTATTCCTGCGAAAGCTCAAGGATATTCGGATAGAAAGGGTAACATTGACTTTATCGATTCTCAGATGAACAGCATTGGGTCAGGTTTACCAGGATGGGGAATTAATCCTCATACGCAACCTAGTGAATACGATGATTCAGACTATGGGCCAGACTATGCTTGATGTACTTGTTCTTCAATATAGTTGTGGATGACTTTATCAACGTTATTTCCTTTACCAGTTATTTTGAATTCATACTTATTGTTATAGAAATCTTCATGGTAGATATAAGCAGTCCATGCGATATTTGCTGTGGGGGCCTTCTGAATTTGTTGAAATTTAAATGCATATGAATCACTAGTTCTGAGAATTAGATTTGGGGATGGTTCAATTGGAATAAGTGCTTCTGAGTCTACGTATGTTTCCGTTACAGTCGCAACTTTCCCTTTATTTTGAATGGCTATTTTTAGAATTATTGTTGGCGCAACTCCTCCGAATGTCGCGCTTATTAATGTGAACTGAGGTGCTGCTGCTTCCCTCATTGCATATTTCTGCAATAAGATTTGATTGTATGTCAAACCGTTTTGCTCCGACAGTTGCTTTGTAATTTCAGCCAAGTCATTTATTTTCTTACTATTCTTGATTCCCTGACGAATAGCGTAAACAAGCGTCGAAACCGTAGCAATTGCACTGATGGCTTCAATGAGGTTTGCTAATTGCGGATCGGTCATAATCGGTGGTTTAAGGCAATGAATTTACAAAATCCGTAGCTATTTATTAGTAAACCTTTTAATGGCTTTACAACATATTTCTGGATCGTTAACAATTCCTTCAAATGAACCTTCGACGAGCGGAATCTACAATGATCTAACCATTTATTTAATCGGTATCAAAGAAGGTATTCAATCCGTTCTTATAACAGATACAACCGTTGAAACATCCAATACTTACGAATTCAGCTACGATGATACTCTCGTTGATAATGTTATTGTTCAGCTAAAGAGAACCTCCTCTGATTATCTGTTAACTGAATCCTGGATTAGAGGTGTGTTACCCCGTTCCTTTCTTCTGGAAGCAAATGACATATTGGCAAATACTGATTTTGTACATCAAAACTATCTCTTCGATGCTGGCTTATCTGTTCTTGCAACCGCAAAAAATGCTGAGGATCTATCCAAGGAAATAACAGTTGGTATTACTCAAAGTGAAATGGCTGGCTATCTCCCATTTCATGTTAATCATATCATACCGAACCCTTCAGGAGCCACGCAGGAAATCAGAACATCAACAGTTGCAATTGTAGCGTATTCTTTGGGATATTACTTAGAACACAATCCAGAAGCAACTAATAAAGTTGAGGTTGCGGATGCTTTGAATAATATGCTTCTTTGGTTATGTGAACAAAGGAATCCAGGTTATGAGAATCTATTGACCGCTGGAAGGGGTAGATATGTTAATGACGTGTTTGATGAGGATTATATTGATCAGTCCGCAAATACAGTTGATAACATCCTTGCTTTCTTTGCATTTAAACAAGCTGGCGTTATTCTTAATTCAATTTATCTGCAAGTGGCTGAAAGGTTATCTCAAGCCATCAGGACAAAATTGTACGATAATCAAAACAGGAAATTCCACACAGCCCTATTCCCAAATGGAGGATTGAACACTGGTGAATCTTTAGAGCTATACTACTTAGCCACACTATTCTTCATTGAGACAAATGACATTCCACGAGCAACCGACATGCTTGATATTCATGTTGAATATGATTATCAAATTGTAGATACCTCGAACGGAGTTACAGCTTATAAAGCAAATAAGAATGATACGGGAGTTTACTATGAAGGTTCTTATGCAGTGGCTATGTGTTATTATAAACTCAATAATACGGTTAAATATAGCCAGCTCACAAAGCAATTGAATAAACTGCTTAATGAAGATGGTTCATACAGATTCGGAACTATTAAAGATGGCAAAAAACAGGTTCTTTGTTACAAAAGCGTTGGATCAACAGCCTGGGGATATATGTCAAATCTGCATCCTGGAGAGGTGTTTACCGTCAACATGAATACTGAACTGATAACAGATGTTCCAAAGGTTTATATAAACGGGTATCAATCCCAGGTGTTTTATAATTCTACCTGTTCATCTGGATCAATTGCTCAGCCGATCACTTATGAAATACTTCCAGGAACATACAGTTCAATGATAGATCAGGAGACAGCGGATCAAATGGCTTTGGATCAGATTGAAGCGGAAGGACAGCTATTCGCTGATGCTAACGGAACTTGCTCAACATCATATCAATATTATAATACAGAAAGAAAGGGTTTATTCACGGCCAATTGTCCACCAAACAGCAATTCACAGGCATTTGAATATTCAATTCCTGCGGGTGCTTATGGATCAGATTTATCCCCTCAACATGCCAATGCTTTGGCTGACAAGAGGCTGTTTGAATTGGGACAACAGTATGCCAATGCAAACGGAGTTTGTGCTGCATCAACCAGGATTGTACCGATTACTCAAGAATCAACTTATTCATTTAATGGGATTGATCAAGATGAAATCTATGCTGTGGTGAAAGCCAATGAGCCAGTTAATACCAATCTTGTGATTACCTATGATTACACCCTGAATCAAGGTGTTACTTGGATTACTGGCGGTACTGCACAAATGTATCCAGGGACGCAGCAAACCAATTCTTTCTATGTTGATTCCGTCTATGTGGGTGGAGGCCCTTCTTGTTATATCAGGGTTACGGATGTCACACCAGCAACTTCAGGATTACAGATATATCAATGGAATAATAATGTCACCTTATTTTCAAATGAATTGAGGTCTGCTTACTTTATTAAAGATTGTCCACTACTATCAGCTGCAAGCGTGGTTCTCTTCAGTTGTTCGGCTGGATTGTTTAGTTCTCACATTTCTCAAGATCATGCTAATTCATTAGCTGATCGTTATCTGGCTAGCAATGGTCATGCGTATGCAAATAATCATGGAACCTGTGGGGGAATTGTGTTATATGGAAATGAACCGCAAAGCCAGTTGTTTACAAGAAATAATTGTCCAAGTGGTTATCAGGGAACACAATTATTGTATACCGTTCCCGCAAATACATATCAAAGCACGGTTAGCATAGCTGCTGCCAATGCTTTAGCTATGGGAGATATAGCTTCAATCGGGCAGAATTGGGTGAATGCTAACGCTACCTGTGAGCTGGTGAACACAAATGTCTTCATCCAACTAATCCTTGAAGTTATTTCTTACGGTGTCTTCGATCAATTAAGGGTGATGGCACAGGCTTCAAGCCCCGTTCCTGTTGATATATCAATTGATTATTCCGTTCATATCGATGGAAATCAAAACGTCACTAATCCGCTTGTAATTCCTGCGGGATTGAGTAGTACACCTTATGAGATTGTTTCAACGGGGATCTCACCAGGACAGGGGCAAAATAGTAGCGTCACAATAACAGGTATTTACCCAAGTTCATCGGGTGGTATCACATTTATTCACTCTTAAACAATGGCATATCAAATTTATTTAATAGAGGAATCAGGAGAGTACGTTGAGTTAGACTGTGAGGACGTTGATTTTGCAACCGTCTTTTCTGTGGCTGATATTTCAGACATTTCAGTTAGAAAGGATAACATTACCAAAACCATTCAGTTCAAGGGAACACCAAATAATAACAAAGCGTTCGGCCATTTATTTAATCTGAACTCAACATCTTCTTTGGATATCTCCAATGCTTTATTCTTCAATTATAATCCTCTTAGGGCGGTGAAGACTTGGATTTATGAGGATGGCATTCTGTTGCTCAAAGGATCATTGAGGGTAACGGATGTGACAATTGATAAGGATGAAAATATTATGTATTCAACCTATGTTACAGGATCGTTCACAGATTTTAGAAATCTCCTAACAGACAAATTTCTCGCGGATATAGATCTATCTGATCTGAAGCATAGATTCACTTGGGAAAATGTCGCAAGATCCTGGGATCAGAGAACAGAGCGTTTTAACATTACGGCTGAAGCATTCGAATACAAACCGTTTATCAAAGGTGAAGGATATACATACCCATTCATTGATTACGGTTATACATTTAAGAAGACCGAACTGAATGAGAATACCAACCTGATTCATGTTGGAAACTTTCAACCAGCTATTTATCTAAAGGAGTATTGGGATAGAATATTCAAGAATATTGGATTTACCTATGAGATTAAAGGAGTTGACTTACAACAAAAGTTTAGCTCATTGATTATCCCAAACAACTCAGAGCAGCAAACCAGCAGAACACAAGCATTAGGAGCCAGAGCATACAAAACACAAGTCCAAACCCACGACTCAAGACAGTTTGATATTGATGTTAATGGTGGTGGTAATATGTATATCTATTTGAATTTGGATCAACTGCAAGCTGGTGCTGGTATTATTCAACCATATGGCAATTACTTACCTGCAAATATACTTCCGCAGACTGTTTTTCTGGTTAATAGATCGTTTACTTCAAATGGTCTGATCTCCGTTACCATTGGTTCGTTTTTCAATAAGTATAATGCTCCAATAAAGTTATCACTTGAACTGTGTGAAAGATCATTTGTTGCTGCTGATGACCCTCAATTTGATGTCAGGGAAACTTGGTCTGTTGTGACAAAGAGCAATCAGATCACCATTCCAAGAGATTCAGGAATTACCAATCAAACAATTACCTGGGAAGTGGGTGAAAGAGGATATGATGAAACTTCTCAAATATGTATTAGGGTGCATGTTGAGGGTGGTAATTTTATCTTGGAGAATAATAATCTTTTAAAACAATTGAGTTATTCCATTCCATCTGCTCAAATGCGTTTTGCAAAAGATGACGATTCTTACATAACATATGCTTTGACTGTTGGAGATGAAGTAATTCCTCAGGCTCCAACAGGTGTGAAACAGATCGATTTTGTTAAAAGCATTGTTCAATTGTTTAACCTGTATGTCTATTCAGATAAACAGAGGCCAAAGCATTTAATCTTTCAATCGTATGATTTATTTTATGCTTTGAATAGAAGAGATCTTTTGCCATCGGTTTCCTTGGATTGGTCTGCAAAGGTGGATTATAATTCTCCAAGAAAGAATAAGAGCAATCTGTCTTTGCCAAAGAAGTACCTGTTTACCTGGAAAAAGGATAATGATTATCTAAACGATTCCTATAACAAAGCTACTGGCGAAGTCTATGGTCAGTTCAGGTTTAATGATAACTATGGTTTGACCGATGAAAAGAAGGTTGAATTGATCTTTGCTCCTTCTCCGATGGTTCAATATAAGAATACCAATCGTATTCATCCTGCCATTTATCAGCTTTCCAGCAACAGTAAGAAGCCTTCCAAATCAGAAATACGGTTGATGTATTATAATGGATTGAAGACATGTCAAAACTATGTTGTTGCAAAGGATATTGTTTCTGGTTCTGGTGGGTTTGATTCAGTTAACATTTCAGGAAATCTAATTGCTTATCCTCAAGCTGGAAATTATTATTTCAGTAACGGTTTTAATAATATGACTCCTGCGGATGATCTGCATTTTGGTAAGTCATTGATCTACTATTTTGATCAATCGCAACAGATTGAACAATGTCCAACCGCATATCAGCAATCCTATCTGGGTCAAGTCAGCGATCTGACCAACCCGAATACAAGATATTTTGAATGTTATGTGATGTTAAATGAAAATGATATAAATGCATTGGATTTTAAAACGCCAGTGTTTATTGATACGGGTGAATTTGGAAATGCATATTTCAGGGTATTGAGTATTGAATACGAGGGGAAGGGTGTTAGTTCAAGGGTAGAACTGATGAAGATTGCTTAAATAATAGAACACTATTTATGATAAAGGTTTAAATGGCTGACGATTTTAAAAAAGATATACTCCTTTCGGTAAAACCAGAGTTCGACGGAGAGGAAGCACAAGCGGATTTAGATAAGTTTAAAAAGGGGTTGGAAACAATTCCCAAGGTGGATTTATCCAAATCGGTTAAGACTTTAAAGCAAGAATTGAAAGAGGCTCAGAATGAAGCTCAACGTGTTTTCCAAGTTTTTGGAAATGGGTCAAAAGAGTTTCTTGAAGCTGGTAAAAGAGTTCAAAGTTTAAAGAACGATATAGACGAAGTGAATTTGTCAATATCAAATTTCCAGCCTGATAACAAACTGCAACCATTGGTCAGCATTGGCAAGGCTGCAACTGGAGCTATTCAGGGTGTTGCTGGTGCTTTGGCTGTTGTAGGTGTGGAAAGTGATACAGCAGCGCAGACAATTGCAAGGTTGCAAGGTATAATGGCATTCAGCGACACCTTGAATTCTTTAGGAGATTTGAAAGATTCTTTTAAGAATGTTAATGCGTTAATTCAAAGTTCAACTGTATTTCAAAAAGCTAATAATGCTGTTACCGTAATTGCGTCAACAGTAATGAAAATGTTTGGGGTTTCCGTTACACAAACCTCAACCGCATTCAAAGTTCTTAGAGGTGCCATAATGGCAACTGGTATTGGGTTGCTAATTGTTGGTTTGACAGCGTTGGTTTCAAAGATTGTTGAATGGACTTCCAGCACAGACGAACAGGAAGAAGCGCAGAAAAGATTGAATAATGCGTTGGAAGCACAACAAGCTTTGTTGGAATCGGAGCTAAAAGGAATCGATTTTGTCACCAAAGCAAGATTGGCCAGGGCGAGAATAGCTGGCCAGACTGAGGCTGAACTATCTCAAATTGAGAATGAGGGTGCCAAGGATCGTATTGCTGCTTTAAAAACTAACTATGAGAATTTAAGAGCAATTGCCAAAGATGGATCAAAAAGATCCGTTGAAGATCAAGCCAACGCCAATAAAGCACAAGCAGAAGCTTATAGAAAATATCTTGATTCCTTATCCGCTGAAGAAATTCGTGGTTTGGAAAATCAAGCTGATGCAGCTGAAAAAGCTAGAGATAAAGCTGAACAATCCAGGAAACAATCCGCTGATAAAGCGAAACAAGCCCGTGATAAGGAGCTTGCAGATATTAAGGCTCATCAGGAAGAGATAAGGAAGCTTAATGAATCGCTGATCAATGACTTGGCGTTATCAGGATTGAATGCGAAGCAAGCTGAACTTGCTAAGTTGGGTATTGATTATAAGCAGCAAATTAAAACCATTGAAGACACACAGGAGGAAGAATTAAATCTTTACAAAAAGACCAACTCTGAATCCTCACTTGGAAAGGAGAAATATCATGCTGGTTTGAATAACATTCAGACCAAATACCAAGATGTTTCAAATAACCTTCTCACAAAGTATTTGGGTGATCAATTTGCTATCGAAAGGAAATACACCGATCAAATCACAGAGTTTGTTCAGGCTGCAAATAATGCCATGCTTGATCAGTTTGCTCAGAGGCGAATTGCCATCAATAAAGAGATCGATGAATTGTTGGTTAATGCAACAGAATCACAGAAACAGCGATTGGAAGAATTGCGTTCGTCTCAGTTGAACCAGGTTAATAGAGATCAGTCTTTGAATTCAATTGATATCAAGGCTCAAACCAACCTGATCACCACAACGGTGAATTCAACGGTAGACGAATCAGATACACCAGATACCAGAAGAAGCAAGATTGAAGCATTGGTGACCGCGCAGATTGAAGCTGAGAATGCAGCTTATCAAGTTCGTTTGGAACAGAATAAAGCCAATAAGGAAGAGCTAGAACGTTTGGAGGCCGAACACAATGCAAACCTCGTTAATATAAACAAACAAGCTTCTGATGCAAAGAAAGCCATCGATGACGCGGAATTTGAAAATAAGAAAAAGATTATTTCCGCTACTGGTGACATATTGGGACAAGCTTCTGAGGTATTGGGTCAACAAACCGCTGCTGGAAAAGCAACAGCCGTTGCATCAACCACGGTAAAGACTTATGAATCTGCAACCAGTGCTTATGCTGCATTGGCTGGAATTCCAATTGTCGGCCCTGCTCTGGGTGCTGCTGCTGCGGGTGTGGCTGTGGCTGCTGGTTTGGCAAACGTGAAAAAGATTTTATCAGTCAAAGTTCCAACTGGTGCTGGATCTGCTGGCTCCGTGTCCGCTGCTCCATCAATAACAACCGCTCCTGTTATTAGTTCAAACTCAACAAATGTAACTGCAAATCCTATCCAGGATGTGAGGGTGGTTAACGGTAATTCTCAAGTTCAAGTTAGAGCTGTGATAAGTGAGAGAGAATTAAGAGAGAATCAACAGAGAGCTAACTTTTATAATAACGAATCTACGATCTAATTGAACATTGATGAAGTTCAACATATTTATATACAACAATGAATAAATCACTTCCAACCTACGAACTGCGAATTGATCCTGAAAAGGATAATGTGGTTAATGCAATAGCTCTTGTGGATGAACCAGCGATTGAATCAAACTTCATTGCTTTCTCCAAAGATCAAAATGTTGAATTCAAGTTTGCATCCAATGAAGAGCGAATGGAGTTGATTGGCCCCGCACTAATTCCCGATATGAAGATATTCAGGAAAGATGAAGATGGAGAGTACAATGTTTTCTTTTCAAAGAATACCATTCGTCAAATTGCACAAACATATTTCCAGAAAGGTTTTCAAAATAATCTCAACATTCAACACACAGCGGTTCCAGCAAAATCATTTGTTTTTCAAGCCTACATAGTGGATGGAGAAATGGGAATGTCAGCACCAAAAGGTATTGATGTTCCTGAGGGTTCTTGGATTGTTGGTGTTAAGGTAACTGACAAAGAAGTTTGGAAAGATATCAAGGCAGGCAAGGTTAAAGGTTTTTCAATTGAAGGTTTGTTTCAAATGTTCTCCAAAATAGACAAAGAACTTGATGCTGAGACAAAGGAAGCGATGCATATACTTAAAGAAATAACGGACTATTTATCTAATAAAGAATTACTAACATGAATTTATTACAAGAAATAAAAAATCTTAAAAAGCTGCTGTTGGGTGAACAAGCTCCCACAGAGTTAAAGAAATGGTCTGATTCCGAAATTAAAGTTTCTGACAAAGCTGTTGGTGGTAAAGTGGAATTGATCAATGCTGACGGTTCCTTGTCAGACGCTCCTGATGGAGATTATGAATTAGAAGATGGAACCGTGTTAACTGTTAAAGGTGGAGTAATTGAAGCTGTTAATGGTGAAAAGCCAGAAGAAGCTCCAGCGGAAGAAGTTGAAGCTGCTGAAGAAACTGCAAGCGATGCTCCAAGCGAAGAAGCTCCTGCGGAGGATGACAAGGATCAGAAAATTGCTGACCTGGAAGCTGCTGTTGCTGCATTGGTTCAAGAGATCAGCGATATTAAAAGTGCGTTGAGCGGCTCAGCAAGCAAAGAAGATGTTCAGGGTTTTGCCAAAGAATTGGGATCATTGAATGCTATTCTGGCAAAGTTGGCAAAAATTCCAGTTGAGTCCAGCAAGACAAATCAGGATAACAGGTTGAAGTATCAGTTCGAGGATTCCAAGATGCAATTGGCTGCTATCCTCGCGAAGAAG
>JBEVKW010000074.1:0-9172 GCA_040509495.1 Chitinophagaceae bacterium | reverse complement strand
CATACGTTGACCAAATGCCAATAAATAACTCGTGTATTTTTCCTGATCCATATTATTGATCAATAATCTTAAAATATTTCATTAAAATAATTCTGCCTTATGAGGCAGAATTATTAAATTCTTTCCTTAACTTAGTTCAACCAAGTTAAACGTCAGCATCCACATGCTCCACAACTATTAGATATTATTCTCTCAACGCGAATTTAGCGCTAATGGCCGCGAATAAACACAAATAGATCCTTTGTGAATGGAAGGCCCATGCCCTTCCCCATTAAATTAATCATTAAATCCTGAACTATGACAATTCGATTAAAACCCCATCAAAAAATCCACATACAATCCTCCGCCGATATCTACCGCGTGCTTCAACCCATCCTCCTTCGCATCAGCAAACTGAACCGCGACCGCGAACACTTCTGGCTGATGCATCTGGATGCATCGCAGCGCGTGCGTTGCGTAGAGCTGCTGGGGCTGGGAACGCAACGCACGGTGCTGATCGATCCGATGGATGTGTATCACCGGGCGATCGTGCGGCGGGCATCGTCGATCGTGGTGATCCATAATCACCCGAGTGGTAATGTGAAGCCGTCACACGCGGATAAGATCGCGACGGAGAAACTGATGCAGGCGAGCCGGTTTGCGAATGTGAGAATGCTGGATCATTTGATCATTTCGGAAGACGAATACTACAGTTTTTTGGATAGAGGCGATCTGGGGCGAATGGCGGCTAATATGTACGAATCGCGAATAGATCACGATACGCGAATGAAGCGCGAATGGCCGCGAAGTATCGCGAATGGGTCGTTTGTGAATGCGTGGGCGTAGGGCCCCCTCTAAATCTCCCCCTTCAGGGGAGACTTAAGGTCGTTTATAAAAGACACCTCATTAAGTGAAGAATATAGATATCCGATATGCCAGACTACTCAAGTTAGAGGACTGTGAAGTCTCCCCTGAAGGGGGAGATTTAGAGGGGGCCCTACGCCAACCAAAATCAATTTATTCATCAACAATTGTGAATTATGCAAAACTTTTTCTTTATCGTATCAAACGGGAAATTTTTGAGAGTGGATCTGGGAAAGATCGTGTGTGTAGCGGAAGTTGGAGATCGTGTGCAGGTGCATACGTCGAAAGATATTTATACGCCGCAGGTTAAAATGGAGAAGATCAGAGAGCTGTTGCCGGAAGAAGGTTTTATTTGGGTTGGTGAGAGTATGGCTGTGGCGAGAGGTAGATGCGTACAGAGAGGCCGGTCGTAGACTTGCCTTGTAATCTACGTTCTGGTGATGGATTTTGTGTATTGGTAAATTATCGGCATCGACTATTCTCCTATAAAAGAGAAGAAAGGTTGATGGGGGTAAAATTTGGGCAGGATATAATTATTTGCAAACTTTATAGCATGCTTTTGAATTGTCGGAATGGCGCTGCTTTCCATCTACGAGGCAACTAAAAGCAAAGAAAATTTATTGACCACATTATTTGATAAATGCTATGAAATACGAAATCAGACTTGCAATAAGCGAACATGACTGCGGCAAAGTTGAATCAGCCCAACTGCGTCAATCGGCACAATCTATCATAACAATTTCTCCGGGCAAATCTGACGTCAAACCACTTACTATTGAACAACAGATTCAAAAGGTGTTGACGGATCCGGACTATAAAAACAGATTGGGTGAGATTGTCGGGAAATGGCCGGGCGATGAAACAGTCGAGGAAATTTTAAACGGTCTGGATTGATATGAAACGCTATATGCTGGATACAGGAATACTGGTGCACTATGTCAGGGGAAGCCCGTTATACCAAGCCATTGAAGCCGGAGAAAACCTTAGCAGCGAAGAAAATACTTCTTTCATTTCAGTGGTAACTATGGGAGAGATTTTATCTTTCGCAAAACAACATGAATGGGGTTTTGCAAAACTGCAACTGCTTGAGGATCTATTTGAGAATCTCGTAGTTCTGGGTATCAATTCAAATGATGAGAAATTGCTGGAAGTCTATGCAAAAATTGACACCTATTCCAAAAATTAGCTGTCATCTGAAAAATCAGGAAGATCCATTACCATGGGCAAAAATGATCTTTGGATAGCATCGACGGCGAATATCTCCGATGCAACGTTGCTAACACTTGACGCTGACTTTGATCACCTGAATGGTAAATATATAACGGTGAAAAAATACAGACAGCATTAAAGTGAGCTTTGTACGCACAATTGATCATATCATGCCCTATCGAACACTCCCAAAATACAAAACACATTGCGCCTCCGAACGCGCAGCAACAATGTCCGGCAATCCGTCTCGATCAAAATCTCCAACGGCAAAACCATATACAGTACCTTTTGAATCGCCGAAAGAAATGGATTTGAAATCGCGGGTTGTACCATTGTTAAAAAAAATGGTGGAAGGAGCTTCTACATGACCGATAATAATGTCCATTTTCCTGTCATTATTCAGATCAGCGATGGTTAGCGCATACGGGGTCCGGGTTGAATCTTCTAAAGAAACACCTGCGGCAAAACCAGGATCTTTTTGTCCTAGATAGAGATTCACGCCTTTAAATTCGTCGATGGCAACAATGTCCGGTAAACCATCTCCATTGAAATCTGCCGATGCTGCTGTACGAATGGATGCATCAGCGGCACCGAATTTTATGCGACGGGCATCGGAATAAGTCTTATCAGCACCACCGAGGTAGACGTAACTCTGACCACCATCGCGATGCGGTACAACCAGATCAATAAATCCATCCTGGTTGATGTCTGCAGGCAGAATGGTAGTAGCAGGGTATGGCGCGAACGCGATGCAATTGCTATCGAATTGCCCTTTTCCGTTGTTCAGGCAAAGATAATTGGAGGTTTGTCCGGGTCTACCCCTGTTTGCTAAAATCAGATCGGGTGATCCATCGGCATTGAGATCAGCGATGGATAAGTTTCGGGTTGGCCATTTGGGGATACCAAATTCAGCACCGACGGTAAAGTTTCCTTTGCCATCGTTGAAATAAACGAGTTTGCGGTCGGGATAATCATTACTTACAGCAATATCAGGAAAACCATCTCCATTAAAATCGGCCACACCTCCGGTGTATGAACGGTCTGCTACTGACGAAAGGTTATAAGCTTTTCGAATTTTACCTGATCCATCACCAAGAAGAATACGATCGATGATCGGCCAGTGTCTTCCTTTCACTAACAGGATATCGGGGTGGCCATCGCCATCGAAATCGGCAAAACTTGCATTGGCGGTTGTATCGGTCTTTTCTTCAAGGAGCAGGGTGCGATTGAAGTTTGGAAAGTAGTTAGCCGATGTGGTATTACTTTGCTTTTGATGCGCAGGAGAAGCGGAGCTTTGAGCAAAATTTTCGTGAGTTATTGCAGTGGAAATGCACAGGATCAAAAAACAAAATTTCATAGCAGGTGGTTTTGTTTGAACATTTTTCTTATGAGTTAACAGCACTTGCGGGATTGGACAGATCGGTGAGCACTTGGTGAAGTTGTTCTTTGTTGAATCTGCCTGGCCGCACCCGGATGTTGACGCGACGTTCAAATTACGAAAAATTTATGCAAAGCTGTTTTGATGCCCTGTAGATCTCCTCCTTCAGACTGAATGACGTAGGGTTCCCGCAGATGACGCAGATTTTTACTTTACTATGATTGAGATCTTTTTTCTAACAAGTAAGCTTTTTCAAGTTTGAATGCGCAGATGCGCAGATTAGCCGCTGAAAATGGAAAATCATCTGCGTATCTGCGCTTTCAATCTGCGTTATCTGCGGGAACCTTACGCCAGCCTATTAGCAGAGTATACGCGGCCCGGCAACCACAGCGAGAAGAGTGCGGTAAGCATGAATACTGTTAACCTCATAACGATCATGTTACTTCAAAAAACTATCCAGATAACCCGCTAACACCGATGTTGCCATCATAAGCGTCACATGCGTTTGTGCCGGAACAATCGCCAGTTGCGATCTGGGAATACCTGTAAAGTCGCCGATCACGTCGCCGCCCAGTAGCTTGTATGTTTTTGCCAGTTCGATCTTATTCAAACCATCATTATCGCCAGCGATCAGCAACACAGGTGCATTGATCTTTGCAATGTTGGAATCACCCATATTGAAAGTTTCACCGGCATTCGATAGCATCTGCTGCACAAAGCTTTTCCATTTGGTTTTGTCGGGCGCAACAGCTTCGTATGCGGCTTTCATCGGGCTGCCATCGAAGATGTCAGGGCCCATGTCTTTAAAGGCATTGTTGATCTCCGTTTGCCAGCCGTCACTTTTATAGGTGGATGAGATGATCACGAGCTTCTTTAATCGCTTTGGGCTTTGTATGGCAAACTGGAAGGCGATCTCGCCGCCAAAACTGTATCCGACTACATCTGCGCTGTCAATTTTCAGGTAGTCCATTACTCCTGCCACATCGCTGGCCAGCGTTGTGTGCGATAACTTTCTTTCGGAAAATTGTGTGTGACCATGGCCTTGCAGTTCGATGGCGATTACCTTTCTTGTTTTGGAGAGAGTGGGGATGAGTTCGCCCCAATTCATATCGATGGTCATGAAGGCACCATGCAATAAAATAACAGGTTTGCCCTGGCCATAGGTTTCGTAATAAACTTTGATTCCGTTAACGGGGATTAAACCACTGGCAGTGGGTTTGATTTTTTGAGCATTGGAGTTAAATACTGCAGATAAAAGAACAGCGATGATCGTGAGCAGCTTTGGGAACTGATTTGCGGGGAATGCTTTTTTCATAAATGTGCGTTGGTTGTCCTCATTGTTGATTGCTGGGCAAAGATGAGAAGAGAAGTGATCTGCAGTGCTGTGCGTATATGACATTCTGGAGGTGAAATGCGACTCCGGATCAATGTCCGGGGCAGGCTCCGGGATCTAAGTCCGGGCAAAGGTTGAAATAGCCCTGGCGAAAGGCACATCAAAATCTTCCTCTTCAGGCTACCGTGTAGCCATAAGTGTTGCCTGGCGTAGGGTTCCCGCAGATGCCGCAGATTTTTACTTTACTATTGTTGAAATATTTTTTTTAACAAGTAAACTTTTCAAATTTGAGTGCGCAGATGCGCAGATTAGCCGCTGAAAATGGAAAATCATCTGCGTATCTGCGCTTTCAATCTGCGCTGTCTGCGGGAACTTTACGCCAGTCAAAGATGTGGTACACGTTAGCCTGAGGAGATTCAGAGGGGGCTAAAACTCCTACCCCACCTTTTTCTTCCAGAAGTAGTACGACAGGATCCCGGGAACAAACCAGATCAGCAGGAAGGCCATCATCGGATCTACGGTTCCCGACAATGCGATACTTGAATAAACTACCGCGATAAGGTCAAAGAAAAGACCGGCATACGCCCATTCTTTTACTGTTTTCAGTCCGGGAATAAGAATGATGATCGATCCGATCAACTTGGCCCAACCGGTAAAGGGAATAAAATATACAGGATAACCAAGTTGGTCGTGAATGAGGGTTTTCGCATCCTGGTTTACGATGATGCTGCCGTAAGAGGAAAAGATCATGAGGGCAGCGAATATAATGGTGAAAACCCAGTAGAGAATGTTGACAGTTTTCGGTTGCATTGGTTGAATTGATTTTGGTTGATGGTCAAGTTACGCAGAAGCGCGGAATGGAATGGTGTTGATCAGGACAGATCAGGGAATTAAAGGGATGGAGACCCGCATTAAGAGGCTATGCTGCCGTAGTAGAACTTCTGATCGAAGTCCGGGGTAAAATCAAGAGTCTATCAGTGTAACAGCAATCTAACGGCTGTGGATCAGGTCCGGGCCCATAAATAATATATCGTACTATCCTAACCTAATACCAGTAAGAAGGCCACACCTGACGAAGAAAAACCGATCTACCAGTTATCGATCTTTCCCGATTTATCCAGGATACTTTTTATAAGCCCATTGAAAAATTTATTGACGCCATCCACATGCTTTTCTGATTTAACATCCCCATTCTTCTTAAAGTAAGCGCGGGAAACGTTCAGCTTAGCCCAGGTGCCGTTGTAATTTTTCATCGAGGCCTCAAAGGTTGGACTGTTTACCCGGATCTTGCCGTCTTTGAACAGGAAGGACAGGGTATAGTCAACATCATAGTCGTATGTCATTATTCCAGCACTGGCCTTGATCGCTTTTCGTTGGTATGCGCTTAGCGTTATACTTTCGCCGGCAACGACACTCAGGCCATCCTGTGGATTGGAGTAAAGCGTATTGATGGCGTTCAATACGTTCCTGTAAAGATCATTTTTGGTAACGCCGGGGAAATCGATCACGACATAGTCGGCTTTACTGTCCGAAACAAATCCATCGGGAGTCAGGGTAAAATACTGACCGTAGCTTAGCTGTGCAACCAGGAGGAACATCAAAAAGAACCGGACTTTTTTCATCGACATTTTTTTAGTGAGATTCAGGGTAGCTACAAAAGAACAGAATCATTTCAGATCACCCAAATTGTATATCAGATCGGGCAATCCTGGACTTTTTTATCGGGCACCAGCCCCCTCCCATCCTATATCTTCGGACGCGCTACGTTCGTGGGCCGGAAGCTTGCGCAAAGTTTCAACACGACGGACAGCCCCAGGAGGAACTTTTCTCATTTCCTGCAGTGATGGATAGTGCGTTTTAACTTAAAAACATGATGACCAGATCACATATTAATTCTTGTCAATCAACTGGTGTTTAACGGACTATGCCTCCAGATTTTTTTAAAAAATCTTTGAACTTTTTTTGGCGGGAAAGAATCGCGCCCTTATCTTCGCACTCCCAAAACAACGGGTACGGATCGGTAGTTCAGTTGGTTAGAATGCCGCCCTGTCACGGCGGAGGTCGCGGGTTCGAGTCCCGTCCGGTCCGCAAAAAGCTTCGAAGAAATTCGGAGCTTTTTTGCGTTTAATACTACCGGGGGATACATTAAAACTAGACATTATCAATACTTTTAATGACCCCCGAAACAAAAGTGGATCAAGTGTTATTAACGTCAGAAGCAGGTAAACGATCTGCTACATCTCCGATCATTTGACGAAACAATAGTTTTACTTTAAAGAGTCTGACCAGAGACACCAGCACGTTCGCAGCCCTGAAGTAACGCGGCGGCGATACGCGGAGAGCGCGGCGAAATACAAGATGTTCTATGGCTGTTTACGTTGCGTCCGCGGCGTACCACCGCGTCCGCCGCGCTACTTCCACGCCAGGCAAACCTTAAGTTACGTGTAGTAAGGCACGTACCAGGGCTGCTAAACTAAACGACCTTGAATTGAAATCGTGGAAGGAGGATATATTCGATCATACATAATACACCCTGTCAGTCTGGCTCACCCCGTACTGTATCGCTTCTTCCAGCACATCGATCTTTATATCTTTTAGCGACTTGAATTTAATGCAATAACCGGTTACGGTGGCCTTGCCAATGGTCGTACCGAAATGCTCAGACAAGTATTTTTTGTCTGCAAGCCCCATGATATAAACTGAAATACCGGATGTGTTGGCGCTTAACCCTATCTGATAGAATTCTTTTGTTGACCCGTCTTTGTAATGGATGGTGTATTGCCCATAGCCGATATTGGGATTGGAGACGATTTTTCCTTTATCATCTTTACCGTCTAAAAACCATAGTCTGCCTTCGGGAATAATTCGAAGAACATGGCTATGCAATGCTTGCAGATCAGCACGTTTTTGATCGTCCTGACTGTCGATATAGTTTTTGATCTGAGTTTTGATGGTCATAGTTCCGTTGATCTCCTATTTGTTGCCTGGTTAATATGTGGCATGCATGACTTGTCTTTAAAGATACCCAATTATCTAAATGCCTCAACACGCTTTCATTGCTACTGGCGGCGTAAAGTTCTCCCTAGTTTCGCTAAGGCGAACAGGCCAGTTTGTTTACCGATATCATCGCTCAAAAGTTCGTGAAAGGTCAGCGTATTGGATCAATATTCCTTTTTAAAAGACAGAGATCGAAACGAAAGGGAATATGCTGAACAGGTTGGTGATCGCAAAATGATATAGAATGCCAGAGGCACTGATAAACCCAGCATTACACCACGTTATAAAATTAATCTTGTCTCCTCTGCTTGCGGTACCGGCATATATTGCCTCCATCACAAAAACGGGAATCCCCATCAGAGCGGAGTGGAATAATCCGTAACTTAAGTGTATTACTATAACCTTTAAACCTCTGCTATGAAACGCAACTCATTCCTGAAGCGGCTTCTGGCCGGTTGTGCGGCTATCGCTGCTGCACCGGCCGCACTCGCTAATCTTAATCCTTTTCGTCGTGATGGAAAAGGCTTTCTTGTCGGGGCCGGCAAAGACAGGTTCGGCAAAAGTATTTCGCTAATGGAAGGAGACACCTTCTTTACAAAAGTATCAACAAAAGACACCAATGCTGATCTGTATGTATTTGAATCAACCCGCGTCAAAAAAGGTGGCCCATCTCTGCATTACCACTACGAACAGGATGAATGGTGGTACGTGCTCGAAGGAGAATTCCTGATCCGCATCGGAGAAGAGACCTTCACTATGAAAGCTGGTGACAGCGCATTCGGCCCTCGTGGAGTACCTCATACATTTGCAAAAACAAGTGAAGGTCCCGGCAGGCTGCTCATGCTCTTTCAACCAGCTGGCAAAATGGAAGAATGGTTCCAGGCTGTCAGCGAAGGGAAACTTGCTAACCTTTCGGAGGAACAACAACAGGAATTCAGGAAAAAATATGGATTTGAAAAAGTAGGCCCGGGCATCGGTTACGAAAAGAAATTATAAACCGCTACGCACTTCATCTCTAAACTCCGGTTAATTTATCTCCTGGTCCGTGTCTCCACGCACCAGGGCCGTTTACTAAACGACATTAAACTTAAATGGAGGATCTGGCTATACAATGGTTTGCGCATCATCGTTCACAAATTTCAGCAAGACAAACAGTGATCGGAAATTAATCACGTATATTAGGGAAAATGAATGGCCCCTGTGTATTATGTAATACCAACACTAAAAGCTCATTTCATTTCTTTTTCTTTCGCCAAACCATTTATATGAAGAATAAGTTCCTCTTCCTGTTCCTGCTGATTAGTATCGCTGGTTTTGCCCAAACCGACAGCACCGATATCATCGTTCAAAAATTCATGAAAGACCAACGCATCACCGGTCTTTCGCTTGCCGTTATAAAAAACGGTAAGGCT
>JBEVKW010000073.1:0-8032 GCA_040509495.1 Chitinophagaceae bacterium | reverse complement strand
CGATGTTTACAAAATAAGATCCTTTTGCCAACGTAGTGATATCGACCGGGTGAGTCATCTTCTGTGAAGTTCTTACAAACTGTTCCTGGTACACCATTTTGCCATATGCATCAAATATGCGCAGGTAAGTATTGTTACGCTGGGTACTTGACTCTATTACAACATTGATCATGTTACGGGCCGGGTTAGGGAACACTCTTGCCGTTGACTCCATCGGCATCACGTTGACGATAATGGTTGTATCGTCCTGACCACCGCGGTTGTCTGTCACCACAAGTTTAAAGCGGTATTCACCAGGCACTAATTCCGTTGCTTCTGCTTTTTGAGCAGTAGATGCCACGATCGCTGCACGCGAAGGACCAGATACCATTGACCACTGGTAAGTAAGGATTATACCATCAGGATCATAGCTTTTGCTACCATCGAGAACAACACTGCTCACAGGGAACGTGATAGTCTTGCTTTCACCGGCGTCAGCTACGGGCAGTTGATTCGGTACTGGTTCGCTTGGGTTCACCGTAACAACAAGTGTATCTTTTGCTACAGCACCTTTATTATCTATTACCGTCAACTCGAATTTATAAATACCCTGTACGAGGTTATTGATCACCGTCTGTGCCCGGGTTGGGGATGCAACATTGAACTGTGAAGGTCCTGCAATTTTGGTCCAGGTATAGCTCGTGATCGTTCCATCCGGGTCATAGCTGTTTGCGCCGTTTGCAGTAATGCTATTTACTGGCAGGGTTATTACCATGCTACCACCAGCCTTCGCAACAGGAAGTTGATTCACCACGCCTGCATCAACAATAACAGTTATTACATCTTTCGCTGTTCCGCCTCGGTTGTCTGTTACAGTCAACTCGAAGGTGTATATTCCCTGAACAAGATTGCTTACCAGTGTCTGTTTTTGAGTCGGGGTAGCAATAGTGAACTGGGCAGGTCCGGCAATCCGGGTCCACTGGTAGCCAGTAATGGTGCCATCTGGATCATAGCTGCTGCTACCATTCAGTGTCAGGGAATTTGTCGGTAATGTGATCGTCACATCATTGCCTGCATTTGCTACAGGTAACTGATTCGCTGCCTGAGGATTTACAGTGATAGTCAGCGTATCTTTTGCAATAGCTCCTTTATTATCCGTTACACGCAATTCAAACTGATAAGTGCCCTGTACAAGATTAGTGATTGCTGTTTGTTCCTGTGTTTGAGCAGCAATAGTAAATGCTGCGGGTCCACTGATCTTTGTCCACAGGTAGGCCGCAATACTTCCATCAGGATCATAACTTGATGCACCGGAAACAGTCAATGAGTTTGCAGGAAGTGTGATTACGCGGTCATCACCTGCAATTGCGACAGGCAGTTGGTTGCCAGGAGGAGCAGCATTCACCGTTACGATCACCGTATCTTTTCCTGTTAAACCTTTATTGTCTGTTACCACCAGCTCAAACTGATACGCTCCCTGTACAAGGTTATTGATCACGGTCTGCGCCTGCGAAGGAGAGACGATCGTAAACCCTGAAGGACCTGCTATCTTATTCCATTTATATGTTGCGATGCTTCCATCAGGATCATAACTTGAGGCACCGGAAACAGTCAATGAGTTTGCAGGAAGTGTTATCACACGGTCATCACCTGCAATTGCGACAGGCGGTTGGTTGGCAGGAGGAGCAGCGTTCACCGTTACGATCACTGTATCTTTTCCTGTCAAACCTTTATTGTCTGTTACCTCCAGCTCAAATTGATATGCTCCCTGTACAAGGTTATTGATCACGGTCTGCGCCTGCGAAGGAGAGACGATTGTAAACCCTGAAGGACCTGCTATCTTACTCCATTTATATGTTGCGATGCTTCCATCAGGATCATAGCTACCGTTACCATTCAGTGTTACTGTATTCAGAGGCAGTACGATCGTCTGATTAGCACCGGCAATAGATATCGGTGCCTGATTAGGAACAGGCGCGGCATTCACTGTAACAGTCATGGTATCTTTTGCCGTTGCACCACTGTTATCAGTTACCTGCAGCTCAAAACGATACACACCCTGTACAAGATTATTGATAGCCGTTTGTACCTGCGTGGCTGAGACAATATTAAACTGCGCAGGACCGGCAACTTTTGTCCAACGATAAGACTGGATAGAACCGTCCGGATCGTAACTCTGGGTTCCATTTACCGTCACCGTGTTTATAGGCAAAGTGATACTGAGATTTCCACCTGAATAAGCAACAGGCAATTGGTTGGAAGGCATAGGTGCATTAACAGTTACACTAACAGTGTCTCTTCCCGTTAAGCCCTGCACATCTTTTACTTCAAGAACAAATTTATATACTCCCTGTGTCAGGTTGTTTATTACTGTTACAGCCTGGTTGGGGCTTGTAATGGTATGCTGGGCAGGACCTGAAAGATAATACCAACGGTATGTGATTGCTGAATTTTCAGGATCTGTTCCACTACCATTAAGCGTCACGGTATTTACGGGGAGAGTGATCACTTTATCAGGACCTGTGATCGCGATTGGAGGTTGATTGGTAACCACAGCCGCCTTCACAGTTACCTGTACGGTATCTTTTGCAACCCCTCCACGATTATCTGTTACCGTCAATACAAAACGGTACACACCTTCTGTCAGATTAGTAAGGCCTGTTTGAAGTTGGGCTGGAGCCTGGATAGTGTACGAAGTAGGTCCGGCAATTTTTGTCCACGCTGAAGCGGCGATGTTTCCATCAGGATCAGATGCTGTTCCAACAAGCGTTGCTGATGATACCGGCAGCGTGATCGTGATATCACTACCAGCATTTACAACCGGCAACTGATTAGCAGGAGGAACTGCGGAAGTGGTTAACCCGATATTGCGTTGTTTGTATTCATCACCATCAACCAGGCGATAATCATCCGCCGGGAAATGACGTTGGATACCACCATCATTCCAGGTTTGCAACTCCCAATATTCATCAGTAACACCATGTGGCATATGACCATGGTTGCCGTTGATCTTGCTTTTGTAAACCTTGCTCAGGAAAAGTACTAGATCGCCCTGCTTAAAGTATACAGGTGTTTTCCATTTTACATTCGCTGTAGTGGTTACATTCTCATCACCCCATGTTGCGAAAATGAAATCAGACCATTCATACAGTTTATTCCAGTTGAAATCAGCTGGCCATCCACTGTTCACAAACTGAGGATTGTTGATATTTCTTACGATAGTACCGGATGTGTCTATATTACCCCCGGTTACAGCAAGTGATTTAGAACCATCAGATATAGTATTTCTTACAACATAGCGTGTACCATTGGTAACAGTGCGAAGCAATGTGTTGGTGTTTACTGCATATGTGTTATTGTAGACCTCATTTCCTGCGAACTGGAAACCGCCGAAATAATTGCTGTCGATCTTCACCACAAGGCCATTGATCGGTACCGAACCACTTCCCCAGTATCCACCGATGAAGCCGCGGGAATATTTCATGAGGTTATTGTTAATGTAGATGCTATCTCCATTATACGGAAGATCCGGACGAAGGCCTGAATAACCATTAAATGTTTGTGTACCGGCGCCCAGTACAATGTTATTGCGGAACTCACAATTACCATTATTGAATGAAAGCTGGATCCCGTTATCCTGGTAAAGATTGAAGGGGCTTTTCCAGTTCGTTGCAGAGTTGATAAATACGTTATTCCGGATACGGGTATTAGCTCCGATATTTCCCATCTGGAAAAGCTCATTACCAGAATTCACAATGCGGATATTCTGTAACAACCATCCGTTGAGCTTGTGTCGCTGGCCAGAACTGGTACTACCCAGGTACATACCTTCTCCATGTATATCATGAATATAGATATCATGAATGTGGAATCCATCATAATCATTGGTTCCGGCATCCTGCTTGATCTGTACACCGGCAAAGTTACCATTGCCGATTTCAACGTATTCAATCTCAAGACTGTCGGTCTTCTCTCCATTGATCTTCAGGCCAACAGATGCAAGAGAACTCCAGTTATTATTACAGTAGATTCCATAAGTACCGCGGCTGAAAGCATACTTTCCTTCAGCGTGTCCTTTGAAATTAACGTCACCTGAAACACCTGCAACATATTTACCTGTAATTTTTGCGTTCACCGCATTGGTGACAGTCATCATTTGTGTTTCGACCTGTCCGCCATAGTTTGTAATAATTACCGGATTCTGGCTAGAGCCAACAACCTGACCTTCTCCAAAGTTCAATACAACACTTGAATATTTACCGCCTTTTATAAGCACTTTCTTTCCTGGTCCGATATTGATCGGGCTGGTCGGATAGATGTAGACGCTTGAAAACTCTCCGGTTTCGATAACGTTTGATCGGGCACCATTGATAATTACGTCACCGATGCGCGCGGTGGGGATCGAACTTACATCTGCTGCTGTAGCATAGTGCCAACCTGCCGGGCCGTCCGTTGATTGAGGAGGAGCCTGGCCGTAATCAACCTTTATGTTCACTGTATCTTTGCTGATACAGCCGAAAGATGTTGCCACTAATTCAAAATCATATCCACCAACCCTGTAAGGGAGGATAAGTACATCGGCTTTCGCACTATCACTTCTCTTTACATTAGCCTTGAAATCAAAATCAACTGTTGTCAGTCTTCTCCATTTGAACGTTGTACCTACTGAAGCAGATCCATCCAATACTGCAAAACCCTGGCTTCGTGGGATGACCTGGTCCGCTCCTGCTTTAGCTATACAACCTGCTGCCGGGGCTGGGTTAACGGTTACACGTACTGTATCCTTCCCTGAAGCATTTTTACTGTCAGTGACAACCAGCTCAAATTCATATACGCCCTGCACCAGACCGCTTACTACCGTTACCGGAAGTGTAGGTGTAAGCATGCTAAATTGTGTTGGGCCGCTTACTTTATTCCATTTATAGGAAAGTAAAATATCATCGGCATCTGTAGCGCTACCTGCAAGAGTAACAAGATTAATGGGAAGAGTAATCTGAACATCCGAACCTGCAAAAGCAACTGGCGGATTGTTAACAGGCGATACAACTGTGATGGTCACCGTATCTTTTCCCGTCGCATTTTTACCGTCAGTAACGGCAAGTTCAAACTGGTATATTCCCGCAACAAGATTGTTGATCACCGTAACAGGTAAAGTGGGAGTAAGAATATTAAACTGCCCCGGGCCACTGACCTTCGTCCACTTATATGTCAATAAGAGATCATCAGCATCAGTACCGCTACCAATAAGTGTGGTTGTATTGAACGGAAGTGTGAGTTGCACATCGTTTCCGGCATGGGCAACAGGTACTGCGTTAGGAGCCGCATTAACTGTAACAGTGACTGTATCTTTCCCGATAAGGCCCTGGCTATTTATGACCTTCAGTTCAAAACGATATTCGCCCTGCACCAGAGAATTGACCAGGGTGATTGGCTGTAAAAGATTAAGGATCGAAAAAGATAAAGGTCCACTGATCTTTGTCCAGTTATAAGAAACAATTGATCCACCGGCATCACTTGATGAAGATCCGTCAAGCGTTACACTGGATGCGGGTAGGGTGATCGATTTATTTCCGCCAGCATTCGCAACCGGAGCAATGCCTGGCAACGGAGGCGGGGGATTCGCACCTTCACCAGCTAATAAGGTATCTCCCTGTCTGAGCATCCACTGCCAGATATTCTGACCGCCTTCAATTGGCAGTGTCTCAACTGACCCTTTTTTAGCACGCACATTCGCGTTAGATAAAGTCCAGTTCGTCTGACCCGGATCATAAAAGTCGTTGAAATTAGAATGACCACCACCGCCAAATGCAGTCCAGATAATTTTACCTGATCCGTTGATACTGTCATTCATATTGGATACGATACGATTAATATTTCTTGTATCGTTCACCTGCTCAAAACCTAACTCGCGGCCACCAAATCTCGCAGCCCAGTGACCCATTTTTTCTGCAAAAGGTAAAGTTGCGCCGTATGTGTCTGCGGGATTCATTCCCTGTACATTGACCATGCTCTTAACTAACTTCACATAAGAATAGTCATTCGAATTTGGCATGTACGTAATGAATTGGTTCAATACCCAGCAACCCTGGCTTATGGCCGTGAAATGCAGTGCATTACGTTTAATTTTATAACGATTCATAATACCATCAATCACCGGCTTCAGTGCCCAAGGTCGGGAATTTTCAACCGGTTGCTGAATAGATATTAAAATTGGGTAATGTTTTCCGTTACCGAGTTGTACACCTCCATCCCATCCACGGGTCAGCCAGTAATGCGGGCCATAAAGTTGCAGCGCTCCGGCATTGCTACCGACCTCGCCAACTCCAGGCATGAAAACTATACCTTCAGTAGAATCTGCAGTAGGATTATAAGTTACGCGTACATTCCAACCCGAGAAGGTTGTATCATATGTAACTCTCTGTGAGAAAGCATTTTGAAAAGACAAAAGGAAGATCGCCGCCAGGCATAGGATCTTACTATGTCTAAATAGGACATAAATTGGATTCATAGGGTTTTTCGCTTTAGATATAGGATTGACGTTGGATTCACGGAAATCGAAAATAAAAATATTATAAAATACGAATGTTCGAAATGGCATTATTGCCCTATTAAGCAGTTAGTATTTTCCGCGATTATCGAGGGAAAGTACTATTGTTTTTGTTAAAAGCTCAAACTAGGTAAAAAAGCGATTTTAAGTACATAAACGACATTTTATTTTATTTAAATATGAAAATAAAACCTCTGAAGCTATCAAGAACGATACCAAACAGAATTATCCCCAGATCTGTGGAAAAAAATGCTCAAATTGAGTACTCTTAATTTAGGTTGTATTTTATTTCCTCTCCCGTCAAATATGCTTTATCTTGTTTTTTATTTGGTCATGACCTTCCTCGAAATTCTCCTTTTTTTCGGCCTTTTTATCCTGTTTTACAGCTATTTAGGCTATGGAATTCTATTACAGATCCTCGTTTTTCTGAAAAAAATATTCGCACCTGTAAAATCTGGCACAGAAGAATTTCTTCCGCCGGTGACACTTATAGTGGCTGCCTATAATGAACAGGATTTTATTCTTAAAAAGATAGAAAATAGCCTTGCTCTCGACTATCCCCAGGGGAGGCTAAAGCTAATTTTTGTTACCGACGGATCGAGCGATGAGACAGCAAACATCGTTAGTCGGTTTCCAGCAATTCTTCTGCTCCATTCCGCCGATCGAAAAGGGAAGGTTGCAGCGATGCATCGTGCAATCGGTCATGCAGATACCGACTACCTGATTTTTTCCGACGCGAATACCTTATTAAATAAGGAGAGCATCAGAAATATCGTCAGGCATTACCATTCCCCGAAAGTGGGAGGTGTGGCCGGTGAGAAAAAGATCCTGGCAACGTCGGCCGATGTTCTCACATCAACAGGTGAAGGTTTATATTGGAAATATGAATCCTGGCTGAAGAAATTAGATTCAGATTTTTATACCGTGGTCGGAGCGGCGGGTGAATTATTTTCGGTGAGAAAAGACCTCTACGAACATCCGGGAGACAATATCCTTCTGGACGACTTCATTATATCCCTGCGTATTTGCGAAAAAGGTTATCGGCTTGTTTATGAACCAGACGCGTACGCCCTCGAAACGCCGTCTTCAAACATTCAGGAAGAAAAGAAACGAAAGGCAAGAATCAGTGCAGGCGCATTCCAGTCGATGCTGCTGCTCAAATCTTTATTCAATATATTCAGGTTTCCCCTGCTCTCCTTCCAATATATATCACACAGGGTTCTTCGCTGGACCCTTTGCCCTATTTTTCTACCATTGGTATTCATGATTAATATAATATTAGTTTTTCAGTCCAACCAGGCGTTTTATCAGTGGCTTCTGGCCGGGCAGATATTTTTTTATTTATTGGCTTTGTCCGGCTGGGTGCTGTATCGGCGCCAGATCCGGATCAGTTTTTTGTATGTTCCTTATTATTTCGTCTTTATTAACCTGTCACTGTATACCGGGTTTCGAAGGTTCCTGAAAGGAAACCAATCTGTGCTTTGGGAAAAAGCAAAACGCGAAAAT
>JBEVKW010000072.1:0-6516 GCA_040509495.1 Chitinophagaceae bacterium | reverse complement strand
TCTTCAATTCCAAATATTTATTGATCGTATTGACGGTAAGATTTTCGGGTGAAGAAAGAACGGAGAGAATGCCGTTTTTCTGAAGCTCCTTTACCATCAGGCGTTTTTCAAAAGCAAATTTCTCCGCAATGGTTTTGATATAAATATCTTCCAGGGAATGCGCTTTTTGTTCGGTCACAGCTTTGAGTTCGGTATTTTCAAAGAACACAACGAGCAGAAGGTGATAACGGGAGATCTTTTTAAGCGCCGGCAGCTCGCGCTGCAGCGATTCCAGCGATTCGAAATTGGTGAACATCACCAACAGGCTTCTTGTCGTGATACGCGTCCGGATCACTGAAAACAGTTTCTCAAAATCCGGCTCGAGATAGCGTGTTTGCTGTTTGTATAAAGTTTCCAGCACCAAATTCATTTGCGTCGGTTTCTTATCAGCAGGAACAAATGAATCGAGATTTTCTGCAAAGGTGATCAGGCCGGCCTTATCCTGACGGACCAATGCCACGTTTGATAAAACAAGAGACGAATTGATCGCATAATCCAGCAGCGTCATTCCTCCAAAGGGCATTTTCATTACGCGCCCCTTATTGATGATGCAATAGACCTGCTGGCTCCTTTCATCTGTATAATTATTTACCATCAACGCATCCTTTCTTGCGGTCGCCTTCCAGTTGATGGTGCGGTAATCGTCTCCCCTTACATACTCCTTGATCTGCTCGAATTCCATGCTGTGCCCAAGCTGACGCATCCGCCTGACGCCTACTTCCTGTAAACGGTTTGCTACAGCGAGCAGTTGGTAGCGGCGCATCTGCACATAAGAAGGATATACTTTCACTACCTGCGTTGCATCAAAAATGTAACGCCGTTTTACCAATTGCAACGGTCCGCTGACGAAAATATTAATGCTATGAAAAGTATATTCACCTCGGGATACGGGGGTTAAGGTATAGGTCAATGTCTCCTCTCCCTGGGAAGCTATTTTCACCCACCGTCGCCAGTCACGTGCCTGGAATTGATCGGGCAGTTCTTCAATGATCCCAAGCTGAACAGGGAACGGGTAATGATTCTGCATGAACAGTGTTACCTTATTTTCATCTCCGATACTGAACCGGTCGGACAATGATCGCTTTGCTTCAATGCCTTTGCTCTTGCTGTACAAGAGGATCGCGTCCAGTACTATCGCGATCGCCAACAGTAAAAGGATCAGGTATGCCACACGGAACAAGGCCGGGAAGAAATAGCTGATCACAAACACTACCGAAGCGGCGCCCGCGATATAATACACAAGGTTTTTAAAATAGAATGACTTCAACAAGGGATGCTTTTTAAGATCGTTTATCTGGGAACGTCCAGGCTTTGAATGATCTGTTTGATCACTTCATCTTCCGTTACGCCTTCCATTTCCTTATCAGGCGAGAGAATGATCCGGTGGCGCAATACGGGAACAACCACTTCGAGTATATCTTCAGGAGTAACAAAATCACGTCCCTGCATAGCGGCGATGGCTTTTGACGCATTCATGATCGCCAGGGAAGCACGCGGTGATGCACCGAGATAGATCGATTTATGATTTCTTGTCTGGTGAACCAGTTTCGCAATAAAGTGAAGCAGCTTCTCTTCCATCAGTATATCCTTGATCTGCTTCCTGATCGAATTGATCTGTTCGCCCGTAAGAACAGGCTGTACAAGTTCGTCCACGCGCGTATTCCCCATATGATGAAAACGCGTGAGGATCTCGATCTCTTCTGACTCATTCGGGTAAGGTACCACGATCTTGAACAGAAAGCGGTCGAGCTGCGCTTCCGGTAAACGATAGGTTCCTTCCTGTTCAACCGGATTTTGCGTTGCCAGTACCATGAACGGGGAAGACATCGGGTAAGTTCTGCCATCAACTGAAGCCTGGCGCTCTTCCATCACTTCCAGCAATGCAGATTGTGTTTTTGCCGGAGCACGATTGATCTCATCTACCAGCACGATATTGCTGAATACGGGGCCCTTTTTGAAATCAAATGTTGCCTCTTTCGGATTGAATACCGGCGTACCCAACACATCGGAAGGCATCAGATCGGGCGTAAACTGGATCCGTGCAAATCCTGTATTGAGGCTTCGCGCAACGAGTTTTGCGGTCATTGTTTTGGCAACGCCAGGCACACCCTCGAGCAGGATATGACCTTCTGCGAGTAAAGCGGCTATGATCAGTTTCACCATCTCATCCTGCCCGACAATGATCTTTTTAAGTTCGGTACGGATAGACATTACCGCCTCATTCAGGGCTGACAGATCTGTACGCTGCTGAAAAATTCCTTCTTCCATGCTTATGCTGTTTTATAAAACGATTCAAGTTGTTTATGAAAAGTAACAAGCTGTTCCGATGAAATGCTACCTGCTTCTGGCAAATGATTAATGACCGTTACGATCGGCTTTAATTCATTTTCCGCTATACCGGTCTTATAACTCAGGTTCCTCACAAATTCATCATCAAGTGTTGCTGTGGGAAGCTTGTAACGCGTACGGACGTGCTCAAGAAAATATGCACTCATCTTCAGGCAAAGATTACGGTGATCGCCTTTATCATGATAAAGCCTTCCGATCGTTCTTACAAAATCGAGCGAATCATTCTTCGGCGGATGTATGACCGGGATCGCGCGCTGCTTCCTGCGCATTTCCATTAATACGTAAATAACCAGTGCCAGCATAGCGGTGATCATCGCCCAACGCAAAGAAGGGTAACTAAAGAACACGCTTAGCCAATTGGCCTTATTATCGTCGTTATTCCTTTCGTTGGAATCTCCTTTCATCACATAATACTCATCCCAAACAATCTGTTTTGTATCAGGAGAGAGCAATGACATAGCTCTGTCATAATACTCCATGTTTCTCTTGTGCAATAAAAAATAATTCGTAAATGTCATGGGCGCCAGCTGCAGATAGAAATTCCCTTTCCCTGCTTTCAGTCTGACAAAGTTGGCCTTCCCATCTCTGTTATAACCGAGCACAACAGATGTAAGCGTATCGTATTTATAGAACCAGAAATCAAATCGCTGGCCGGGATATGAATACTCCCGTGGCTGATTCTGCACGGGCAGATCCAGCGATACGCTCAGGGTATCTTCTCCATTTATCCGCCATCCACCATGTACCACATTAGATGGATAATATATATCGCACTTAAGGAGCTTCTCAACATAGTAAGAAACTTTCATGGTGCTCACAAACACATCATTCCCTTCTCTCACAAACTCAAGCAGGTTATCCAGGTCACTTTGTTCCGCATTGAAAAAAGGAGATACGATCACCAAAGCCTGGTTCTTTTGATAGGGTGTCAATGCCTTCCAGTCGCCGGGCCGACTGTTGTCTGTACTCACCGTTGCATTGGGAAACAATCGTTGCATGTTTTCATAAGCTACCAATGTTCCATAGGGGATCTTGTCCCGTATACGGAAAGACATGCGCTTGTCAAGCTGCCTTACCCCCTCTTCTTTTTTACCATCTTTATAGATCAGAAAAAGAACAGCGGATAAGACTGCGGCCATCAACAAATATGGAACGATCTTCTTCAAGTACTCAGTTTAAATTTCTTTCAAAGTTTTCAAATTCGCTACGGATCCGCTCAAACTTCTCCCGGTCAACAGGAAACTGTCCATACCACGCATATTCATAATGCCGGGTAAGCCGGAAATAATCTGGATAGTACCGGCTTTTATACAATTGGATCAGGTAGTCCATGTTTGTGCGGTCCTGCTTATATTCTATAATGTTTCTTTCTGCCATCCTGCTAAGCAGTCGCAGGTAAAGCAGACGCACGCCGAAATTGAGATTTCCGGCTGCGATGGCCTTCCCGATCTCCTGTTGATAATTCACCGAGAAAATATCATCGAAGTTTCCGTCCATTTCAGCCTCCCTGATCACGGCAGATCTCCGGAAAAGTCTGACATTATTATTGGTCAGGAATATAAAAAGGAAAGTGATGAATCCCGCAACGACCACGATCCACATGATCGTTTCAAAAGCCGGGTGATCTATCAGCGGTCTCCTGTATTCTTTTTCTTTAACGGGTTCTGGTTTTTTGAACGAATAGTTGGCATACCAGAAATCTTCATCTTTGAGATAGGCTTTTATAGTGGCAGAATCAATGCGGCGAAGTTGAAAAGTGTCTTTGTTCCAAAGGCTGAGCGATAAAAACGCGGGCTGGTTGTCGTCCTCCTGAGGATTTTCTTCCTCCTGATCAATTGTTCCCTCTTCATCATAAACTGGTGTAGCGGCCGAATCGATCGTCACGGTAATAGAATCGTCTTGCGCTCCGGCAACTACGGGAATCAGGAACAGGAGAAACAGGAGATGATAGAATCTTTTCAAGGGAGATTTATTCTGTTTGATTCGGGTTTTAGCATTAGATTTCTTCTTCCAGCACATCGAATTTTCTTTTCCTGCCTAATCGTACCGGGTAGATCACAAAATACCAGATCACAAATAATACGGATAGTCCGGTAATAATGGAGGTAAAAATAGAGATATCATTATAAAGTCTGGTGATGAGACCTTCAAAAAACGCTGCCAGTGCAAATACCGGCATCAGGCCGATCATGATCTTAACGCCATCCTTTGCCCCTTGTTTGAAGGATGTCATCCGTTTCAGTGTGCCAGGGAAGAGAAAACTCTTTCCCAAAATGAATCCACCTCCTGCCGCGATGATAATGGCTGTAAGTTCCAGCGTGCCATGTACAAAAACGACGAGGAAAAAATCAAGACCGAGGCCGCGGCCAACGAAGAATTGATCAAAGACTCCTACCATTCCCGCGTTATGTGCAAGGAGGTATGCCGTCGGGACGCCTGCAAAAAGCCCCGCGGTAAATATCATCAGCGATACTTTGATGTTATTGACCATGATCCGGAGCCAGCTGAGGATCGGATTACCGGATTCATAGATCCCGAACGGGTTGCCTTTTTCTATGTTCCGGATCGTTGTTTCCACATAGTCATCTCCAAGGAAACCGCGTGCAACATTCTCGTCCTGCCGCGAAGCAAAAAAACCGATCGCGAAGAAAACGACAAAAATGATCAGCGAAAAGACCATTGTGCGGTGATGTTTGCGGATCGTCAGCGGCAGATCGTATTTCCAGAAAGTGATCAGCTTGTTACTTTCTTCTTTCCGGTTCCGGTAAATGTTCAGATATATCCGCGACGCCTGTGTATTGATATAGCGTGTAACCTTGCTCGTTGGATAGAATGTTTTTGCATAGGCAAGATCATCTACCAGTTGAGTAAATTCTTTGGCCATCTCATCTGCATCCTCTGCCATGAAATGCTGATTCTTCAACCAGCGGTCCCGGTTTTTCTTTATGAATAAGGCTTCTCTCAAAAATTCAGGGTTTGGAGTTGTAAAATACCATTTTTTCGGAAAACATAAAATCGTTACCTGTTGTCCGTTCTGCATTGACTTCCGGTAACGAAAAGGAGACGTAGTTGAATTTCCAGGAAAAGTCTTTCCGTTACAATCATAGGACGATCCAGTTGGCAGCATCTCCACTTGCTGTCTGGGCGGCGGTCATCAAACAAGGCTGAGCGGGTTTCCTACATCTCCAAAAAATCCCTACCTTGATTCCCAAAACCTGCCGCTGAAGATGGCCCTGATCAAAGTACCTACAAGTTTTAATATCGAAGTCGAGTTTGAGATCCCCGAATTTTACCGGCGTTTACTTGCCCTGTTCACCGATATGGTGATCGAAATCGTTTACCTGATACTGATATCCAAAATTTACCGGGAAATTGTCCGCAACTATAACTGGCTGAGCGAAGATACCTGGTATGACCTGGCAGCCATACAAATGCTGCTCTTTCTGCCGATCATGATCTATCATGTGGTTATGGAAATTACAATGAATGGGCAAAGTGTTGGCAAAAAGATCATGGGCATCCGTGTAGTGAACGAAAATGGAGGCAAACCAGGCTTTAGCCAGTTCTTTATCCGTTGGCTGCTGCGTATTTCAGATCTCTGGATCGTAATATTATTAGTAGTGATCCTTTCAGGCGGGGCAGGTATGGGAGGCTGGGAAACGGGCTTTCTGATCCTGCTGGCGTTGGGCTTTCTTATTACCGATATTGTTCTTATCGCTTCTTCGCAAAAAGGGCAACGTATCGGAGATATGCTTGCAAAAACCATTCTCATCCGCACCAGTTCCAAAGCAAGCATAGAAGATACGGTATTCCAGGAAGTGGAAGACAGCTATACGCCATCGTTTCCACAGATCATGCAATTAAGTGATCGCGACATAAATGCGATCAAAAGTATCCTTGAATCTTCCAGGAAGAAAAACGATTACCTGATGGCAACTTCCGCAGCTGACAAAATAAAAAATCACCTGCAGATCCAAACAGATCTGGACCCGCAAACTTTTTTGGAAATCCTGCTGAAAGACTACAATTACCTTTCCGTTAAATAACGCCGGGTATGGCTTACGCTGATGTCTTCGGCACCTTGCCGAGGAAGTTGGAAGTGTATAATAAAAAGGCTATCGTTTGCAC
>JBEVKW010000071.1:0-3364 GCA_040509495.1 Chitinophagaceae bacterium | reverse complement strand
CAGATAGCACAAAAGTAACAGGGCACCGCCATCAAGCAGTGCCCTGTTAAGAAGAAAGTAAGTTTTTATTAAGCAGTTGTTATGTATGATCAGAATGCGAAGATGCCTGCAAGCATGAACGTTGCAGTGCTTTTCTTACCTGTTACATCATCGCTTTTGCTGAACACCGGTTGAGAAGCGTTATCGAGGCGGAATTCAGGGATCAATGTGAAGTTTCCTGTTTTGTACTGTGCGGATAAAGTAGTCTGGAAAATGTTTGCACCAACTTTTACTGCATCTTTTTCGTCAGCAAAATATTCAGTGCGCAGTGTAAATCCAAGAGCAGGAGTAGGGTCGAGGTTCAAATACAATGCAGAACCCCACCATTTATCTGTACCATCCTTTACATCATTCTTCAGCAACTGAACAGTACCATCATAACCGATACCGAATTTGTCGGAGATCTTTGCCGATGCAGTTACGCCCACCTGGTTTACGCTTACAGCATTAGGTGTTGATTTGGCGCCAAACCATCCGGAATAGTTGGCATAGATAGAGAATTTATCTCCTACGTGGCTATACTGCGCATTCAGCACTTTTGTACTAGCCCAGTCTGGTGATGTAACATCAGTCGGGTTTGCAACACCGATCATAATACCATTGCCGTTGCTGAGAGCGAAATCAGCTTTGATACCTGTGTGAGAGAATGGTCCGTAAGAGAACATGTAAGACATGCTGTAGTTACGGTTGACCTGTGGATCGAGTACTTCATAACCGATATGAGTTCCCCATTTACCCAAAGAGAGCGTTACATTCTCAGATGGTTTGAAATACACATAAGCCTGTTTGATAACCTGTAATGTTTTGTCATCTGCATAAGAGAACTCTTCCGCACGTTTGCCAAAGCCCAGATCGGCGACAACACCGGCTTTCTCTGTCGCATAAGTAGCTTTTACAGAAGCCATACCGAGCTGAAATGTATTCTGGGAATTGGTAAAGCTGGTGAAACTGTTGTAACCAAGACCTCCGGATGGGGTATTATCAAAGTTGAAGCGGTAATATGCATCAACAGAACCGGAAATTTTCAGCGGATTTTCTTTTGCTGTAGAGTCTTGAGCAAGAATATTTGTACAGGCACACGCTGTCATTAACAGCAAAAGGCTATTTTTTTGTAACATTGTATTACATTTTTAGATGTTAAGGAAAGGGCACAGTAGGTATGAACTTTTGCGAGAAGTTTATACCAATTAATCTGTGCCTTTTTCTATGGTTAATGGTTAAGAGAGACGGGGGAAAGAGGGTATGGATTTTATACGTTGTCCGTTATCCGTTCACCGTTGACCGGAATCTTCTTTGAGCGTCTGCTTAATAATGTTAATGAGATATACTTTACCTGTCCGGTTGAATAAAATCCGCCAGCCTTCGCAAAGGCTCCGGCTGGCGGAGGACGGTCAACGATCTTAGTTATTCGGCGATTGTCTTTTCTTCGAAGACGCCGTTATTGTGTACAAGGAGAGTTCCCTGAACATATTTTTCATTGTGTTGAGAAGCATCGAGACCTTCTTCTTCTTCTTCTTCAGTTACACGCATCGGCAATACCATATTGATCACTTTGAAGATGATGAATGATACAACAAAGCTATAACCTACAGCAAGCAGCATACCTGCTAATTGGATCAGGAACTGAGAACCAGGGAACAGTGCTGTTTCGCCCGGTTTAACCGTACTGAACACACCTGTCAGAAGCATACCCGTGATACCGCCAACACCATGGCAGGCGAAAACATCGAGAGGATCGTCCAGTTTTGTTTTGTGCTTCAGGAATTCTGCAACGATATTAGAAATGATCGCCGCGATAAAGCCTATGAACAAAGCCTGGGGAACACCAACAAAACCAGCAGCTGGTGTTATTGCAACAAGGCCGACAACAGCACCTATACAGAAGCCAAGAACAGAAGGTTTTTTTCCGCGGATAACATCCCAGAACATCCAGGATAAACCAGCCGCAGCAGCAGCAGTATTCGTAGTGGCGAAAGCATAAACTCCGAGTGAGCTTGCACCAACTGCGCTACCTGCGTTGAAACCAAACCAGCCAAACCAGAGCAAGCCAGTTCCGATCAGGACATAGGGGATGTTTGCAGCGGCAGTGCTGGTATTTTTGCGGCGCTTTAACACCAACGCTCCAGCCAGTGCAGCTGTACCGGCAGAGATATGCACCACAGTTCCACCTGCAAAATCCTGCACACCCCAACCAAACATCAGGCCTTCAGGATGCCATGCCATGTGGCAAAGAGGTGCGTAAACAAGCACGCCGAACAAAACAATGAAAAGTGTATAAGAGCTGAAACGAATCCGCTCTGCAACCGCACCTACTACGAGGCCGGGAGTAATAATTGCAAACATTAACTGAAAGAAAGCAAACAAAGGCAACGGAATTGAAGAAGCCAGGCTCCAGGGCTCGCCACTTATTACATCTTTAAAGAAAAAGAATGTACGGGGATCGCCAATCACACCGCCGATGGATTTTCCAAAGCAAAGGCTGAAAAGTACCACGATCCAAAGGACAGAAATAATACCAGCTGATACGGTGCTTTTGATCATGGTAGAAAGAACGTTCTTGCGTCCAACCATGCCGCCATAGAAAAATGCCAGAGCCGGGGTCATCAGGAATACAAATGCACAGGATACAAGCATCCACGCAATGTCTCCGCTGTTGTAAGTGTACTTAGGGGCACCATCCTCGCCTACAACGGAGGCTGGGTCAAATGATGCTGCAGGACTCACAAATATCGCTGCAATCGCTACGATCAGCAGGATAAGGAAGGGAGCCACCTGTTTCACGGTTGTTTTGCTCATAATCAGTAAGTGGGGGTTTTGATATTAAATAAAGATGTTATGCAGCAATCATTAATTCTAAATTAGAGCATTTTTAGCATAATTGTATTTAATGTGAAAAATATTTGAAGAAATGTTTAAAAAATGTGGATTCAGTTAATTAAACTGTATAATTATTATAATTTATAATGTGTTTGAGTTTTGTGGTTTGAGTTGAGGTTTTTGAGGGGAGGGTTTTGGGAATCTTGTGATATGTAGAGGGTGAGTTGCCGGCGGGCAAGGCGCTTTTTTCCGAGGAGTGCCTCGGAGACTCCGTTTACTTTTTTGCCGGCGGGCAAGGCGCTTTTTTTTCGACGAAGGGTCGAAGACTCCGTTTACTTTTTTTGCCTTGATGCAAAAAAAGTAACAAAAAAAGATCAAGGCTACGCGCACATGGCTAAAAATGGGAGGGTGTCACCTGCACAAAAAAAAACTCGCCCGCGGAGGGTTTAGGATTGATTGGCGTGCTGGCTCAAACAGTTTTTTTGTGCCTTCGGCACACCTGCGGTGT
>JBEVKW010000070.1:0-6140 GCA_040509495.1 Chitinophagaceae bacterium | reverse complement strand
CTTTAGGTATTCGGCCCTGACCTGTTTGCCTCTGACGAGTTCTAAAGGCAGTGGACTAATGGCCTGTTTGGCTTTTACATTCCTACTCATTTGCCTATCCTCTTTTTCCTGAGGTCTGCGATATTTGGAATCTGTGGAACCCCTATATAGTTACCATCAGTTAATTCTGGCGACGGTTTGGATGATCGTTTGAGAGCTTTGTTGGTACTTGCACTTGTATGCTTGTTTCGCAGTTCTTTTGCTTCTTCAGCATGCATAATCTCAATCTCCGCGCGTCGATTGTCTCGTTTACCTTTCGTAAAAGCGGCTTTACTTTGGGGCGGCTGAGACGCTTTGTTGTCTTGCACTCTTTTTTTGCCCTTTGAGACGACGTTTTGTATTCGTCTATTCAGATTAACCTCGGCTTGGACTTGATTAGACATCAACAATGCTTTCGTTAACCGTTTCCCTTCGTGATACTCAATTACTTCGCTCCAATCACGGTTTGCATGAGGCGACTTGGGGTTTTTGAGATGACATGTAACAGGACTTTGTCCGTTGCTTATGTTGAGATAAATCTCATCGTTCCATCGTGGGTCGAATACAGCATCAAACTTGCGTGATTTCTTCCCTGTATCCCTCAGAAGCCAACCCTCTATTAAGGCTTGATCACAAGTATAGAAAAGTGAGCTGGAGGATTTTGGATGTTTGAATTTTATCCCCTGTTCGGTGATGGTGGCTTCACCATGAGGTAAAAGGTTGTATCGTATAGTTTCGGCATCTCTCTCCCGAAGATGGCCTGACTTATGTTCCACTCCCCATCGGTAGAAATTAGCTGGAATTGGATCAATCTTAGCTGCAATGAGGTCGGCATCGAGTTCGTATTCATCCGCGATTAGGTGTTCATTATTGTGATAGAGAATGGCTTCAATAATAATTTCGTTCAATTGTTCAATATCGAGCACTGCGCTCAGCCTGTAGTCTTCGTCACCACGCTCATGATCGTGCTTAACTGCTCCCGGCAGCCAATTGATCGCCTTAATATTCATTCGTCGAAATATTTGCTCGACAATGCCTTTCCAGTCTGGACGGAATGGAGGAGTGTTTGAGACTTCAATATTGAGAGCATGAACAAAGTGATCAGCGTTGGCGCTGATGAGAGGACCGCGGTCTCCTGTAATGTGCTCCGGGAGGTAGCGCGTAGGCCACATGTCTTCAGTTATTGGGATATTATACCTTGCACACAATGCTACTTTGTCGGCTGTGGTATTTTCCAAGGCGAGTTGTAAGCCTAACCATCCTTCCCCCTCTAATCTTATACAGAAGCCCACGATCATTCTGCTGAACACATCAATGACAACCCAGATTACTGGCCTGCCAATAAGTCGATTGCCGCCATAACGGCTAATCAGATAAACATCTGCAATAGTGGCATCAATCTGATAGAGAGCCCCTGGACCGAGGACGTTAGAATTGCCGACCAACTCCCTATGTTTAAGATTGAATCGTTTGGCCCCTTCACGCTTAAACAGTGACCGCCTAGGATCGCGATTTAAATTGTAGTGATAGATGAATTGGCGGCGGGTAAATATTTCGCCACGATTGGGGTCAGGCAGAATTAATTTTTCTCTGCCGTTCTCAATAACCTTATCTTTAATAAAAAATCGTTCCAACGTTAGAGCATAGGCTCTGCTATAACTTGCCTTGCCTCGGTGCTCATAGAAAAGCTTTCCCCCCAAGAGAATGGCATCGAGCCACTCTGGAGTCATATTGGCCCCAGTTATTACTTTATCGTGCCATGTGATTATGCTTTTCCGGCCAAGCTTCTTTGTTATATTACGTGGCTTATCCCTTCTTGCGCCGCAATTCAAGTAATGTGGAATTTGAGCATTATCTACTTGCCCGCCCTGCCACCGCCTTCTGCAATAGCGGTAAATGATTTGCTTTGAAACTCGTTCTTCTTTAGGCCAATCCTTAATTTCTTGGAGACGTGAATTGATGAGAAGGGCTCGGTCTTTAGTAAATAACATGCGAACCGCATTATCCCCCGTGAATAATGGGGCAATGATTTTCAGGGCTTTGTCGCGGCGGTTTTTGAGCTTTATAAATTTGGGTGATTCAAGCTCGGATTCCGTAAGTCGTGGTGGGGCAAAAATATCTGATTCGAGAGGGATGGCCGTCTTAGCTTCTACTGCTATCTCAATCTCCGAGAATGAACGGAAATATGGTAGGGCATCCTGTGCCGACGCATTTATAACCGCCACTTCATGTGTGCCGCTATCTATGAAAAGCACACGCTCAATCCATTTTTCTTCCGAGTTATCGTTATGCCACTGAATAAGCTTGTTTACGGTAAGTTGCATGTCTCTCCTTAAAAAACAAGGTCTTGCTTCAGAGTAAGGTCAATTTCTCGTAGAAATTGATTGGTAGTTTTAGGTTAACCTTCCAGACTCCGCGTGCTAGAAGATGACGAGCTACTGCTAAACTTTGCCCTGAGCGAAGACCTAACTTCTGATCACAAGCCCTTGCGATTTCATACAAAGGCAGATCACTTCTACGCACTCCGCTATGTAATTCAAAACCAATTCTGCGAATTTCTCTTTGAGTTAAAGGGTAAAGGTCAGTAACAAAGTAATAAGGGTGAAGAAATCGCGCGTTCTCGACAATCTGCATGGGAATGTCTTTCTCGGTTATATAACCCCAGTTGACGTGACGCGCTTCCCAATATCGCCGTTCGATCTCGAATTTTTCTATGATTCGTGGGTCATCAAGATCAATTTCATACTTCATCGTGCGGGCATGGTAGGTTTTAATGAGTGCGCGTTTTATGGTCAGAAGGAAATCAGTCGTTAGTACGGTAGGAATTCTGGTACAAGGGTCGGCAGGATGTTTGACACCAGCATTTTTAGCAATTTCTAAAGTCTCTTCAACGGGTAGAAGCGGGTATTGTTCGCGTATATCGATGATGTTATTTGAGGGAAGATCGAATATGAAAAATGCGTTAGCTTCGAGGTCACTTAGTAGATGATGAACCCGGTCAACGGTTAATCCTTTAATTCTGTGCGAGCGACCTTGTGAGGGGAAATCTTGAACAAAATGCCATGGGCAGTATGCTGCGCCCTCGCCTTGCCCACGGCCCTGGGCAATTCGCTTCTCAATGAGGGCCCATGTCCACTTGCTTCGTCTACGGCCCATATCATCTCCACAAACAGTCCGCTCAGCAGGCTAGGGTTGAAATACAAGCCCATGCCCGTCATGAAGGATAGGTTTTCAATAGAGGATATGATTTAGTTTTATAATGAGAGAATAGGCTAATACAACTAAGTAGGAAAATCAACCTAAGCTGACATGGCTATCAAATTACAGATACATATTGGAGGGAAGGTTAGAGCAGCAAGGAAAGCTGCGAACTTAACTTTAGAAGAGTTGGGTAAGAAAATAGGTGTTACTAATCAAGCACTGTCTGCTATTGAGAGGGGCGAGAAAAATCCGTCTAAACAGACGCTAATGAACCTTGCTAGAGTGCTCAAGACAGACTTTGGCGAACGATGGTTGACGGATTATTTATCAACGCATCAGGCAGAGTTTCAGCTTGTCCCACTGAACAAGAATAGTTTAGATAAAGAGAATCTGATGCATCTTTTCAAGGAGTTTTTAGATTATCAGTATGGGGCAGGACAGGTCGACGTAGTCGAAGACTATCAAGAGAAAAGTGTTTCGGTTCCCGTTATGTATGAATTAAACCAGCACGGACTTACAGAAATTGAAAACACAAGTGAAACTATTTTGGTGCCTCCTCACATGGTTCCGCCAGGGAAGGGAGCAATCGGCGCTTTAATACGAGACTGGTTCATCAACGAGGCGTTTATTGGTCCCGGTGATATTGTTGTTATTCTTGAGCGAGAGGACACACCAATTGGGAAAACTATTCTAGCGTATGTAAACGAGAAGCTTGTAATTAGGCGGTGCTCAAAGAAGGGCCGGAATGTGGTTTTAAGCTCTCTGGTCGAGGGATACGAGCCGATAGAAACGTCACTCAAACAGTTCGTCTTTATGGCTGAAATAACTGGGCTGATTCGTTCTTACGAGAGAGCCTGATTGCCCATTACAGTTACGGGCTACCTGTTGCCGAATACTCTCATGAAAAGACATAAAATTACTTTAGCTCAGTTAGAGTCTTTCCTCTTAAAAGCAGCCGACATACTCAGGGGTAAAATGGATGCCTCGGAGTTCAAAGAATTCATCTTCGGCATGCTATTTATCAAGCGTATGTCGGATGAGTTCGATGTCAAACGAGCGATCATCAGACGGGCTTACTTACATCTTGAGCCGGCACAGATTGAAGAACTGTTGGAGGATAAGACTTCGTACGGCGATTCGTTCTTCGTCCCGAAAATTGCACGATGGAACGAGTCATTTACCGATGAGAATGGCGACTTCTATCCAGCACTCAAAGACGCTAAGGAGAAGATTGGCGAGCGCTTAAATCAGGCCGTCGCCGGCATAGAAAACGACAATGATGTACTTGCCGGGGTTCTCATCAACAATATCAATTTCAATGAGGTCAAAGGTAAGAGCAAGATTCCTGACCAGCGTTGGAAAGACTTGATTGACCATTTTAATAATCCCAACTTTATTCTTGTTAATGAAAACTTTGAGTTTCCTGATCTGCTCGGTGCGGCCTACGAATACCTGATTAAGTTCTTCGCTGATAGCGCGGGAAAGAAGGCAGGAGAGTTCTATACGCCTGGTGAGGTTGTGCGGTTGTTGGTGCAACTCTTGAAGCCACAAGAGGGGATGTCTATCTATGACCCAACAGTAGGAGCGGGCGGTATGCTGATTCAGTCGCACCAGTATGTGGAGGAACAGGGGCAGAATAGCCGTAACTTGAATTTGTTTGGTCAAGAGTCGAGCGGGACAGTGTGGTCGATCTCAATGATGAATATGATCCTGCACAATATCAGCAGCGCTCATTTAGAGAACGACGACACCCTGCAAAATCCGCTGCACTTGGAGTATGGGAGCATCCGACGGTTCGACCGTGTTCTGGCCAATCCGCCTTTCTCTCAGAATTACAATCGCGCGACGATGGAGTTCAAGAATCGTTTCCGGTATGGCTTTGCTCCGGAGACGGGTAAGAAGGCTGATCTGATGTTCGTGCAGCACATGATCGCCAGTCTCGACAGTAAAGGTTTGATGGCGACTATCATGCCGCATGGCGTGTTGTTTCGGGGCGGGCAGGAGAAGGTCATCCGTGAAAAGATCGTCAAAGACGACATCCTCGAAGCCATCATCAGCCTGCCGCCGCGCTTGTTTTACGGTACGAGCATCCCGGCGTGTGTGCTGGTCATTAACAAGAACAAGTCAGATGAATTGCGCGATAAGATTCTATTTATCAATGCCGATGCCGAATATGCGGAGGGGAAGAACCAGACACGCTTACGGCCTGAGGATGTAGAGAAGCTTGATTATGTGTTCACACACAAGCTGGAGATTGCGAAGTATTCGCGGCGGGTTGATCGCTCAGAGATTGAGCGGCACGATTTCAACCTGAACATACGCCGCTATGTGGACAATACGCCCGCGCCGGAGCCGGAAGATGTGAGGGCGCATCTGCTCGGCGGAGTTCCTGCGGCAGAAGTGGAGGCGAAGGCTAAACTCTTCGATAAGTTCAACGTCAAGCCAGATGTGATTTTTGAGCCGAAGTCAGCAGGCTATCTTTCGTTCAAAGCTGAGGCGAGTGATAAAGCGACTATCAAAGCGATCATCGAGGGTGATGAGGGGCTGGCGCGAGTTTACCGGACGATGAACGAGCACATCGCCGAGTGGTGGACGGTGGCGCGCGATGATTTCGCAAGGCTTGAGAACAACAACATCATGCCGCAGGTACGCGCCGAGTTGTTGATGACGATCAAGCAGAAGCTTATCACCGTCGGGGTGCTCGACGAGTTTCAGGTGGCCGGTGTGTTTGTGAACTGGTGGCAGACGATCAAGTACGACCTGAAGACCATCGTCTCAATCGGATGGAATGAGAGCCTGATACCGGATGAATACTTGATCGAGGCTTTCTTTCGAGCGGAGATCAAGGAGATAGAAGAGCTGGAGGCGCAGCTTGGCGAGGCCGAAGCGGAGTTGATCGAAAGCCTTGAGGCGGTCGAATA